>CAYPPO010000017.1:0-18414 GCA_964412625.1 uncultured Candidatus Poseidoniales archaeon
GACTACCTATCCAAGACGTGTACAAGATTTCCGGTATCGGTACTGTACCAGTCGGTAAGATTGAAACAGGTACTCTAAACGTTGGTAAGACCGTGGTTTTCAACCCATCACAAAAGTCTGCTGAGGTCAAGTCGATTGAAATGCACCACACAATGGTACCAAAGGCTGAGCCAGGCGACAACGTTGGTTTCAACGTTCGTGGTCTAGCTGCTGACGACATCCGCCGTGGTGACGTTGCTGGTTACACAGACAGTGAGCCAACATACGTTAGACACGACGAGCACTTCGTCGGACAAATTCAGTTGATGGATATTCCAAAGGCTGTATCAGTTGGATACACTCCAGTATTCCACGCACACACCGCACAAGTTGCTGTTAAGTTCATGGAACTTCTAGAGAAGACCAACAAGTCTGGCAAGGAAGCAAACCCGTCATTCTTGAAGACTGGTGACGCATGTCTAATCCGTTTCCAACCAACTAAGCCGCTCGCTATCGAGCAGATGGACAAATTCCCAGAACTGTCCCGTTTCGCTATCCGTGACATGGGTAAGACAGTTGCTGCTGGTGTCTGTTTGAAGATCGAAAAGAAGTGATTCTAAGGATTGAGGCTTAACAGGTTGGAGGATTAAATTTGGCAGCGGTAACAATCATCAAATTGACTGGTGAGAATCACCAAGATATTGATCGAGTTGCCAGCCAAATCAAAACCATCTGTGATGCTGGTGGAATCTCTCTAAGGGGGCCAATTCCACTACCGACCAGAAGACTGGTTGTACCGGTAAGAAAAGCTCCTGATGGCGAAGGTAGTGAAACCTACGACCATTGGGAACTCAGAGTACACAAGCGTTTGTTGGAAATGGACATCAACTCCGGAAAGGATGAGTCTGCACTTAGACAAGTGACTAGAATCGAGATTCCAGACACCGTTAGTATTGAACTATCAATGCGAGTTGCAAACTGAAACTAGAGACTCTCTTCTTCAGCAACACCTGATTCAACCAGCCAATCAGCCGTCTCTTTGTCGATGAAGTGTATGTCGTCTGCTTCTAAATTGATTTCTACGCCATCCCCTAACATAATGGCGTCTGGCAGTGACTGAACAATTCTTATGCGAACCATTTCATTCTCATCGGTTGAGGATTCATCTTCAACAGGGACTTCAGGCTTTTCGAGCGGTAATTGTTCGGTAAAGGTTTGCTGTTTTTTCTTTGAAGGAGCCAATTCCATGGCTGCCATGTGCTTTTTTGGATGCTTGGACGATTTCGGTTCTACATTCTCATCAATTTCTACTTTAGTTTCCAAGTCAGACTTGACATACTCATCAATATCAGGCCATTCCTCATTATAGATTCGTTCCTCATCATCATATTGCGAATCAATTATCTCAATATCAGGTTCATCATTCTCAATTATCAATTCTGGAGGCGATTGACCGGTCAACCCGTCTGGACTTTCAATGAATGAATCTAGCTGCGTAGTTCCTCTAGAGTGCTTTCTTCTATCTACTAATCCTTCTCCTAGGATTCCTTTCTGCATTGATTCCCAATCAATCTCTTTCTTGAATCGGTCCATCTGAGTAATTATTCCTGTGTAAAACGCTTTCTCGGCAGGATCATGGCGCGACCAGTCCATAGGTTGTAATTCTTGATTAATACCTAGCTGAGAATCGGTTCTCAGGGACTGACTAGCAAGATATTGCATCATAGTTACTAGGCGTTTCCGTGACAACTCAGAAGCAATTCTTCTAATGTTTGCTTGTCGTTTTTGAGCGTTTTGAAGTCTTAGTCCAGTGATTCCATTCATCAGCATATCTTGGATTTCAGCATCGATACCCGCGAGCAACTTTCCGACCATTTCCCAAAAGTTTTGGCGTGGCAAAGGCACAGGCATATTGCGCGAAGCTTGTTGTCTTCTTGTGGCAAACAATTCTTCCTCGATATCTCGCGCTTGCGCTTTGTCGAGATATCGATCCTCCGCCATAACTAAGCCTCGAATATGAAAGGACTTGAACATTAATATTGAATCATCATATCAACTGGTTCATAATCAAGGACCTCACCTCGCGTAGCGAGGTGGTATCAAGTGGCTAGCCAATTTCCAAGAGAAAAATCCTCTTGCTTGTTCTATGCACCAACAGTTCTCGTACTTTTGATACTTGCAACCTCAGTTTCCAATTTGGTGATTGCTCAATCACAAGCATTGATGACTGAGCCTGAGAATAACTATCAATCAGAAGTTACATTTGAGCCAGATGAAAACCTAACCTTTGTTGAGAAAATAGATACAGGTATTTTGCAAGTCCCTCGTAATCATACCATTACTGAGGCTAATCTATCCTTGTCCTCCATATGGAATTCTGTTCCATATCAAAACAGCACTTTTGGCCAGGACCAGACTTTTGTCTGGAATGGTAGTGTAACAAATGTTGAACAATCATCAACTACTCAAAATTTGATACTCGAGAGAGTTAATACCGCAAATACCGTGAATAATTTTGAGGTTTCCTCACCAGTTCCAAGTGACGGTTGGCTAGGTAGTGGGCCAAGTGGCGATGTGTGGACAATAGTGCAAAACAATTCCACTCTAGTTAGTGCCTCGAACATGAATTTACCTAACAGTGGCTATGACAACACATCTTTCTTATCAACTACCGGTAATGGGGATATAAATTCAAATATTGAGGCGTGTATTAATAGTCCATTAATTGACGTTCCGAAGATCATTAACAACTACTCACTGTCATTTCTTCATTGGATGGCTCTTGAATCATCCGATGAGGTGACAATAAATTTTCTTGATGGCAGTAATATGTGGAGCAACCTGCCCTTTTCAAGCACGATTACCAGTAACCCAAACAGCAACAATTGGCAGTCGGTGAATATATCTCTTGACTCCTATTTCAGTCACACTTCAGCTAGCACTCGCCTACAATTTTGTGTCAAGACTAGCCAAGTGTCTGTGGATAGAGGTGGATGGTTTATTGATGAAGTGAGTTTATTCAATGAGGGTGGTAGTAAAGGTGCGTGGTTTCATGGTAACTTTTCTGGAGATTATTTGCCCAATTCAGTTTCAGAGTTCATCATACCGGCGAATCTAACTAATTTCCCTTATCTAGATGAATTAGAAATAAACGCAAATTGGGATATTCAAGGTTATTTACATGATTATCTCACGGTTGAATTTTCATTTGATAATGGCACAACATGGAATACGATATCTGGAAATTATGGCATCCCCGGGCTAGGTATATGGCATAATGGCAATCTGTATTATGGTGAGAGTAATGGTTGGGTGCCAATCTATCTGCCAATAGGACACAATTTTACTAATTCGGGTGGTCTGAATCACACTCTGTTCAAATTTACAGTATTCACTAATGCGGGGGTAAATTATGGCGGCGCAGCATCTTCGGGCTGGGAAGGTATTGCAATAGATCGATTGATTTTCCATCACAATCGAGGCACAACCAATAGCCAACAATATGTTTTCAAGGATTTTAATTCACCACCATCAGTCGGTTTGAATTCTACTGACGGATGGTTGACAAATAGAGTACTGACACCTAATCAATGGCAATGGACACAGAATATGGGGCTATATTCGCAGCACAGTCAAATCTTCTCTTTCAATGATTTCGATGAATTACCTTTAGGCTGGGCAGTTTCCTCACAAGATGAAAATAAATGGACACATGGAGAGATACCGGCGAGGGCAATTTATGGTCCTGATGCATGGAGTTCTGGACAATATGGAATAGGAATAGAACTAGATGGTAAATATGTCAATGAAATGTATACTCATTTGATATCCCCTGAGTACTCAATTCCATCAAGCGCATCAGCAAGATTAACGTTCAACAGTTGGGTTTGCACCGAAGCAAATTGGGATGGAGGGGCAGTTTCTGTTTCAACAGACGGTGGAATAAATTGGTGGTATTTGCCTGCCAGAATAGGTGATTTTCACGATCAAATTTCTAGCGCAAATACCAATTCCCCATTTTTTGGTGAAGGGATTCTCGATGGTTCTACAATCGCCAATGGATGTCGGAATTCATCATTACCATTCCAGATTAAAGAATATGACATATCGAATTTATCAGGGAGCGAGGTACGTTTTAGATTCAGTTTCTTTTCTGACCAATTAATTGAGTTAGACGGTTGGTATGTTGATGACGTTGGTATCGAAATCGATGTGTTCAAGCAGAGCGGTAATTGGATTTCTCAACCAATCTATCCGGACGAAAACTTTGGCTGGGCACAAATCGATGGCTTAGTCAGTGAACCTATCGGGACACGAGTGGTTTTTGATGTACTAAATTCATCCAGTGGTTCAGTAATCGACGGGTATTCAAACCTGACATTACCAATTGATTTATCGTTCGATCCAACAGAGGTGCCCAGTATTCAAATTAAAGCCAAGTTGTCAAGTGATAGCCGCTATGTTACTCCTGAACTAGAGCGGATTGAAATGGGGGTTGCCTCATATTTTGACTCATATCACTTAGTTAACTTGCTCCATCAAACCAACCTCAACCAGAATCTAGTCGTCGATCAACGAGGCAATATTACCACGAGTGCCTTATCAGAGCTATCAATTAGCACTGATTTTGCGTGCCCATCAATTGACGCCAAAATAACAAGTTTCGGCCGTAATGTGTCTTATCGTTCCGATTATTTTTCCGTGGATTATACCAATCAACAGACTGATTCTATGGTTGTAGAGTTTGACAATCAATTCTTGATTCCAACACTCGCTGATAATGTTTCATTTACTTTAGACGATACATCTAGTTTGATTTATTTTCAATACATTCCTCAGTGTGTCTTGCCATCAAAGAATATTGCAATCGGAATGGTTGATTCAACAAATGAGCTATATTCTGATGTTACATATCCAGGACTATCATCTATATTCCAAACTGAAACCTTCTCGTCGGTGATGATCGATGATATATCCCAAACGTCTGATGATTTTGGGCAATATGACATAACACTTGCACCAGGTCAGATTTTGAATCTAAGTTATCATTTACTAGATTTTGATAATCCACAGCCTACAATCGATAATGCAGCGATGAAGATTCGTGCCGAAATAACAAGCGACACATCAGGAGAATTGCGGCTATTGAATACCAATGAAATTGTCGCTCAGTATGAATTAGATAGATTATCGTATGAAATAGTCAGAGAGAATAACTGTCAAAATCGTGGCACAAGTTTCAATCCAGTTGGCGGAAATGTTGGTATTATCGTATGTACTCTTTCCCTGTACACTTCTACTGAAGTCGAGATAAAGGTAAATCATATGTTAGCAATCTCCTCAGTGAGTAATTTGACCATTGATTTAGCCATAAATCAACTTAATTCGATTAAACATGCATTAGAGAATGCGTCGACGGCCGAAACTATTGATTTCCCGATATCAGTCAACACCGACTTTGGTTCTGTTACCACAAAGTTCGCCTACAAATCATATTTACATCAAATAGATCGTATTATTGGCATCGATAAAGAGCAGTGGTTGCCGGGCGAAGAGCTTTCAGTCCAAACCTCACACTGGCGCTTTAATCCAGTTTCAATGTCCTACAGCGAGTTTGGATTTGACAGTGTACAATTGACTGCATCGATTGATTCGACCAACCATGAAAAACGATTCACTGTAGAAGCAATCGATTTAGGCTCAGACAACCCTTCCTTCAACACAGTATTTGGCGGGGAAAAAGTAAGCATAATACCAGCAAAGACAAATGTATCATGCAACGGCGGTTTTTGCCTAGTTAATTGGACACTTCAGAGTACATGGCATTTAGATGATGTAAATAATGTAGCTTGGATGGTTAACTCAACGGACTTTGATGGTTTAGTGACAGGGCCAGCAGTATTGATTAGGGATACTCGATTCAATGAAATTGAAAATGATTTAGAGATTTTTGAATTGTCAGTCGTTGACTCGACAAATAACATAATCAATGATTGGACAAATCAAAACTGGCCTTACCGGATTTCACAACATAATAATCTTACAGTTTCGGGAACAGTTAGATTTGAAGGAATAAACTCTCCGTTGTTGGATGAAGGTGATGCTGAAGTAGAAATTAGATTGACGGCATTACCGCCCATAAATGCCTCAGGCGAACCAGATGGGTGGGGTAGTAATGAGGTAGGTTGGTCGTCGGCATGGTTTACTGATATTGCTAAAATGGGCTATTTCACTAAAGAAATTACCACACCAAATATTGGGGATGTGCCATCTAATACAACGATTCAACTATCCGTGCATATTTCGAGGGTTGGACCAATTGATGAGGCAAGTGACACTGCGTTAGATCAAACCTCACCTAGCATGAATACCCGTTTCATATTTGATGTGGCAAGCCCATCTATTGCTGCAATAAATGTCTACAATCCCAATGGGTTAATTCCGGCAGATAATCTTGTATGGACACTAAATCAAGATATTCCAATCCAGGTTATTGTCGAAGATGTCGAAGGACTAGGTACCGAGTTAATGGTTTATTCATGGTCTGAGTATACTGACGATACGAATGGAGATTCCGTAATGGATAAAGATGAATACCGAGTTACCACGGTTTCGGTTAATTATGCATCTAATGTTGCAGTGTTGGATATACCAGCATTCTCTTGGCAGGAGGTTAAAGGGCCATTTGAGTCTGGACGACTGAGCTTAGTATTTGAGATGAAAGACTTGGCCGGCAACGAGCTCCTTCTTGGTGGTAATTTTGGTGAGTTTAATGATGCAGCAACAATATTTGTTCAAGACCAATTTCAAACACTGATGGATCCTTCATCACTTTCACTCGATTTGGTGAATAATTCATTATTACCATCCTATCAACATGCCTTTACCTACTCAATTACTGACTATAATGGGATAACTTCGTTAGACAAGATAAGTTTAGCATTAGTTGGCAGGGAATCACCTAATTTATGCAACATCGATTATTTTCCAAGAACCGCGTATGTTCAATACGATGTAGATTGCTTTTCTCATCAGCCAGTAGTGGAAATCTCGCAAATCTTTGGATTACAAAAATGGTTTGTTACCACGAAGTTTGTTATTGATTGGGAAATAGCACAAACAAATTCGAACCTCTCCGGTATACCGTCACTGAAACTATTTGACGACGGACAAGATTTACAACTTGGAACATCATACATTAGAGGTTTATCATGGGACATCGAAGAAGTGGTCACAGTTGATAACATCCAGTTAATCGACCGTGTAAGCCCATTTGGTTACTCGTCAGATGGCGAGTTGTGGGCTAATCCAGGTGATGTAATAACAAGTGTTGCCAACCTTTTCCACAATGATTCACGTATTCAATTAAACAATCTATCACCTCAAGACCAAATAGGCTGTCATGTCAATAATGACACACAACTCATTGAATCTATCTATTTCGAAGATGGTCTAATAAAGTGCGAATTTACTATTCCAAACAACTCTGTTCATGATAGTTTCCAGGTTGAATTGTGGAGTATATCTAAGCAAGGAAATTACTACTCATCAGAGGTTGGTGTTGTTCACACCGACAAGTCAAGACCCCTTTTGCTTCTTGAATTAAGAGATCTACTCCGATTATACTCTAGTGAGTTGAATAGAACTTTTTTTGCGGGAACCGTTATTGAATCATCAGACTTAATTCATCAAGAATTAGTGGTAAATTGGAACATCATAAGAGACGGTTCAGTGCAAAATGTTATACCATACACGCGCAATATATCATTAACCAGAGGTGTCAATAATACGTATCAGTTTGGTGATTTCATCAATCTCACAAATACGCCAAGTAATACGATAATCCAGGGAGATGAACTGATGATTTGGCTCACATTACAAGATAACTCAGGGCAAGAAATGTTTGGCTTTGGAACGACGTCAGAACCACTACTGCCGACATTAACTTGGAGTGATTTCGACCCTAGAATAAGCCTTGTTGATGTGCGAACTGAAAATCCAATGGATGGAGAGTCCGTCAAAATTCTGACTAGAATAGTAAATCAAGGCTTAGAATCGGGTAATGTAAAAGTAAACCTGTTTGATAACAGCAGCAGATCATTAGCAACTCGTACAATAGAGCTCGACGGTGGCGAATGGGAGTTGATTGAATGGGATATTGAGGCTTGGACAACTGGGGATATTGAAATTATCATATCATTAGAAAATTATTCTCGCTCCCAATCCGTGGTGGTGGAAAACGTTGAGGAATTTGAGTCAAAGCAACAAGATTTGCTGGGCACAGTTGGATTAGTGGTAATCTTTCTCATCATAGTTGTGGGTGGATTCTCGTATTCTTACATTCAAAGGAGCAAGGAATTAGAACAGTATACTAAACATCACCTTGATCAAATTGCCATTAGGAAGCAAGAAATGCATAGGTCTTCCCAGCCCACCGAGAGTATTCTTGAAGAGGAATAGTCAAGAATGAAACCCACCACCGGTATCATATTGGCGAGGTTCCCGAGCGGTCAAAGGGGGTGGACTCAAGATCCTCTGCGTAAAGCTTCGCAGGTTCGAATCCTGCCCTCGCCACCATAATTATGAGTACTCAATCCTAGTTAGTATAGTAATGATTAGCATTATTATCAATCCAATTGCAACCATTATGCTAAGCACCAGAGATACAAGACTCCAAGTATTTCCAAGACCAATTGAGGTTTCCCAATCTGACTTTCCTTTAAGATAGACAGCATCGACCAACAGTCCTATAATGAATGAGCTACAACATACATAACCAGAAATCTCAAACAGAAGAAACTCGCTGGCCTCAATTCCAATGAACGGTAATGCAATTGCAATTAAACTTCCCAGTACTATTATTCCGGTAGATATTATTCTGAGATTCAACGCAGGTTTATACTTTGGATTAGTGATGATTATTTGTTGCTGCAGAGGAGAGAACTGTTGCTGGCTTGCAGATTTTTCATCGCTACCCCAAAATTGATGCGTTCGATTATCAGAATCAGCATCAGGCTGCATGGTTAGTGCAATTTGGGCACATATTCAAAATTAATCTAGTCAATTTAGGCCATAAAACATCTCTAAAAATAGCAACAGTATTTCGGGTGTAGTATGGCACAGGCTCTAGACAATGATAATTATCAGTCGCCATTTGATTTGATTGATTTAACCCCTCCTCTTAGATTATTAGCAGACTGGGTAGATGAGGCTAAGGAACTAGGTTTACCTAATCCAGATGCGATGAATTTAGCGACCGTTGATAAAGATGGTAATCCGCACAATCGAATGGTATTGATGCGTCATATCAATGACACAGAAATTGGTTTTTTTACTAATTTAGAAAGCAGGAAGGCAAGGGACATATTCGCTTGTGGCCGAACATCATCAACTCTGTGGTGGCCTCAATTAGGTAGACAGGTAAGAGTAGAGGGCAGTGCAGCGGAGATGGATCGTGAAATGGTTGACTCATATTTTGCTAATCGACCGAGAAATAGTAAAATCGCCGCTTGGTCATCAAAGCAGAGCAGGGAGCTAGAAAGTATGGATAAATTACATCAAGTATTTGACGGATTTAGTCACAAATTTAGCGGCGAAACGGTGCCTACACCGCCATTTTGGGGAGGTTTTATTATCACAGTAGACAAAATTGAATATTGGCTTAGTCGAGAATTTAGGCTTCATGACCGAGTAATCCTTTGCAAAGCAGGTGATAATTGGACACACAGGCGAATATATCCGTAACATTAGATTGTAGTTAACTTAGTTCGTCTGGATACCATTTTCGTTAATTCTGAATTGCACAATCAACAATAACCAGGCAGTTATGATGACTAATTGTAACCACAATAGTGAGTCTCCTAATCGCGTGATAAGCCAAAGCCCGAGATAAAATAGCGCAATACACAAGGCAAGTCCAGTAGCAAACAGTGGAGCAATTTTCGGTTGTGGGTGGAGGAAACTGTAAACGAAATATCCCGGTCCAAAATAGGCTAATAGGTAAGCAAAAGTGATGTATACAATGCCAATGAGTAGTCCAAAGATGGCAAATTCTGCGCTCAATTCAGGCCTGTTTAGTAGTAAGTCAAAACCAAGAAAAATTGCGGCAAAGTTATGCATAATTTGTTCATGATATAGGAACATATGACTGTGTGGGTTTTTGTTCTTTACCATATCTGGCAAGATGATATATCTAACGACTGTCGCAGTTAAAAATGCCATAGATATACTCATACAAAATAGGATTGTCTGGAGCGAAGGAAGCCATGTTATCGTAGAGAATTCAAAAATGAACTGTAGTTGATTAATAATTGCTGACAAAAAATACGCCGTACATGTCAGTAGGGTCCATGAGGAGAATGTGACAAATTTTTGCACTCCGACTGGGTGTATTAACAACTCTTCATTATCCTTCAATAAGACAACATGCATGTTTGCTGGGCCACATCGGAACATGTAGATTATCGCGTAACTACAGAATCCACAACAAATTATCCGGTATAATAGGGCTAACTCAGAGGAATTGGAAAAACTCCCTGATTTTTCAGATACTACCTGGCCAATGTTTGAAAGCAAAAAGTAAGCAATGATGATAATTGATACACAGACAATTGTAGCAACTGTCACTGCGGTATAATCATCGTCCATGCTTTGGGCTTCAGCCATGAAGTTGCTTTTCTGGGTAGATTCTAAAAAATGTAGTATTGGGTAAGTGGAATTGAATATTTATGATAAAATAGCATCGACCAGTGGCGCAATAGTTTCGCCGTGGGCAAACGGTGAAACCACGTCAGCAGCTTCTGCAACATACGCAAAAGCACCCCCTACAGCAACTGACCACCCAGCAAGTTCAAACATCGAAAGATCATTTGGCGCATCACCAACACATAGTAGATCGGTAGCCTGTATGCCCATTCTTTCAAGGATAATCTTTAGACCAGAGCCTTTTGATAACTGCGGCTCCATTAGATGAATTGCAAAACCGGTTCTAACTACAGATAGATGTGACCATTCGCTGTTTTTTATCAAATGAGTGATTTTTTCTAAATCCTCATCTGGTGCTAAGCACCATTCACTTTCACGCCATTGATTGGTTTCGATACCTTCCCACCGCAAACCATCGATTTGTGTTGCTAGCCATTGTGCAGCGGCTTTTGCCTCACTGCCGTCAGCGCGATAATTTGTTTCACCCCAGTCAGGGTGCCACAAGACACCACCATTCTCGCAACAAATTGGTCCACTGAGATTCAAAAATCGCCACAGACCATAAGTTATGGCTCTAACATTTCCCGTTGCTAAAATTACCGGGATTCCTGCTTTTTCCAATCGCTGTAAAGCATCGATAACGGAGGGTTCAATCAATTTATTTTGATTGGTTAAGGTTCCGTCTATATCCACTGCAACCACTTTTGGCCTCCAGTTATCAGGAAGCCACTGCATAGTTAATCCTATATGATTTATCACATGAATTTTCGCATCTAATAACGACAGCATCATAGGATATAATTCATCAACAACAACCCCTGCCATACAACATGGCGGGTAAGGATGAGGAAGAGTCCTTTCTGTCACTGGAAGATGATGATGCTAAAGCCCCCAAATCTAAACGACAGAAAAAAAAGCCGCAACCAATTACTGAGGAGCCGCAATCTGTCGATATAATTGACGCCGAGATACTCGATACAACGGTGGTTGAGCAAGCCGGTGGCAAATATGAAGTAGATTGGCCATTGATAGGTATGGATTGTCCAGATTGCGCATCCAAGGCTATGCGTGGACTATCACACCTTAAGCAAGTTTCTGACCCAGAAATTTCGGTTACCTCCGGTGAAATAAAGTTGACAGTCGACCTTGACCATGGCTTAATGTCTCAGGTTTCATCGGTCATGAAATCACTTGGTCATCCAGCAAAAGTACCACTTAATTTGTTATCATCAACCAACGCTGAAGTTGTTGCAAAACGGAACAATATCCAGAAAAAAGACGTCAAGAAACTAATGATGCGCCAACCTGGAGTCCTTGATGTAGAGATTACCAAAGATGACGAGATTCTCTTGCAATTGGTTCCAGCACCCCGAAAAGAACTCCTTAAGATTAGAGACGATTCAATAAGAAACATTATTGGAATTGAACCAAAATTCATCGAGGCATCAACAACCAGGTTGAGGCCGGACCAATGGAGATTGTTTGGCGGTGCTATCGCAATACCAATTTTGTTAATCCTCTTGCTTGGGAAATACTATGAGTGGTCTCCGATTATTTTGGGGCTAATTGGAGCATATGGTGTCTTAGTTGGTGGCCTGCAAATGTTCCATGAGGCTATTGCTAGTCTGTTATCAAAGCAAATGGGTTTTCAAGTGTTGACCAGTATTGCCGTTATTGGTGCTTCAATACTTGGAATGTGGGGAGAAGCGCTGATGGTCGTAATCTTGGTGGCTATGGCTGGCCATTTAGAAAATCGTGCGCTTGATAATGCAAGAGATTTAATGCAAGGGGGTTTGGATAGAATCCCTAGAACTGCACGGAAGGTATTGCATCCATCAATAAAATTCTCCAATCCCACTCAATTTAGCGCCTTTTCAATGCAATCTGTAGCTCCATCCATCCAACCTCCAGAGATGGCTTCAAACCAACATCATAAACCAACAGAAGAGCATGAGGTAATATCTCTTGATCTAGTAAACATTGGTGATATTTTAGAGGTTAGAAGTGGTGAACTAATTCCTGCAGACGGGATAATCGTTGACGGATATGGCGCTCTTGACAAAGCACCACTGACAGGAGAATCTGCTCCTGTAGATGTGAACAAAGGCGACGAGTTGAATGCTGGACTGGTTCTTTCACGCGGACCAGTTTTGCTCGAGGTTACCGCTGTTGGTTACGATACACGATTATCCGGACTGATAGAAGCCGTCCACAGTTTTAAAGATCAAAAAGCGCCTATTCAGAATCAAATTGAGAAGTTTACCGCAATTTGGGTTCCAATTGTGTTATTTGGCGCATTGGTGATTTGGTATCTTTTCTATCCAATAAAAGATTGGTGGATAGTCTTGTTACTATGGGTAGTTGCCTGTCCGTGCGCGTTATTATTGGCAGCAGCCATGCCTCATGCTGCAGCCCTAAGCAGGGCATCAAGGATGGGAGCAATCGTACGAGGCGGAAACATACTCGAAAGAATGTCGAAGGTAAATCACGTACTACTTGACAAAACAGGTACTCTGACATCAGGAAAACCATCTATCGGTGCGATTATTATTGCAAAAGGTCGGCAGCGTAAATCCTCATTAGCCCTTGCTGGCGGCCTAGAAAAACGCTCCTCGCATCCGTATGCTGTTGCGGTTCTAGAATATCTAAAAAGTGAGTCAATCGAGCCATCTAAAGTGGCTGGTATAACAGATATCGAAGCTGGCGTCAAAGGTTTTGCTGGCGGTAAAGAGGTATCATTTGTTCGGGCTGACATGACAAAAAAACACAACATATCTGTTCCTAATGATATTGCTCAAGCAATTGAACAGGCTAACCGTGATGGCTTAGGTGCTAGTGTCCTTACCAAAGATTCAGCTGCAATCGCGTTGTTTACTTTTATCCATGACGATACTAGAGAGGGTAGTAGAGAATTAATTCACAACCTTCTAAGCCGTGGAATCAGTGTCGAAATAATATCTGGCGATCAACAAGCATCAGTGACAGCTTTTGCTAAGAGCGTCGGCTTGTCGGAATCTGCAGCATTGGGTGAATTATCGCCAGAAGATAAGGTTGAATGGGTTAACAATCGTTCAAAAAGTCATGTTACTATGATGGTTGGAGATGGATTTAACGACTCAGCTGCGTTAGCAGTCGCAGATGTAGGCGTTGCTGTTGGTACTGGGGAATCGGTGAACCTCGAGGCAGCAGATGTCATGTTCCCGGGCGATGAGCCAAAGATGCTGATTGAACTTTATGATTTGTCCGTGAAAATGAATCGTGCCTTAATTGGTAATATTATTATGTCAGTTTCGATTACTTTCATTCTAGTATTTGCTGTAATCAACGGGTTTTATAACGAATTATGGGTTGGTGTTTTGATTCATGAAGCATCAGTGTTGTTAGTGATTTTTAATGGCGCAAGACTCTCTGGCAAAGGCAACATACTCTCAATGCTATTTGTTACCACCAAAAATTTGTGGCAGGACACGATTCAATTGTTCAAACAACTGAAAGAACATTACTTCGGTAAAGAGTCATCAAATCTTGTTTTGCCAAACCAAAATCACGCGACATCTTAAACCATAGAAGCGCCTCTTCCAAATCGGTGCGGGGATGAGTCGAGTAAGAGCAGACCCGATAACCGCCGCATTAGCACATCCTACTCGACGAAGCCTATACATCTCATTGAGTGATTCACCGGAAATGAGTACGGTCCAATTGCAAAATATTGTTAATGTGGACCGCTATAATCTATATCATCATCTAAAGAAGTTGGCATCACTCGGTTTGATTGAGAATCATCGAGATGAAGGCAGAGCTAGATGGTGGAAAATATCACAGAGAATTGATTTGCCCGAAATTCTATCCATATCCAGTGCTTCACCGCCTCCGTTAACCAATGCAGGTCAAGTAGCATCACCGGACCTTACTGGCGAAAATGCACATGTTATTTCACTCGAGGGTTCTAGAGATCGCGTGGGTGCGAAACTACTACTTGAGAAACTAGCAGCAGAAATGGGTATAGAATTAAATCTACCCTGGAATTTTGTACCGGATAAGATCGCTTTAATCGGCGAAGATTAGGTGATATTATGTCCGAAGAAATGTTCATTGAATCTAGAATTTCTCCACCACCTCTTTCATGTCCTAAATGCGATGAAATGTTGCCGCAGGAATTAGGCGAAGTGCAGTGTCAAATGTGCTCTGCAAGGGTAAAAATTGAGCATGAGGGAACTAGAAAAAAATGGCAACAAGAAAAAGTAAGTTGTCCCGGTTGTGATAAAGTCCTTATTGTCGGGGTAGATGCAAGACCGGCAAACCTACAGTGCGCTTCTTGTGATTGCCAATTCACCGTCAAACCAAATATCCCTAAAATTGAGATTGCTTGTCCCGGTTGTGATCGTCGTTTACGTATGAAAAAGAAGCCTGGAAGACGTGAGATTGATTGCCCGGCTTGTGACAAGAAATTTGTCATCAAATTTTAATGATTTTCAGTACTATTGGTGTGTCAAGTAAACCCGGCAAAACGCAGTCTTAAGCGGCAAAATCATCGCGTACCTTATGTATGATTAGAGGCGGATAAACACTCGGATGGGTACTATGAGTGCGAGCGATAGCAAGAAGGGAGAGTCTCTTGAATCAATTCGCAGCAGTGGTAAAACCAATGACCGAATGTCATTATCGGCCTTACGGTCGCAATTCACAAAAAACACGACTCAGTCTCTAAATCAAAGTGAGATGACCAGCGCCCGCTTTCGTGATGAGGAGCGCTTACGTTCTGATATTCGTCGGGAACGAAGACTTAGGCAACAAGCAATTAATGAGCGTGTTGTAGCAATGCAAGAAACTCTTGCTAGAGATTTAGCAATCCAACATGATTTGACAATAGAAGCCTTAGAGAAAGAGCTACGAGAACAGATGGAATCAGAATTAATCTCAATGGAGCAAGAAGCCTTAGTCCAAGAGGAGTCTAAACTACGCCTTGAGTATGATGTACGTCTCAACCGAAAAATAGAGGCTTTGCAAGAGCAATTTGAAATCGAGCAGGATGTCCGAATTGAGGAACATAAAGAGAAACTCAAGGACCAGATAGAGGCTGAACTTCAAAAAGAACATAAGCAGCGGTTAGAAATTCAAAAAGAACGTATTGCGTTGGATTATAATCAACACTTGCAAAGTAGAATTAGAGATATTGAAGCAACACTATCAGATGAAATGCAATCACGTTTCAAGGAAATGGAAATCAATGAACTAAATCGTCTCGAAGAAAGTCACGCGGCTAAACTTTCTGAGCGGGAAGAACAATTGCGCAGAGGAATTAGAACTAGACTTGAGCAACAACTCAGGGCTAGATTAAAACAACGCGAAGCGCGATTGAAGTCAGAGTATGACCGACGCAGTTTACGATTAGAGGAAGACATCGCTCAACAAATTCAGGTTGAACTAGAAAGCCAGCTCCGTCAAGAGACTGATGACCTAGAGCAGCAGATGAGAGAAGATGTCGAACTCGCCATTGCGAGAAGAAAGGATGAGTTACGAGTAGAAATTGAAAAGCAACTCGAATCAAGGCACAACGAGCGTTTATCAGACCGTAAGTCAAGGCTCAGAGAAAAGTATGACATTACTTTCTCGAAGGCAGTCGACGATATTTCAAAGACGCTCAAGCAAGACATTGAGGCTGAATTAGAACAGCGTATGGATTCAGAATACACTAGTTACCGAAGTGCGAGGGAAGCGGAAATTCAAAATCGCTTGGCTAGATTCCGTTACGATCGAGAAAACGAGCTAAGAGAGCAACTTGAAGAGCAATACGAATCCAAGAAAACCGAATGGGCTGAGCGCTTGGAGCTGGAGTTCCAGTCTCGAGAAGCTGCGGCAAGAAAGGCGATTATGTCCGAAATTGATGCAGGTCTACGTAACGAGCGGCTAACTTTCGAGACTCATTTGGAATTGCTCAAGGAAGAAACAGCTCTCGAATTGGAGGTAAATATGGAAGACCGACTCGAGGAGTTCAAGCAACGCAAGGAAGAGGAGGTTGCCTCACAACTTGACAGACAACTCGACAAGCGTGAAGAAATTATGCGCAACAAGGCACTGATCGAGATAAGAAAGCGCGAGGCGCTAATCCGCGCCGAGATTGAAGCTCAACTAGGCCTAAAGCGGGCTGAGATAAGAGATAGATTACAAAACCTAACCACTAAGATGGATAATTTCAAAGAAACTGCTGAAATCAAGATGCGAGAAGCGGTCGAGAAGCAAATTCAAGGTGAAATAGACAGTGAGGAAGAAGATTTCAGAACGCGACAAGAAGAGTTCAGAGAGTTGCAAAACCTAGATACTAAAGCCGAAAAACGCCAAATGTGGATGCAATCAATCTCCGGTCAAGATCGACAACAACCAATGACATTACCAGATCCGTCCACCTTGGGTGCTAGAATGACTTCACTAGGCGCTACTGGTGGACGTCCAATGCGAGGAATTCTCGGTGGCGGCGTCAATCAAGAACCTCCTACTGCCAATATTGGGTTATCCGGAATGCGAGCGCCGACATCTAGTGCTAAGCCGTTGATTCCAACCTCGCCATTGATTAGACCCATTAAGTCACCAATAGGTGAAGCAAAACCTGCTACTGCAGCAATACTTCCCAGACCGATAAAGAAGTTAGGTTCACCAGAGCTTGTTCCAAAAGAAGAGGTTACATCAGAGTCAACATCAGGAGAAGTTTCTGAACTTGTTGAAGAGCGAGAAATTCTTGAGCAAGAAGCCAGTGAGGTTGCGACGGAGCTCACTGAAAATTCAGAGGTTGGCACCCTTAGACCAATTGCCAAGATCATGACCCCACAACAGCAATCTAAAACAAATCTTGCGAAACTTACTCCAGTCAAGCACATGTTAGAACCGGTTAAGAAAACTCGAGGTTCTCCACCGCCGAAGAGTTTCGGCAAAGATAAATCAGATGCCGAAGAGTGATTGGTGGGCAAATTAACGCTGTTTTCATATCCTCAAAGCATTTGGCAGGGCTATGAACCGGGTTTCTGTTGTTGTGTTATGTTTCCTTTTTTGCACAATAAGTCCGATGATAGCGCAACTGTCATCAGCGAATTTGGTGGATAATGGTGTCACACAGGAAGGCGATGAGTTTGTTCTGTTCCACAGATTAACAGACAATTCCATACTTACAGTTGATGTGAATGGGAATATTAGCAAGAATGCCATCAGCGCTGGAATTTTGACACCTACATGGACTTACGAAACGAATCTCAGCACAAACTCTGCCGCAATTGATGATGGAGAATTGATGTTGGCGCTGTGCCATGATTTAGGCTTTCTTTCATTTAATTTGCAGTCTATTACTGTCATGTATTATAATAACAATACAGACACAACAGATATGATTGATTGGGATTCTGATGGCGACATATGGCTGTCATATGGTTCTGGCCAAAGGAAAGCCATTGAATATGATTCAAACGGTCCAACAAATTATCAATCGAATACAATATCATCAGGATTCTTGTCATTTTTAATACTGGCTAATGGAGACTTGGCATTCGGTGCAATGGACTTCAAGGTCCATATTTACGATCAAGGTAACAATTTGATTAGGAAACTATCCGGTCCGAATTCATACATATCGACACTTTATGAAGATAATTCAAACAACTTACTCGTCGGTTCTGGCAATGGTAAGATTTACCATTATGATTCAGTAAGTTGGGCAGAAACTACTCTAGACTTGCAAACTAACGC
>CAYPPO010000017.1:18514-35988 GCA_964412625.1 uncultured Candidatus Poseidoniales archaeon
TATCCATCAGATTCCACACAATTCCAAGATAGTGATTTAGATGGCTATGGAGATAACCCTGAGGGAATAAATGGTGATGCGTTTCCGTATGATTCCACTCAGTATTCTGATATTGATGGTGATGGTTTTGGTGATAATATCGACGGTAATAATTCAGACGCTTTTCCAAATAATCCTACCCAAAACAGTGACCTGGATGGTGATGGTTATGGTGATAACTCAACCGGAATTGATGGTGACAAATTCCCAATAGATTCTACCCAATGGAGCGATTCCGACGGTGATGGCTATGGCGATAATAGCAGCGGCAATAATCCCGATGCCTGCCCGTTGATTTATGGCACTTCAACCCTTGACCGGCTTGGCTGCTTAGATAGTGATTTAGATAAATACTCAGACCCAGACTCTAATTGGGAAATAGAAGACGGTGCAGACGCTTTACCTTCCGATATCACACAATGGTCCGACTCAGATTTAGATGGCTATGGCGACAATCCTTCCCCAGCGTTAAATCCTGATGCTTGCCCATTAATACCTGGTAATTCTACACTAATGATTAGAACCGACGGCTCCATAGTGCAAAAATTAGGCTGTCTCGATACTGATGGAGATCAATACGATGATGATTCAGATTATTTCCCAACAAATCATCTCGAGTGGTATGACGGGGATCGCGATGGTGCTGGCGCAAATTCAGATTTTGATGACACAGCACCTGAGTTTCAAACATTAGAAAATTATTGCATAAAAACAGGCAATGAATCAATCCCGTGCAAAAACTGGAACGATTTGGATTATCGTGAATATCTTGACCGTGATAAGTCAGAAGGCGAAGCAGACCTATCTTATGCCGCTTGGTCTGCTCAAAAAGAAGCTGGTTTGTTAGATGAGGATGAAGGTTTGATGGGTGTTGTCAAGGATGTTGCAATTGTCGGCGGGGGCATATTTGTTGTCGCAACAGTGCTAATAATTCTGGTCAGTTTTGTTATCAAAAAGCGTAAAATCAGTGACTTAGTAAAGCGTTATGGAGTTCCATTCGAGCCTAAAGAAAAGAACATTGTCAATCAAGAGGCCCTTGAGGGGAGCGCAGGTCTTTCTGCTACTGGAGGTATTGAAGCCGATGATTCATGGGAAGACGAGGTTCAGGAAATGGATTTCTCTGACAAAACACAAGAAGATGATGAAGCAGAATCGAATATTGTTTCAGCAGATGAGTTGTATAGCGATGAATCTGACATGAGTGAGTTAGCCGGAATCGAAGTTTCTGGTGCTGAAAACTCACATCAGGAGGCGACGGAAATGTTAGCCGAAGAACAAGAAACCACCGGTGAAAAACCAGCCACTATTCCACCTATTCCGGAATCAGGCTTACCAGAGGGTTGGACCATGGAACAATGGGAATGGTATGGTCATGAATGGTTGGCGAAGATCGGCGAAAACTGATTATTTCCAAACTATCGGTAGGGAACTCTTCAATTTGCCCAATTCTTGGCCAGTGTAAATCGCTTTACCATCTTCAACCAGGGTATTCATGATAAGCCACAACACCGAATTCCAAGATTTTGATTTAGCGAACAATTCAATGTAACCGGCATTTGCAGCATCTAAAAGTTGACCTTCAGCAGTATTCTCATCGAATAGTGCTCTAATTAGGTTGTTAGTGTCAAATAGGTATCCCTTCGGACGCCACTCCATCATGATATCACACCCTAAATGGCGATAGATTTAGTCGGTCAACCAAATGTTCTACATCCACATCAGCAACAGCCTTCATACGCTCTCTGAGGGTTTCTATTTCACCATTCATTTTGGTAATTTTATGAGCTCTAATAAGATCGTTTAGAAATTCATTAACACTCTTGTAACCACTCAATGTGCGAAGCGTGTTTAACTGTCTACGAACCTCATAACTCACGCTGATAGATGTCATACCTTCTGCTGTCATGCCTTATCCCTAGTTCCCTGTCATCGATGGCATACTTAACCTAAGCGAAGAAAATGAAATTTCAACCGCTGTTTGTTGAGTAAAATACGACAGCCGATTATCTATTTCGGTCCAGTAATAACCTTGGTTGCTCATTAACACCGAATTCTCTACGCATAGCCATAACCCGTTGATGAAACTCCTTTGCTAGAGTCCAGTATTCTAACGAGCCTGCGCCAGCTCCCGAGTTGGTTGGCTTATTCAGTAACACCGTTGGTGCACCAGACCAAGGCGCCTCAGCTACTTTTACCAATCTTCTTATCGTAGTTTTGAACAATTTTTTGGGCATTTTGGTGTTGACTTGATCGCATACATGGCGACTTAGTTTTGATCTAGCATCAACCATAGTCATGGCAACACCGAAGATTTTCAGGTTGCGATTTATCCTTCTTTGAATCATTTTAATAGAGTTCATCAACATGCTAAACCCTTCTAATGCATAGTATTCTGCTTGGACAGGCACCATGACCCAGTTGGCAGCACACATGGCGTTTATCGACAGTAAGCCAAGTGATGGCGGTGTATCGATAATGATGTAATCAAAATTATCAATGATTGGTGCTAGAGCTTCTCTTAACCTTGTCTCTCTCCCGATTTTGTGGCTTAGTTCAATTTCAGCACCCGAGAGGTGTATGTCACTTGGCAGTAACCACAAATTGTCAACTGTTAAATTATCAGGCGCACTTTTCCCACCATTTCTCATACTCCAAGCATCTTGCATACACTCTGTCAATGCTTTAGGTGGGATTAGATATTCTTCCATTAGCGGTAAATCCTCACCACTATCATTTGTCAATAAATCATATGCAGTTCGTTTAACTTTCTTCTTTTCAACACCAAATGAAGTTGCACAGTTACCTTGAGGGTCTAAATCAATCAGTAATACCTTCGCAGGTGGTAATTTTTGTCGCTTAGAACCTTTCGACAAGGCTGCTGCAAGATTGACCGCAGTAGTTGTCTTTGCACAGCCACCTTTTTGATTGGCTACTGCAATTACCATCTTATATGGATTCATGACTCACAACTCTCGGACAATACAGACCAGAGGGTGACTCCCCTTTGAATGCAAGGTTTGTTTTGTTCACAATCACATTGGTTGGATTACTGGAACAGGGACTTCAGAAAGGATTTTTCTCACGATATGCATTCCAGTTATCCCCCGGATTTTTGCTTCCGGTTTCATGTTGATTCTGTGAGAGATGATTTGCAGGGCAATTCCTTTGATATCATCAGGGATAACATAGTTTCTTCCAGCGATTGCAGCTGCGGCTCTGCCAGTCTTGAACAACGACTGACTCGCACGAGGAGATGCACCGTTTACCACACGGTGATCTTCTCTAGTCCTTTGAACGATTTCAACTATGTAGGAAAGAATCGCTGGATCAACGTGAACTGTTTCCAATGCCTTTTGCATTGCAACTACTTTCTTTGGTGAAGTGACTTGTTCTACATCGTGATTATCCTTTCCACGTAGTTTCCGCCTCGCAAGAATTGCTTTTTCTTCAGATCGGTCAGGATAGCCCATTGACATCTTCATTAAAAATCGGTCCATTTGAGCCTCCGGCAGCGGATATGTTCCTTCTTGTTCAATTGGGTTTTGAGTTGCTAATACCACGAATGGTGCTGGCAACTTGTGTGTTATACCCTCGATTGTCACTTGCTTCTCTTCCATAGCCTCAAGCAAAGCCGCTTGGGTTTTTGGTGGTGCTCGGTTGATCTCATCAGCGAGCAGAATGTTGGAAAATAACGGCCCTGCTCTTAGCTTAAACTCACCTGATTTTTGGTCATACATGTAGGTGCCCATAATATCTGATGGCAGCAAGTCGGGTGTGAACTGCACACGCTTAAATTTACAGCCTAATGCTCGAGCAAAAGTATTTGCTAACAGAGTTTTTGCTAACCCTGGGAAATCTTCCAGGAGCATGTTGCCATTGGATAGAATACCAACGGTTACCCGGCGTAGGTTTTCGTTTTTACCGATAATTACTTTGCTCACTTCGCCCATCAAACTATTCGATATTGCAGAGACCGTTCCGATCAAATCTTGTGAGCCTGAAGGTGCCGGCATTCCTGCATTAGGGGAGAATCCTGCTTCCATATTTGCAACTCCTTACGTTTCATAACCAAAACACTCCATATATGAATGTGAGGTCGAGTTATGTCATTCGATATCATTGAGTTTAACGGTCATCTACCCCAGAAATGATCATCTTTTCGGTGTAATCTAATCAACTCGTCGAGAATTTCTTGCTCGATTGGCTCCAATTTCAATTTCTTCAATCGTTTGGCATGGGAAGCAGGTACATCAACGTAGAATTCGTCCAATTCCTCGATGTGTCTGCCGACGGTCGGACCTTGAATAGCGACTGCCACTTCATCACCTTGATTTGCTTCCTTGACATCCTCGGAATTTCTCGTTCTCAAACTCTTAACCTGCCCGACGGGGGTCCCGTCCAACTTCATCAACTTCTGGCCGATATGAATTCTACCGCCGACGACTCTCATCCCCACAATTGCTGGATTTTTTGCCCTGAAGGTGTGATCTTTGAGATATAGCAATCTGCCTGGATAAACCAAAGATTCACGTTGTGCTGACTCAATTTCTTTCTGCTTTTCATCTCGCCATTCCTCAAAAGCATCGATGATGTGATAGATGATTGAACCATTAAAAAAGGCAATTTCGGATGCATCATTAGTTAATTCTTCAACAACTTCACTATTTGGTTTGGTAGAAAATCCAAGGATTGCTTTGTTTAACGGATCTTGAATTGACTTGGCCATTAGAATATCCTTTTTGTTAACCGGTCCGACAGTCGCCTGCCTTACTGGTATCTTCAGTTTGAATAATTCAAACGCTAATGCTTCTAATCCGCCCACCGTGTCGGCTTTGATTACGACACCGTCCTTTTCTTCCACAGCACCATGACAAGTGCCATTTTGGCAATCTTCGATAAATTCAGATCGAGGTGATACTTTCTTACAAACTGAACACATGATTGGCATTTTTTCGTATATACCGCGCCATTCCTCTCTAATCAGTTGCTCGGCCTCAGATTTTTGCTCTTCAGTGTTTGCTAGATGGAGTGTTGTTCCTGCGATGGCGTTCTCTAGATTCGGTGCCACAATCTTCACACCACATGCTGCTTGAATTTCTGAGAAATTAACCCATCTTTTCCCAGCATCGCGCATTTCAGACATGCCCTTTGGTCGCTTTAATCCCTTGATGTGCGTTGTAAAAGCACCATCACTAGATGCAAGCATTATGTTATCGCCAATCTTCAGATCACCTCGATACAAGATAACATCAATGGTTTTTCCCATTCCCACCTCATCGCGCATTTCTAGTACTGTACCCATTGCTGGACCAATCGTATCAGTTAATCTATCCTCAAGAAATCGCTCTGCTAATCCAACACCAACAGCCAGAAGATCTTGTAATCCTTCTCCTTCTTTAGCCGACATTGGTACTAATGCAACATTTTGACGAAAATCTTTGATTTTGTCGTAACGTTCGATATTGAATCCGTGTTCCGAGAATTGACCTAAAATTTTCCAATATCTGTCATCAAATAATGATTTGACATCATCACGCTGCGCTGCGAAAGATTGAATGAAAGAGCGTCCTGTTTCGCATCGCCAACCGTGAATACGGTCAATTTTATTGGCCGCAATGATGAACGGAGTTTTGGTTTCTTTGAGCGTATTCAAACTCTCAATAGTTTGTGGTTGTAACCCTTCCATAATATCGACAACTAAGATTGCAATATCTGCAACAGAACCCCCTCTATTTCGCAGGCTTACAAACGAATGATGGCCGGGCGTGTCAATAAACAACAATCCTGGGGATTTGAATTCCTTGCCCCCTAACATAGCTTTGCAGGTTTCGTTTAATACATCAGCGGGGACCTCGGTTGCGCCAATATGCTGGGTGATGCCGCCAGCTTCACGGTCCATTACGCTAGCCTGTCTTTCACTACCTATTGAGCGGACTAAATCCAATACACTAGTTTTACCGTGGTCTACATGACCAAGGACGGAAACAATAGGCTGACGGTTGTCCCCCCGAATCATCTCATCGGAAGCGTTTGTCTCGTCAGACATATCCAAGCCTCCATCTAATCACTTATTGGGTTGTTATCACTCATAGAACCATTTTGCGATAGTTTGATTCCAGTCCATTACACCTTCTGGGAACCAAAGTCCAAGTTCAAATTCTGCGGTTTCTGGCGCATCTGAGCCATGTATCATGTTGTACCCAATATCCATGCCATAATCGCCACGAATGGTTCCAGGGGCTGCTTCTCGGCCGTTGGTTGGCCCGATTAGATTCCTTGCTACACTGATTGCATCTCTTCCAGCCCATGCCATGCAGACAACCGGCCCCGAGGTTATGAATTTTATAAGTCCAGGAAAAAATGGACGTTCAGAGTGAACTGCGTAGTGGGCTCTAGCGATTTCTTCACTCGGAACCATCGCCTTCAAGCCGACAAGTTTCAGTCCTTTTTGCTCAAATCTTCCAATAATTTCACCGACAAGTCCTCTTTGAACTCCATCGGGCTTTACCATAATATACGTAGTTTCCACAATCTTCACCACACACAGCCAAAAATCACCCCTTTATCAGGGATGCGGAGCAAGGCGCAACGGACCTACTGGATGCCGCCCTTGACAAAATGACGGGTCCACTTGACCTTACGGGAATTTCTTCCTAGTTTTACCATGTTCTTTCGAGCTTTTGAATTCTTGAACCACATGATACTACCATCACGTCTGACGAACATCATACCTGTTCCAGGTTCAATTTCTTCTCCTGAAAAACTACAGATTCTTCTCTCTGGCATTATGCTCACCTTGCGTTTAACTTTCTTGCTTCGCGACCTGTGTCACGCAGCATCAAGATGTCACCAACTCTTATTGGGCCAAGGACGTTTCTAGTGATAATTCTACCAACGTCTCTTGGGTTAGGTGCATCGTTAACTCTAACCTTTACCTGAGTAGCTTCTCCGGTCATACCGGTTCTACCCACTATTTCGACCACTTCTGCTGGCCATCCACCTAATTCTTCGCTCACTGTATCAACTCCGAATTATAATCAAGCCTTTAAGCCCTTAATCAGTTCAACTACCTCGTTGTACTTCTCTTGAGCACTCTTGTTGATTTCCATGATCGCAATCGAAGCGGTTTTCACTCCATTTGGCAAGCCAGCTTCGTTTGCTAGGAATTCTTGTGAAGGCACATATCCGTACGGAATGCCTTTTTCTTCACAAATCAGTGGAATGTGAGCAAGGAGTTCTGGCGGGTTGACATCCTCTGCCAAAACAATGAATTGAGCAGTGCCTCTTTCGGCGGTCTTGGTCACTTCATTACTTCCTTTCTTTATTCGTCCGTTAGAATTGGACTGAATCATTTCATAAATCTTGTCTGATACTTCTGTTGGGGTTTCAAATCGCACGTGTACACTCATCGGAATCTCTCCATCCTCATGTTAAGGGCAACCATGCGCACAACCTCAAGAATATAAACGCGCCGGAAGAAGGTGAGATTCTCTCACAAGTAAAATCAAGGGCAATATAGCCGTATTGTCTTGATAAATCGCCATACTGCGCAACATTAATCCCAATTAAGCGTGTCAAATAACTCATTTACGCCTCTGGCCAGTGCGGGCCCGCCGGGGATAACATCGCGCGGGTTTTTCAAGGAACTTGTAGCGTGAACTCCGTCCACATATCTGATTAGTCTAGCAACTGCTCCACCGGTAAATAATCCATGGGAGCAGGCGGCATGAACTTCTGTCGCACCTTGGCTACGTAATGCATCAGCGGCGCGACAAATAGTTCCACCAGTTGCTATCATGTCATCAACAATCGCAACTATTTTGCCCTCCACATCGAGATCTTTTGCCTTATGGACAATTGTATGTGCATCGATTCTAGTCTTCTCTAAATATGAAAATTGACATTGTATTTCGTTTGCCACTTCTGACGCTCTTTCTATGGCGCCCTTATCGGGCGATAGGATAAAGTCGGGATTGACTGATTCTTGCAGGTGTTTGGCCAATTCAGGCATAGCCGAGGTAAACGCAACCGGGACGGATAAACCTTCGAGTACTTTTGGGGCATGTAAATCAAAAACGACGATCCCATCACACCTAGAGGCGAGCAAATTAGCAATCGCCCTAGCAGATACGGCTTCTCCTGGGCGGAATCTCTTATCTTGTCTAGAATAGCCAAAGTAAGGGATAGCAAGCAATATTCCCGGGCCAACATCAGTCAATTTTTGTGGGCCAATCTCTCGTAAATTTGCTAGATTACCTTTCCTGACATCATTGATTGCTTCAAGCATTAGCATTGTTTCAATTATTCCGGAATCAGGAAAAGTGTTCGAAACTAAAACAACTCGCTCTTCACGAATCGAATCAATCACCTCATCTGGTATTCTTATGTAGCCTTCAGTGTCGGGAAATCTTCTTGTTTCAATCGAATGGTGAGTCCACCCAAGTTCCGCTGCCAGTTGTGCTGCCATTGGTTTGGCATTGCTGCCGGATAGTACTACCATGGTCTCCCCTTGAACAGCCGTTGCAGTAGGTTATTGATGTTCTTTGTGTGTAAAACATGAGTACTGGTGCGCGAGGCAGGACTCGAACCTGCGACCTCCCGGTTATCAGCCGGGTGCTCCAACCGACTAAGCTACCCGCGCAATGGCAAGTCGCCGACAAACCTCCCCGTCATAATAGTGACGGAATAAATTAATCTCAAATTATTGACAAAATCAGTGATCTTATAATTCATTTATTGAAATGTAAGAAGGCAACTGAAGGACTTTGTCAAAGTTTCTCGAGAGAACTACTTCGTCTAATCTCTCCCTTGTTCGAGAAAAAGCAGTTATTGGTATTCGCAGGGTATCCTCGACTCCAAAGTCTTTCTGAACTCCAAGTCTTGTTTTAACAATAACTCCTTTGTAAGTTCTCTTAATCTTAAACAGTTCAGTAATAACTCCAATTTCTCTGCCTTGATTATCTAGCACAGCTCTGTCTAACATTTCGTCAGGAGCATACAATTTTTCATCGATGCGAACGGTATTTCTCCATCTGCGTTGTAGTTCTCGCATTGATTTTGATAGTTTTACTGTTCCATCATTGCGTATGCTGTGTACTAGTTCTTTAGGTAAGGGCGCTAGTTCTGCAGGTTTCCTCATATATTCATCAGCGACATCTGATTCTACCTGGATTCGCATGGATCTGACTCTAGCCTCATTTGGGTGGTGTCTTTCTCCAACTATTGTTCCTACCTTTTTGTCATTCACATATACATCTCTTTGGAGTAACTCCTGGATGTTGTATTTTTCATTCTTCATTTTTCCCATCTCCTGTCCGGCTTTCCTTCCCGGTTAAACGATGCTCTAATGTGAGGGGTTTTATACTATTTGGTTGAAAAAAACAGAAACCAATTGAATTTGTCGTATAATTATAACGATTCCAATTGAAATTACACATTAATTTTGATTTCAGTCAATGTCGTATAATCTATTTTTTTATATACTTAGGTAATTTATCATAACAAATAGATTTCATTTTTGAGTTACCTAAAATGATCCTCTACAATACATCTCGGCCTGCAGTCTTTTCTTGCGAAGTACTTGAAATAATCCAATTGAAAAATATAATTTTCAATTGAAAAATTTATTTCACAACAATCGCTCCATTAATCACATATCACTTGTTGGCGCTATCATGTCCAGGCCCTATGTGGTGCATTTTGTTGGTGATTTACCAGGACTTGGTGAGGAGCTACTACACAAACTTGTTTGTAACAACATCCAATGCAGTATTGTTGATGGCTGGTATGACTTGCTGATGGCGAAGCTGTCAACAGAATTGGAAATCTTTGCCGAGAAACCATGCTTATTTCAGGAAGGCTCGGTTAATTCAACAGATGTTTTACTGTATTTTGGGCTAAATGGGCAGGCGATAGATTTTGATTTTCTAACTAGGATAAGCAGTAAAGTAGTCCTACTAGTGAACGGCGAGAGTACCGTTCAAACAGATAATGATAGAGTAAAAGTCATTTATGTACACGACCTGATCTCTTATTCAACAATCTCAAATTTGCGTAATGAATCCTTAGATAAATTACTGAATTTATGTCAGCATAGTGGCAGTAATCCAAAATTTCAATCTAACACAAAGTATTGGTGGGTCTCACAGCAAGATGTTGCTGCCTGTTTAGCTAGGCTTGTTGACAATTTGGATTTACTTTCACCAGCAACTAATATCTGTGGCCGCAGAGGTTGGTCGGAGCAAGAGACATTTAACCAACTAGAGTTGTTATATCACAGGACAATTGCTGGCTCTTCAGGTAAATTTCAACCAACGCATCTAGCATCCAAGCCCGTGATAGAACCAACACCAATCAAAGCGTCACAAATCACACCTTCGTCAAGGCCAGATCTATCAAACATAAATCGAGCATTACATGAATTAGACGGAGAAGGTTGGCGACCTCTAATGCCATTGAGGACTTCACTTATGCATTACATTGCTGCTGTTAATCTTGATTAGAGCGTTTGGGGCCCACCTTCGGGAATAACGGTTAGTGCTGTCAACTCACCATATAGAGTTGGGCCGTTGGTAAAGGTACCAAAAATTCCAGTATCTCCGTTGGGATTGTGCGACAATGCAAGCCAAGGACGTCCGTAGGCATCTATCTGCATATCTATGAAATCTCCAAATCCACCGCATCTTTCGTAGCCGCATGTTGGACTTGCATTGTCTAGCGGGTCATCATTTGCATTGACTTGTACTGTTGTTATGAGCGGAGTTTCATTGAACGCATCTGTCATTACCGAGATATATCCGTCCCATAATCCATCACCATCCTCGCCGATATAGCCGAAGGCAACTCTCCCGGGGTCGCCAGCGATTACAACTGGAAAGCCGGTGCCTTGCAGATGGCTTGGAGCAATCATAACTGCGTCAGACCAGGTTTCAGCATGATCGGTAGAGTATGAAAAATATGGTAGATTGTCTATCCCCATCCACATGGCGTAGACGTTGCTTTCTGTATCAGTATCTACTTGAGCTTCTTCAGCATTCCAAGTGTCTGCCGTACCAGATTCTTCGGTTGGTAGTACGTGTTCAGTCCAAGTGATCGCTCCGTCTTCGGTTTTGTACATCGAATACCCGGTACCGTCACAACCAATTTGTCCTCGGTAAAAATTACCATTTTCAGCACCGATAATATGTGCCGATAAACCGCCGCTCTGACAGTCTACTGGTGCACCTGGAAGTTCAGGTCCCCAAGTAAAACCACCATCTTGACTCGCAGAACACAACGGTGCAGGGTAGTTGCCATTTATGCAAAATACCCACAATGTCTCGTGTAAAAGACCACCATAAGGCGATGAAGCAATGGTTTGGTGGTCTTGTACGGAATATCCTGTGGCAATAGATGGCCCGGTCCACGATTGTCCTTCGTCATCTGACCATTCTACCGTCATGCCTCCAAGAGCATGCATGTCAAATTTCATTATTCGATCAGTCCAAGGGTCAACATACACGTAAGGGTCATTTGAGTTTGCTACAGGAGGTACTGCTCCGTAAACATCCTGACAGGTATAGTCGCTAATGGATGTCATTTCCACCATGTTGCTACATTGGACAATCGCTGTCGAGCCAGCATTACCATTGCCCCAACTTGTAATGTACAAGTTGCCCGATGAAGTGATACCCATAGTTGGCTCAAATGTTGACATCCCTATGCTGTAATATGATGATGTCGAATAGTATGGTACGTTATTGCCACCAAGTGCAGTAGTATTATTCAATGCGTCTATTCCGCCCGGATAATGATACCAAGTTCGTCCATCAAGCATATCAAGGAAATCAAAATAACCTGAAGTTTCTTCGACAAGTTCTATTTCATCCTCACCAAAACATCCCGATAATGACATAACAGCCATGATTAACACCATCATCATTGCATTACTTCTTTTACTCATCTTAATTGCCTCCAAATAAATCGCTCCCAATGAGAGGGAGCAGCACGCTCGCATCTCCTTCAACGCACACGTTAGGTGCTTCTGGTCGCATTTTCCCCCATGAGATTGCCTCTCTTAATCTTGCTCCGGAAAGGCTGCCATCATGTTCTGGTGCCGTAGTAATATATACTGCAGAATCAAGACCACCTCGATATTGGTTCCACCAAATGACGTGGTGCTTTGATATTCCGCCGCCAACCATCAATGCGTTTGAAACTTCGACATCCCAAGTTAAATCGCTCATCACCTGCTCATCAGCTAAGGTATCGATATGGAAATCACGGTGCTTTTGTCTAAACATGAACAACTGGGCCCCAATTGAGCCATCAGTAATTCCTGGTATACAAACCGGGATTTGATTCTTCCAAGCCCAATATATTAAGGAATCTGGTTTGCCAATTCGCTTGCCTAACTCCCAAACTAAGTGAATCGAGCCAAACCCAAGCCATGCATCAGACCCACTAAGCCCGGTTTCTTCTTGCCTTGATTTGTATATGTCTTCGAGGGCGGGCATCACTACTTCTTCGATAATTTCACCATAGGATGAATTTGGTACGATAACGTTCCCCAATCGCATAAGGGAATGCTCGCCAAGTTCGATGTCATCAAGTTCGAACGCGCCGTGGAAGTAGTTTTGATATGATCGTGCAATGTCATGATCTAGGGTTCCGCAAGTAGTAGAAATAACGTTGAACATTTTGTGTTTTGTTGCTTCAACAAAGAAACTCCTAGTTCCGGTTGCACACAAGCAAGCAGGGAATGAAATCCAGTTGGTAACCTTGCTTGAATCACCCTCCGCTGCATCGATTTGCTGTTTCATATCATTCAAGATATCTCTCGCAGTTGCTAGTTTTGTTGCGGTAAAACCTCCTGCTTTGGCCATTTGGTCGATTAGTGAACCAGGGTTGGTGATTTTGGCAAAATCATAGTCTGAAACTGGGATGTTAAAGTCATCCGGTGATATCGCCATGTTATTGCCAAAAACAACCTAAACATGAACCTGTTCATGAATACAACAACTGCTCTAGTTCGAAAATTCTGTCTCTAAGTTTCGCTGCTTGCTCGAAATCTAACTGTTTTGCGGCGTTTTCCATCTCGGCTTTCAGTTCAACCAGCAGTTCAGCAATTTGTTCCGGCGATAGCGTATCATCGAGGTCATTTGGCTCATCATAAGTCAATTGGAAATTCGAATTTTCAATTGGATTTTTATTTCCAGAATTGGTTTTGGCCCAAGAACCGGCACCAATGCCTAATTTCTGCGCCCAATCACCATCTCCTCTGCCACCTTTCTTACCGACCAGTCGTTTGTTACCTGCTGATGTATTGGTTCCGGAGATGAATTCTTCATCCTTTGAATACATCGCAGGAAGGGCTTTTTTGATGGTTTTAGGGATGATGCCATGATTGGAATTGTATGTCTCCTGTCTTGACCTTCGCTCCAGCGTTTGTTGTATCGCAGCAGACATCGATGGTGACATTCCATCGGCGTATAGGATTACCTTACCGTTTTCGTTTCTTGCAGCCCGTCCAATTGTCTGCAGCAAACTTCTCTCATTTCTCAGGAAACCTTGCTTGTCAGCGTCAAAAATTGCTACTAAACTGACTTCTGGGATGTCTAACCCTTCTCTAAGCAGATTGATTCCCACAATAACATCAATGTGCCCGATCCTAAGCGCGTTGATGATTTCAGAGCGCTCAATAGTGTCAATTTCGGAATGTAAGTGGTGCGATTTAATTCCCATGCTGTTGAGATATTCTGATACCTCTTCAGCAAATTTGATGGTTAGTACGGTGATAAGACAACGTTCATTGTTGCTAACTCGCTCATTTATTTCTGACAGCAGGTCACTCACTTGACCTTCAGTTCCTCTTACTTCGATATTAGGGTCGAGCAATCCAGTTGGCCTGATCTCCATCTTAGATATATGCTGAATAGATTGTATCATGTCGTACATGCTTTCTGATTCTGGATGTTTCTTACTGATGTCGGGAGGGCCAGCTCCACCGTTCGATTGTGCATGTAACAATCCATTGGGTATCGACTGTTTAGTAACTTCACACAAATGCCGTAACTCACGTTCACCTGGCGTAGCTGAGACATAGACCATCTGTGGCACTAAGGATTGGAATTCTGGTATCTTTAACGGCCTGTTATCTGCGGCAGTAGGTAATCTAAAGCCGTGCTCAATTAGACTTTCTTTACGTGATCGGTCGCCGTGATACATACCGCCAACCTGTGGTAAACTTACATGCGATTCATCCATGATAACTAGGAATTTATCAGGGTCGCCGTGGAATTGTTTAGCGCATGCGGCAAAGAAATCAAGTAGACAATACGGTCTTTCACCCCTTTCCCTCCCGTCAAAGTGTAACGAGTAATTCTCAATAGATTGACAGTGTCCAATCTCTCGCATCATTTCTAAATCATAGCGAGTTTTTTGTTCAATACGGTGGGCCTCCAAATCCTTGCCTAGACTTTTGAAATGAGCGATTCGACCATCTAATTCGGTTTCTATTGATTCAAGTGCTCTTTCAAATCTTTCAGGGCTTGTCATAAAGAATTCTTTAGGGTGAATCCATGCTTCATCGAGATTATCCAATACTTCCCATGACACAGGATCGCAAACTTGCACCTTGGTTACTCCATCAAAGTCAAACTGTATCCTCAGAGGGTCATCCCTTGATGGCATCCATACATCAAGTACTTCGCCTCGCAGACGACAATTGCCTCTTGCTAAGTCTGTATTAGTACGAGTATATTGCAGCGCAATCAATTCTTTGAGTAAATCTGTCGGCTCAATTTGTTGCCCAACATGGCATCTAACGTGAGATTCGAGAAATGTTTCAGGCGGGTTTAAACCATAGATACATGATACAGAAGAAACAATTACGCAATCTGGCCTAGTGACTAGCGAGGCAACAGCAGCAAACCGCTCTTGCTCAATGCGTTCATTGATTGACAGTTCTTTATCGATATACAAATCTCGCTTTGGTAGGTATGCTTCGGGTTGGTAATAGTCATAGTGTGAAACAAAATAATCCACAGCATTTTCCGGGAAATAACCCGCCATTTCTTGATACAATTGTCTTGCAAGCGTCTTGTTGTGGCTCATAATTAAGGTCGGGATGTTCAATTTCTCGATTACTTTAGCCATGGCGAATGTCTTACCGCTACCAGTCACGCCAAGTAAAACACATCGTTCTTGTGAATTTTCCAATTGAGAAATCAAATTTTCAATTGCCTTTGGCTGGTCGCCGGCCGGTTCAAATTCCGAATGTAAGACAAACCTCTTTTGGTCAGGGTGAAGGTGTTCTAATGCCGCGCCTTCCAGAGCCTTTGATAGATCAAACGGGTCTTTGACTTGCAAATCTGAGTCATCGATAGCTAAATTAGCTAGATTCTCGAACTCGCCGTTATCATCCCAATCATTAGTCATCTTATCCCTCCGAGTTGATGTAATCACCGGATGGTTTTCAATTATGGTATTTGTCTAAGGCAGGTATAGTCCACCGTTTACATGAATAATGCTTCCAGTGACATAGGCTGAATCGTCACCGACTAAGAAAGCAATCGTACTCGCCATATCTTCGGGAGTGCCTACTCTTTTCAGCGGCACCTCGTCCTCTCTTTGCTTTCTTTTTGATTGAGAATCACCGGCGAGGATTGCGGTATCAACATATCCAGGCGCGAGAATATTTACTCGTTTTCCTTCTGGTCCAACTTGTTGAGCAAGCGATCTAGCCCACACGGTCAGAGCAGCTTTTGATGCAGAGTAATCAGCGCCGTGAGGCGACCCTCTGGTGCCTAGTTGCGACCCTACTACTACCATTCTCGCCTTATCACTCAAATGCGGCTGTATGGCTTTCCATATGGCGACTGAACCTTCAAAATTAACCGCCATAGTTTCACGCAAGGTTTCGATGGTCAACTCATCGGCCGCTACTCGGTTGTACGCTCCGTGGTTCAGCACTAGAACATCGATTTTTCGTGCCATCCAAGGGTGTATACTTAGCAAACCAACCTCGCCTTCGTTTACGCAGTCAACTTTTACCGCCAATGCGTCGCCACCATTTTTTCTAATCTGGTCAACGACCATTTCTGCGGGTTTGGAGGATGTATTGTAGGTCAACAAAACATCATAACCGTCACTAGCAAGTCTAGTGCAGGTTGCTGCACCGATGCCTTGCCCGCCTCCAGTTACCAGTGCTACAGGGCGGCTCATAGCATCCCTAAATGGTTCTAAGCAATAACTCAACCGAATCATTCGAGAAACTGCGCGAGTTGTGGAGGTTGCCACCCTTCTGGCTTGAGTACCTTACCATCGTCTCGACGTATCACCTTACCATTGACCAGTTTGGCCATGTTTGAGCGGTGTACTTCATTGAATGCATCATCATAGATATGTTGCATACCATGATTGATAATTGTCCCAGCTAGGATGTAGCCGATATCTGCCAATGCATCGAGAACCTCGACCAAATCACCACTCCTTGCTGCCTCAGCGTATTCTTGGACCTCTTCGGTCAGAAGTTTAATTCGCAGTTCAATTAGTTCATCTGGTCCTAATCCTGGGGTTTCCAGATTTGGAATTTCAAATGCTTCATTAAACTCTAACAGCGATGCAACGATGGGGTTCATGATTCGATTAAACCCAATGCAGCCCTTCAACATTTCATTGGGAACCCTAGATGACGCACGCACACACATGGGTATCCCACTAACCCTCCATAACGTATGCAAACACAAGGAGTCCCCTTTGACATACTAGAATCACAGAATTTGTAGGGAATATCAAGATATAAATAAACTCGGAGGATTCTGCATGGAGGAATCTCAACAAATCGGTAGGTCACTAACGTATGGTTCGAGTTTGGTTCCAACCTTGGCCATTGGCATATGGATTTCCATCTATCAGTTCTTTAACGAGCGAGCCAACTTCTGCTTTTCTCTCGGGGGATATAGTTGCGAATATCCTCCGGAATACGTATATCCGTTTATCCTTCTATGTCTCTTGTTCGTTCTCTCTGTTTTGTATGGGATTTGGTGGTTGACTCGCCGACAGTGGCGCTATGGAATGGGCGCCATCTCCGCAGGATTTTTCTCTTTGGCTCTGTTTTTGCTCGCAACTGTTTTTGGAGCTATGTCTACTACAATTTTCTGATAAAAGTAGAAAGTAAGATTTTGGCTTGCACTTCCAATATATCTGCTAAACATACTTGTATACGATATACCGGTTTACAACGGCTCTCAGTGGGCCCTTCACAACACTAGCGTTAGCAGCGACCCATTGCAAGCCCTTCCTATCAGAAAATAAAATGCCAAGGGGTTTACGATAATCCCTTACAACTTATTTGAATTAACCAGTTAGTTGATTGATTAATATTCGCTCAAAATAAAAGAGGAGTCCAACTTGACTATTTGCTGAGAAAACACAATAAACAATCGCAATAAGCC
>CAYPPO010000018.1:0-35384 GCA_964412625.1 uncultured Candidatus Poseidoniales archaeon
CGTTCAGAACATCGAATGTTAGTCGACTTGATGCGTAATGATCTTTCAAGTATCTGCAAAGTTGGTAGCGTAAATATTGCTAAATTTAATGTCGAGTCATATGCCAATGTTCATCATTTAGTTTCCCATATCAATGGCGAATTATTAGATGATAAGACCAGTAGTGATGCTTTAGGGGCAATCTTTCCCGGCGGTAGCATAACTGGGTGTCCTAGGACCATGGTTTGTGCTGCTATTGACCAAATCGAAGAGTCAAATCGATCATTTTGGACCGGTTCTGTTGGATGGTTTGATCCGTACAGCGATAATTGTTCGTGGAATATTCTAATCCGTACGTTGGAGGCGCGTAGAAGAGGGGTTCATTGGACTGGCGTTGTTGGGGCAGGTGGTGGTATCACAATCCGCTCAGAGCCAAACATGGAGGTCGCAGAGGCTGTATGGAAGTCTCAAGCAATAAGAAAAGCCTGTGGGTGGTTAAAACCGGATTTTGATGTAACAAATTCGGGACAATTAGAAAGTACTATACTAGAAATTGAAAATACCTTCAACTTCGAAGATTGTGGAAAAGTTACTCTAATCGAGGCGTTGAACGTAAATTCTCACCAGATTAAAAATAATGTCGTAATAGTCGACAATTTGGATTCTTTCACGTTAAATATTGCTCATGTCATTGCTGGTTTGGGACATAATGTTTGTGTAATAAACGGTAGAGATATTAGGTCAGAAGAGTATACAAAAGGAGATTTTCTAGCTGAGGTTTTCAAGCAGCAGCCTCCTTCACACATAGTACTCGGACCCGGCCCGGGTAAACCTCAAGATTCAAAGTTAACCATGAAACTTGCCAAATTAGCTAATGATGGTACTCTAGACGTGCCAATACTCGGAGTTTGTTTGGGGCATCAGGCATTGGGTGTGGTTGATGGTTACCAGTTAATCAAAGATCCACATGGGGCAGTACATGGAGCTCCGGTTACATGCGAAAGCGATGGTTCGGGTCTTTTTTCAAACGCTAACAAGGTGAGTCAGTTTGTCAGATACAACTCATTGATACTTACAGACGAAGGTAAAACTAACCTCATCCCCAATGCCTATGATGAAAATGGCTCAATTATGGGCCTGATGCACAAGACAAGACCAATACACGGGGTGCAGTTTCATCCAGAATCTATTGGCTCGGTAAATGGTGTTGAAATTATTAAGGCGTTTTTAATGCTGCAAGCGGATGCTTGAAGAATCAAGACCATTTCCATTGACATGGGAGACATAGATGCCGACCTGTAGGTATTGTCTGGGAACTTTTTCTCGCGACCAATTTATCCATGGTAATGGCCCGCGAGCACAAGTATGTATTCGATGTGCTGTAGAAAAGAAAATAGCATCTGAAGAAGAAGCGGCAAATTACTATAACGAAAAATTACGTAACGCAAGGCTTTCCTTAGTTGCTAGGAGATATAGTATGTTTCTGTATATCCCGGTTCTGTGGACTTTATGGGGCATGTACATTAGTTCAGTAGATCCCTGGGGTCTTTATTTTCTTTTTATTTTAATCGGATTGACGCTGTTTGCGCCTGTATGGTTCTTTATTAGAAGTGCCCACTTTGCCGGTAACATGGCAAGACTCACTCCGGAGTATGAGCGTCCTAAAGGCCATTGATTACTTCGAGTGGATCTTGAGTACATCGCCATTATTCAATTCATAATCGGCGCCGACTGCCCTGCGAGTTCGACCATCAACTCCTTTGATGAAACCATCTCCAAGGTCGCTATGCACCTTGTATGCGAGAGGTTTAGCAGTTGTGCCTTGTGGCACGACGAATGCATCTGGCAGGACCTTGCCATCTCCATCGGTCCACTGTCCTTCATCTTGTACCGGATAAACGACAATACGATTAAGTTGGTCGAATAGAACTTTATCGATGATTTCAGCGACTCCGGTTGAGCCTACTGATGCAAGCTTTTCCCGCATCTTGTTGAGTGCTTCGAGTTGTTTTTCGTTCAAGTTAGCAGTGTTTGAAATCGAAAACTCGTTACAGCCCATTTCGTAATCTATCATTCCTGATGATGATGCTCGTCTTAGGGCTAACTCCATATCAGCCATGCAAGGAATAATGATTCCATTAGTATTGATGTTAGATAAAACTCCTGACAACGCCATGTCTGATTTATTTGCTGCAACATGTATTGGGAACAATGCTTTCCTAAGATTCATCGCTAGTTGTTGCAAGACATCTCTTTGCCAGTCCCACGGCGGAGCCGTATCCGTATTCTGCGATTTGAATTGTTCAAACCCTTTAGTGACTAAAATCATGGATGACCCAAGTCCAGTTAGTTTGTCGTGTAAGAAATTAAGAATCCCTTTCTCACCCTCTGATTGAACCCTTCTCACGCCCCGAGACCAGCTATCTTCCAGTAAACCAAGTATCCAGTTGTCTAATTCGAGAGCTAAAAAATCGATCTCTTCTTGAATTGAAGTTGCAGCATCGGCTACCGTTTTTTGTGGTGCGATTGGATTACCTTCGATGTCTGTAGAGGCGGCTGCATCAACTACTTGGATTAGAGCATCACAATTAGATAAATCTGCCAGGAATGCATTACCTCTACCCCTTCCCTCGCTGGCTCCTGGAACTAAACCTGCCACATCCACTAGATAGCACGGAACCAGCCGCTTGAAGCCTACACAGCTGCCTGTTCTAGGCTCGCAAATACTGCCCTTTCTTGGATCATTGCCTTCAACAGGGCCAAGCCTACCATCAGCCTCTAGCTTTTGACGCAGTTCCTTACACGGGCACGCTAATCTAGCCGCGACAAAGGCAACACCCACATTCGGGTCAATAGTACAAAACGGGTAGTTAGCAATGTCCACTTTTGCTAATGTAGCTGAGGAAAAAAATGTTGACTTGCCGACATTCGGTTTGCCAACCAAGCCTATTTTCATAAAGCATCTCCGGTTAAACCCCAAGAATTGCCGCTACTAGATCACTTTTCGTACCGGTTGTGGCTACTCCCTTATCCTCGGCTATAGCAATTAATTCAGCCTTTTTTAGTTTATTTAGTGAAGTTTTGGTGTATTCGGGATTTGCTTCTTCTGCTTCATCTTCAGAGTCTTCAGTTACTGCTTCAACGGTTTCACTTGAAGAGCCGTAATTTGAGGCAATTTGGGCAAGAGCAATACTAAGTTCTGGAAGGTTAAGTTTCCCGTCCTTATCTAAATCAATCGCTGAAACTAGGCCATCCAATTCCCATGGCGGGTATTCACCAACATCACTCTTAATCAGGGCTTGTTGGAGTTCAAATCCATCGATATTGCCTGAATCGTCTAAATCAATTGATTTGAAGAATTCAAACACTGACTGCCCAGTTTTGGATAGATAATCCGCTAGCATAACAAGTTGCTTATCTGGACCCTTTAATTCTTCAGAATCATCCTCTATCTCTTCCTCTTCTTTAGGGAACTCTGTGACTTCGTCGTTATGGAGTGTTGCTGAAACTGCAATTATGGTTGAGCCACCCTCATCATCAACTGAGTCGCCAATTACTAGTGTCGTAGTCAAGCCAACTCCTCTACCAATCAATTGTTGGATCGTTGTCGTAGTTCCGTCGACGAGAGTGTATGTATCAACATCGGATTCAGCGGTGGAAAGTTCTTCCAGTTTTTGCGAGGATGTCCCGGTTCTTATCAGCACTAGTGTGGCTAGAACAACGGAGATTGTTGCGAGATAGAACAATGCTGCCGCGGTTAGATAGAATCCTGAGGTAGACGCCACAGCATCCTCAACACCCGAATCTAATACTGCCTTTTGGGTAAAGTCCCCAATCAACATAGTGATTGTGGCTGTTAATCCTCCAAACATCATGAACCATGCGGCCATGCTACCTCGAGAAGGGTCAGCTAATTTTTTACCAGCCGCCAGTGGATAGGATGAGAAGATTGCGGAAAGCATCATCAACCCTCCAACAGTAAACATGAAACCTTCATCGATGGTTGTCGACATGGTTAACATCTTGTCTGTTCCAGTCAGTGTATCCATTCCGGTAAAGTATCCTCCAACTGCGAAAATTGGTAACAAAAACATTGCCAGTGTTGCTGATAGAGCGCCGGGGTTGTTGAGGATTTTACCTGAATTTGCCGAGGCAGTAGCAAGTAAATTGATTGAGCCGGCAAACAATGGTAGTATAGAGAATGTAAGGAGTAGTGCGCCAATATTTTGTAACAATTCGCCAGCATTGGCTTCTGTGACAAAAAATGGCGGAACTGTTACGAACAATAAAACCATATTAGCGTTCAAAAGGGAGCCGGACCATACTGGTGTTTTCGCTGCGTGAGGAATCACGTGATATGCTAAGGCGAATATCAATGCGAGTGGTACCCATCCGTCTAACACTCGCTCAGAGAGCCAAACCATCTGTGTATTGTCTGTTGCTTCTCCCACAACATAGTACAATGATCCGACTATTCTAGCAACAATTGCCATAATCAAAAACCAAGCAGTGACTGATGAGGTGCCTTCACCCCTATTGGAGTAGGTTGCTAGGACATTCATCAACAGTGCCCCAAACAAAAGACTTGAAACAATATAGGTGGTCATCAGAGTGATTAAATCTCTCACGCTCTGTTCATCTGCAATGTCAACGAACCTGAAAACAATCGGAATAAGGATAAGGTTGAGAGCCATTGATGCGGTATACAAGACCGCGACCATCGAAGCATTGGCTTCGCTTGCCAAGCGTTTGTCAGCCGACCTTGATACGGCAACTAGACAACCGCCGACCAGCAGATAAGTGAAAGCAATTCCCATTACAGATGAAGTAAAGTCCGATAATGCAGAGCCATCATCGTATGACCAGCCAATGCTTGCTAGTGAGTCCAAAGCTGTTGGATCATATTTATGCCAAATGCCGATAAAGCCACAAATTGCTGCTAGCAAAAACCAACCCGTTCCGTATTTTATCCAAGTTCGACTACCGCTACCCGGTTCGTCTTTGAATAAGTCAACAAGTCCCACTGGCGCTTTATTCATCAAAAACAAAGCAAATTGACGCATTGGTGCACCCATTGTCCCAATACCGTTGGTAACGTAATATGAAACGACTAGTAAAATCGTCAAAAGAATCGCTGCAGAGATAAATACTGGTTCCATGGCAAAGCCTCCATCTATTCAACGACTACCTCGCCGATCAGGGTCGCAACAATGACGCCAATACCAATCAGCAATCCAACTAGATAGTACCAAATCCCACTGCCGCCTAAGTTGCCGACAAGTGGCACTATGTCACCGAGAATTGGCATCGAGTCCCATCCGAAAATATTTGCAAATAGCGCAAACAAGCCAAACACGCCAACAAACATTAGAGTGAGTGCCACTCGCCCCATAGACGGTTGTCCTGAACCAACTGTTACATCTGGCAGTATTGAACTATTCATCTGTTTTCACCCGTTTGACCCCAAAGGGGTCAATCCATCCCACTAGTGGAGTGGTGATAAACATTCACCAAAGTATCGGTGAAAATTATTTCATAGAGAGCGAAGATTCTCTATTCGATTACCGCGTCTTGATTGAGATATTCCCAACGGAAGAGGTAGCGCAGATTCCAGTGCTAATTCTGCTTGCCAAATAGTCTTGCATTCACATGATAGCCCGTCAAATTCTCGAAGGTCTCCGCTTACTGCATACCTTTCTATCGCCGCAACAACAAACTTATCACAGCTACCACAATTGTGGGCGCCTCGAACTTTACCGCCGGCAGTTGGGTGAACTATGAGCCGACAAATTTGATCTGGTGAGCCGTTTACTCCGCCTTCAGGATAGATATGTGGATGAGCTTGTTTAATCATTTCAACCAATGACCATAGCCAAGGCGGGCGATACTCGTTATGCCTATGTAATCTGTCGATTATCGTACCTCTTTGAATATTCATCGGGTTTACTGATATCTCGTCACTCCTGGACGCGACATCGATTATCCATCGGACGCCATGATCAAGGGCGTCTTTTTCCGACATAAATGGAGGTTTAAACATCAGATAAGTTTTGACTCTAAGGTTGAACTTGCGGAGATTCTCAACGGCTCTATCCCATGCCTTTGTCGAAAATCCCTTGTTGATGTGAAACCGTAACACTTCATCGTCGTATGCTTCTAGGCCAATCGCCACAGTAAATGATGGATTCAGGGCGGTTGCCCATGCGAGTTTCTTTTCACTCAATTGTTCACAACGGCTTTCAACAATCAACTCTTTCCCCAGTTCGTGACACTCACGAAGAACCGTTTCTTGAAACTCTAGCGGAATTTCTCGATCCTCCAAAAGTGATCCTGAGGTGTAGATTTTAACCATTTGTTGACCTGAGAAATTGTCATATTTATCTTTCGCAGATTCCCACTGAGAATGAAGATTTTCATTCGTTACGTCGTCTCTAGTGTCATTGAAATATCCACAAAATGTGCAACCACTAGACCACCACCAGTGACAACCTTTGGTGCGTAAAATTACTGTCACTGCACTACAAGGAGTACCATCAGGCAGAGTCTCTGGGGTAACATATACTGTCGCAGGTTTATCGGCATCCCAAGACTGTTGTTTTTCCCTTGCCCAGGGCGTATTTGCTGGCGCTTTTACTAAATGATGGATTCTAGCAGGCTTGTCATTGTTGCCAACTAGAGTAAGTGAGATTTTTTTATCCATGATTTCACCTACTTACGTTCGAATAGTATCGACGAGCCTGCCTGCACGAATTGTCCTTTCGGCAACTCTGAATTGCCAGATTCCGCAGACTCTACTATCGGAGTAAAAATCTCTGCCGGCGCGCGGATATCAACTCTGGAACCGAGGCGTATCATACCGTATCTTTGTCCACGTCTCAACTCATCGCCAACAGCTGTCCAAGGCACTATCGTTCTTGCAAGAGCACCAGAAATTTGGCATACTTCAATTCTTAAGTCCTCTTCGCACAATAGTACTGTCCTTACTCTTTCATTGTGTTCACTCTCTTTTTTCATCGCAGGTAAAAATGGCCCCCTACGACGACCTTGGCCTGTACGGTGTTCCATTCTCTCTATGATTGCTGCACACGGTGAGCGGTTGACATGAACATCCAACGGTGACATGAATATGGCGATCCGGAATACATCTGTCGATGACTCTTCTCCTTCAGGTACGGGTTCGAATCGTTGTTCTGTAGCAAAGGACAGTGGGTTTTGAATTGTTTCTGGATACCAAGGACCGGTCAGCTTATCTGATTCAATTTTGTCTGAATTTAACTCCTCTTGGTTCGGCCTTCTTCCAGTAGCGCGCTCCCGCCTGACAAACATCACATGTCCGTCAGCAGGCGAAACTAACACACCTTCATCTGATGGAATTTTCCGGTCTGGATCGCGCCAAAAATTTACAAAAAACGCTGATAGCATCCAACATAGTACGCCAAATAAGTGCATCAAGCCGTTAATCGAATCGATGGTAACTCCGATTATGATGGCGCTAGTGCCCATCATGAAAGTAATCAGTACCGGGGCGTGCCCGCCCCTAGCAAGGCCGCCCATGATATCACCTAGTTGTCAGCCCAAGGGTCTTCATCGTCGCCCCATGTAGGCGCTGGTGCTGGTGCCGGAGCTTCTTCAACGGCTGCCTCTTCGGCTGGCGCCTCTTCGACCGGTTCGGCTGCCGCTTCTTTTACTGGCTCTTCCTCGACCGTTTCCTCAGTTGCCGTCTCGATTGCTTCCTCAACTGCCTCATCATTATAGTCTTCATCACCAGAATCTTCAGTCTTGGAGTTGATTTCTTCTGCCTCTTCAACAGTCATTTCTGCTGCTCTAGCCTCAACCATCTCATCAACTCTCTCTTCGAAAGCTCTAGCCATATGTTGGGATTTGCGCTCTGCTTCTACGGCTCGCTCAATCATCTCATATCTCTCCTTGATTGCTTTATTCAAGTCTTCAAACAGAGTCATATGAGAAACATACCAATCATCTCTAGCCTTCATTTCAGTAACTGCAAGTTTTAGATCGTCATCAAGTTCTGTTGCGATGTTAAATATCTTACCAAGACGATCTTTTTCTCTAGAGTATTTTTCTTCCATTTTTTCAAGTTCAGGCTCTAAATGTTCAACTCTTTTATCAGCCTTTGTAGCCTTCATTTCTAAATCTCTGATACGGAAGTCTTTCTCCGCAATCAACGATTCTTGAGCTTCTTTTTCAATCTCTCTTTCGATAATTTCTTTCTCTAGAACTTCTATCTCCGCTCTAGCGTCTAAGAGGTCTTTTTCTTGACCCTCATACGCAGCGAATAGTTTCTGAAGCCTTTCGGTTTCAGTAGCAAGTGCTTCTTCGAGTTCACTGATTCGAATCTCTGGAGTTATTGTTCCCTCATCCGCCATACAATCACCTAGAGTATATCCTCTTCAATAACCCCACTCACACACCCCATATCAAAGGAACGCTTCATTAGGTCAAGAATAATCAGTTAATACTCGATTAGATTGTATCTGTAGCATTGATTAATTCCCTTGCAATACTTACCTCGCCCATTGAATGGCCGGCATCAGGCACAATTATCAGGTTGCTATTCGGTAATTTTTTGTGCAGTTCCCAAGCACTAATTGTTGGGCAAACCATGTCATAGCGGCCTTGTACTATGGTTGTGGGAATGTGTTGAATCTTGTCACAGTTATGTAGGATATGTCCATCCTCAACAAAAATTCCATTGATGAAATAGTGACATTCAATTCTAGCAAATGCTACTGCAAAGTCTAAATCTTCAGCTTTATCAAGATATTCGGGGTCGGGAAATAACCGACTCGTAGCCATCTCCCAGCGTGTCCACTCCTTTGCAGCAGCTCTTCTAACCTCAATATCCTCACTAGTTAACCGAGCATAATAAGCTGCAATGAGATCATGTTGTTCCGCTAACGGAATGTGATTTTGATACGGCTCAAATGCGTCGGGGAAAACGTGACTTGCACCCTGTTGATAGAACCAATGTAGTTCGCTTTTTCGGCACATGAAGATACCTCTAAGTGTGAGGCTCAGAACCCTACCTGGATGATTTTGAGCATAAATTAGCGATAATGTTGAACCCCAAGAGCCGCCAAAAACATGCCATTTGTCGATTGAGAAATGTTCCCTTAGTGCCTCAATATCGGCAACTGAATTGTGAGTATTATTTTCATCTAACTCGGCGTATGGTGTCGACTTACCACAACCCCTCTGATCAAATTGTATAATGTCAAATTTCTGGGGGTCAAAGTACTGCCTATAGCTAGGCTGGGAGCCACCGCCAGGGCCACCATGAATTACGATGACTGGTTGCCCATTTGGGTTGCCAGCGCGCTCCCAAAAGATAGTGTGGAGTTCCGATACAGGCAGCATTCCTGTACTGTAAGGTTCAATCATTGGATAGAGTACTGCGTCGATTTTAGAGCTATCTGCCATGGTGTTTGGTCCAATTGATAGTTGGTAATATTTCGGTCTGAGCGCAACTTAAATCAACTCGATTCTGATTTATTATCAAACAAAATTTTACCCGTTGAATTAAACAATATATCACCAGGGATATCGAAACCGGCGGCAGTGAAGGATTTGACAATGTTAGTTTCATGGATCTTATAATCGTTTGACGAGCGAAAATGTTCCAAATTCATCTCGTTCGACCATGTTGTATACACAATTACGCGTTCCTCGTCTTCGGCAAATTTTGAACCGAGGCAGCCATTTTCAAGAGCAATTGAAAGAAATGCCACAATCGATTCGGTCATTTCTGCTGTGATTGCCTTGTTGTTTTTGTTCGTGACCCAGATTCTAATCACCGGTGATTGTTCCATATAATGTCTATGAAGTCAACGGTTTTACTCTTTTCTACAATCCAGCTGAAATGATCTCATTGGAGATAACTAGTGGATTACGAATATTTTACGCTACTGAACGAACATAGTCATCGTTATCAATAGGAACCCAAACATTTGATTTTTCATCATTCTGGATTTCTACTCTGTACGGGTTGCCTTGATCCCAACACTTCAGAATTATTCCTTCAGTAAATTCTCCAATATTCGCATATACCTTATCACCAACATTGAATCGCAAATCCTCGGCCTTACAATCAAGGAATCCCTGTTCTAGCGCTTTGTGGTCTAAATCTTTGCCGATGAAAACAAATCTACACTCGCGCTTTTCACCTTTTCTCCATGGTGCAATATCCTCACTAAACGCTCCGGAAAATAACATGTGTACACCTTGGAACACGAATTTTTCATCCATTCCTTTTACCGATAGGACGCCTTTGTAACGGAATATATTCTCGCCGGAATCACGCAACAGTTGGCTAATCCAGTGGTCTAACTTGTTAACATTCAGCGAACCATTGAATTTTGAACTTGTTGACGTCACTCTTTGATCATGTTCATGTTCTGCATCGGTATCTAGGAACTCCGGATCCATTTCCAAGGTCTTTTCTAAATCAAAAGCACCGATGTTAATCAGGTTACTTGGATCAATAATGCTATTCTCTGTATGGTATATCGGGGCGAACGCATTGATGGATTTTATTCTCGTCTCTACGTCTTTTATTTCATCTTCAGAAACTAGATCAATCTTGTTTAGCATGATACGATCAGCGAAAGCGAGTTGCTCTACCGCTTCATTTTCAACATCATCTGGCTTTTCGTCATCAAGATGAGGAATGATGTGCTTCGCATCTACCACGGTAATTATTCCATCGAGTTTGTATCTGTCAGCAACCCCCTCATCGATAAAGAAGGTCTGGGCTACAGGTGCTGGGTCTGCCAGTCCTGTAGTCTCAATTAGTACGCCATCAAAATCTCTGATTCTATCATACAGGTCATCCAAAACTTGAGTTAAATCTCCACGGACTGTACAGCAAATACAGCCATTCATGACCTCAATCACGCTTTCTTCAGAACTCTCGACTAAAATATTTTCATCGATACCAACATCGCCGAATTCGTTTTCAATTACAGCAAATTTCATTTTATGCTCCGTACTTGACAAAATATGATTTAGTAATGTGGTTTTTCCTGACCCCAAAAATCCTGTTAGTACTGTTACTGGTATTCTTCGTTGCTCCATCTCAAACCTACCTCCAATCTTTATGATACTCGCAAAAACCCGGTCTATTTAATTGACACTAATAATCTCATGACTACTAATTAATACCGATAATACCATCACAATATATCAAGTACTGAATACCCATAGTCGACACCATGAGTAAGAAGTTCTTTGTTAAGATTGTAATTGATCCCGAAGTTGACCTAAGGAAATGTGTTGTTGGTGTCGCGTGCGCTGCTCAAGCAATAAAAGACGGTTACGATGTTGATGTGTTTTTTGCAGCAAACGGGGTGAAAATGCTGAATGCTGAATTTATACAAAGCCTCGATAACTCCGGTATGCTACCAGATGGAATGATTTTTCAGTTAATGAATACCATTACGCAGAAGGCGAACGGCGTATATTGTTCAACAGGATCTCAAGCCGCTAATGGCGTGACCAAAGAGAATGCTGGGGAAAAGTTGCTCGGCGGTTATGACGATTGGATGACGTGGAGTGGGCCGCCGGGAGTAATTTCACTGAGTGCCAGCTCTGATGTTCAGTTGATTTACTAAAGGTGAAGCGACGATTTATTGAGTGGTTTACCTACGCCTGGTTATGGCTAAAAGACCCGCTACCGATGTGTTTCATGATTGGGCGTTAGTTGGCAAAGATGAAGGAATGGAAAAAGGGCACGCATTTGCTGTCAATGAAATGCTAGACTTCATCTTCAAACAGGCCCAAGATTCGCCAGACAAATTTTCGGCAATTGATGTTGGATGCGGAAATGGCTGGGTAGTTAGGCTATTGAAAAATCACTTTGCTTGTGGTTATGCTGAGGGTATTGATGGCGCAGCTGCCATGATTGAGAAAGCTGAAAAAATTGACCCAGAAGGTAATTATTCACAGCGTACCTTACCAGAGTTCAAGCCCTCAAGAAAATATGACTTTTTACATTCAATGGAGTTTCTATACTATCTTGAGGATCCACAAAATATGCTTAAATTATTTTTCGAGCAATGGATTAACTCGGGCGGCTGGGCGGTTATTGGCATCGACCACTACCTTGAAAATGAGGAAAGCCTAACCTGGCCTGAACATGTTGGAGTAAATATGACGACACTAAGTATTGATCAATGGCTAGAGGCTTGGAGAAATGCTGGATTCGCTAATATTAAGCATTGGCGAACTGGAAAAAAATCATCAGAAACTCTAATTATAGCAGGTCAAAAATTAGCTTGATTTTTGTTCTCAAATATTGAGTCTACGGCTTCACAGTTGAAACATTGCTTGCCATCAATGCTTGAACAGCTTTCTGGCTCTTCTACAGCAGATGGTTCGGCAGATAATTTAGCTATCCACTCTAGATGTGATAGTAAGTCGCGCTTGGTGGTTGTGAACTCTTCATTTGTTAGTTCTACACACCTTCCTGATGCAGCAATTAGGATTGCTGGGGGCAAAATCTCCCGTCGCTCTTGGTCTGGTTTATCCGATTCGATTGCCTCGAGAGCTAATGAATAGAGTGTCAGCTGAAACTTATGTTTCTCAAGAATGTCTTTTTCGGCGGCGGTTTGGGGGTACCTACTCAACGGATCGCCCTGAATAATTTGCAGGTTAGAGCCTTCATTTGGATTATCTGGGTTGAAATCTCCTCTACAACCAGTGGTTTTTAGGTCGACTACCTGTAATAAGCCACGATCGCTTGCATCTCTAAAGGCTAAAACTAGGTCAGCTCGGCCATCGAAGCTAATCTCTACGCCTGTTACTTCAGCTAGTTTTTTCAACCCCTGAGTCGAGAAACCTAATCGATAAATATCTTTGAGTTCAATCCTGTGCTTAAAGAAAAAGGGCAACTCGGTTCTCAGCGCTTCTGGAGTACGATTATGATATGTTTGACCGGCCGAAAATTTACCAATTAACCCTTGATTAACCAGTTTAGCAAGGTGTAGCAATCTGTCTTTCATCATGAGCGCTCTTTGTTTTTCGAATCCTTCTGTGGAAAGTGAAATTCCTTCCTCTAGTAATACTTCTTCAACTAAATCAGGGTCTAGCAAGTCGTTTGTATTCTTATTTTGCCATGTTTTTGGCAGCGGCAAAATAGCCGGTTGATTCTTCTCAAATGGATTTTCCAACCCTAGTTCCAATAATCTATGCATCAAAAGGCCAAATAATTTAGGCTCACAAAACAAGTCGCTAGAAGTATGTCCTGATAATTGCAACTCTCTTATTTTCAACATACCCGGGAACCAACCTTTGATTTCTGATATCCAAAAACTTCGTTTGCAGCCAAAGCTGGTATCTAGTTCGTTTGGACTCAATCTTATCTTGTGTTGAACGGGAAATATTGTCGGGTTATCAACCACAGGGCTAGCATACTTCTCCAGTGCCGTCATTGCCTGAGACTCTATGTTGTGCCATTTCTCTAACGGCGTTATTTGGTTGCTAAACTCGAAACATTCTGGGGCGTGATATATTGTAATTGAATCAACGCATTCTCCGCCGAGCATAGCATCTTGATACAAAGAATACGGATCTAACTTGACGAGGGTTTCTTGATATGGAGATAGGGTAGCATCGAATATATCATCCGGCAATAACCAAGGAGAATCAATTATGCGATTGCTATGTGAAAGACTTCTTAACCCGTCAAGTAACATTGAACCCATGGTGTTTTTTGACGGCTTACTCTTGAAAGATAATTTATTACTGGATTCATCTATGGTGCAACTAGTATTGGGAGATCCGACCAAAATCAAATGATCTTCAACTCTTGTCAAAGCAACGTAAAATTCTCTCCGTCGTTCTGCTTGTCTTTGGGCGGAATCGATATTTTTAGCAAATTCCCATAACCCATCATATGGCCTGTCTCTTGACGCCCAAGGATTTATTCGTCCTGCGACTACTTCTGGCGTAACTAAAACGTTGTTGCGGGCAGCTAATGATGAGTCTGATTTACCAGCGTGAAACAATCCAGATACTACTACAACTTTGGATTGCAGCCCTTTTGCTCCATGAATTGTCATTATTTTTACTGCCCCGCCGGAGGGGATTGTTTTAGATTGAGGTCCTTTATTTTCCAAGCCCTTCAGTGATTGTAAGTGTGAATGAATTTCGGTAGCTTCGTGACCATACTCACATCCGATATCATAAATTAGCGAACACCAAAGTTCAGCATTCTGCCTCGCCGTATCATCTGGATATGCCATCAATAAATCGGAATGGTCAAGAACAACATCAAAAATTTCGTGAACCGCCCCCTTTGAAGCCAATGTACTAATGTGTTTAATCAACGACTTACCACGCTGAGAAGTGACGCCTTGCTCAATTAACGGCCACCAGTTGTCTGAGTGTTTCTTGCTAGAAAATATCTCGTGTATTTGATTGTCATTCAGGCCCGAAATAGGAGAACGAGCGAATGACACTGCAGCAAATTTTGAACCTGGATAAGCCACTAAATTTAGCACTGACATAAGGGCGTTAACTATCGGACGTTTCAATAACTCACCTTGCCGATCGGAGATTACTGGAATTCCGCGCGCTTCCAGTCGCCTCAGCAGGTCTGAGATGTGTTTTCGTGAATGTACCAAAATAGTGATGTCTTCTGGAAGGTAATTCTTGTTTGGTTCCTCTATTTCAGTAAACTTGGCTGCTTTAGCATTCCACAATCTAGTGCTTTTCCCAGTTAGCAAACTATGTAATCTCAAAGCAATTAATTCGTGCTCAAGGTGTATATTTTTCGAACTAGGGTCAGAGAAAGCGTCGTTTGGTTTCATCAAATCTAGTAGGGGGGTGTCACTGGAAGATTGTAATGGTAAAAGCCACTCCAACTTACCCTTAGTTCGGTCATCGCGAAACGGCCGTAAATCCTGCGCCCTAGCATGCCAGTCCCCTGGCAATATATGGTGCCTTGAATCAAAAACATCACTGAAGATACCATTCATTGTTAGCATCAAATTGTGCAAAGTTCTATGGTTAGATGTAAGATCTATGTGCCCTAAATTTCTGTTAGCAAGTCTTTCCTTCGAAATTGGGATATAGTGCTTGAAGTCTTTTGGAGAATCCTCGAACGCTGCTGGAATATGTTGCCATGGCATTGACTTTTGCGGACCCAATTCAGCGGAATGGTCATTAGAAAAAGATCCTATTTCACCGCCCGCACCAACTGGGCGGGGATCCCTACCATGGTTTTCTTTTCGCAGGTGCAGAAGTCTTGATTCGGACAGTTCAGTTTGATTAACTTGCTTGATATTGGCTACAGTTTTCTGCATTACCGTAACTTCTGCCTGTCTGAATCGATATATGCTTTGCTTCATATCGCCGACGATACAAATTGTTGGATCCCACGGTCCCGGAGGAGGCTCTGGGTCGCCAGCCTCATGCTTTCTTCGGCCCCATAACCTAGATAATAGTCTAAAATGGGCTGGATTTGTATCTTGATATTCATCGATGATGAACGCACCAAATCTTCGACGAATCGTTTGCAGAACGATAAATCTATTTTGCAAATCCTCATGACACTTGGGGAAGTTTTCGGCTAATTTTAATGCGGAATAGATGTGCAAATCTAACCACGGTTCATCGTCTAAACTGTCCAACGCATCCACAACACTTGGGGGATATTCATAGCGAACAGAATCGGGACACCTAGCCAATAATAAATCAGCAGCCAACCTTTGGATATCATCGAAATCATGGACGCCCTCGTTTGATTTCTTCAATTTCATAATATCCTGACAGCCAGAATGAACGATTAGCAAATCAGAAAGTATCGTTGATTGAAGTTCTTTAGAAATAGACAATTTACCTTTCGGAGCAATGTCGTGTAACTCATCATTGATTGATTGGGCTCTCAACTCACAGTCAGAATCCATAAACGGAAGTTGAGAGGTGGGGCTCAACAAAAAGGAGCTGCGACCCAGAATTCTCAACAGCCTGCCTTCTTTACTTGAGAGCAGATTATTCATCTCAACGCCTATTTTTGACAACTCGTCGAAAATAGCTGTCTTAGTTGAACCCGGTATACCTTTTACTTTGGACTTGGAAAATAGCCCAGGCATCCACCCATTACAATGATTCTGTGCTGGTAAGCCTCCCTTGGGGAAGAATACCATTTCATTCTTTAACAGTCTTGAGTATGTCGTTGATGCTAAAGCAACAAGCCAAACCCATTGCAATTTGCCTTTTGCATCGTTTGGGTAGGATTCCCGTGCTAGGTCGACGAGGTGATTAAATCGAGTCGCTGAGGTTGCTTGCGCGGTCTCGCAAGTTAAAACTAAGGCATTATATTCAGATAAAACTACGTCCACCCATGAATTTAATTTGGCATGTAAATTATCGGCGAACTCATCGATTATATCTGCTGCAGGCTCGAGGAACATGTCAAGTAATATTTCGGCATCTAATGGTTTGGATTGGTTCCATTCTATGCCTTTTTGTCGAGACCGCTTTTTCATCGCCCGTTTAGATTCTTCAACAAATAGTGATTTAGTTAGCATTCCGTTGAGTATCACTTCAGCCCTTGCTTGTCCGCCAACTAGGATTGCCAATCGATTTCTTGACTCAATAAAATTGCTCGCATTTGCACGAACTCCTGCCTCTCTAGCATCAATATCTGATCTTATCCGCCAAGCTGAGTGAATAGTTTCTTGGATTAGAAGAGGCGAGCGCACCTCGGAAATTTGTTCCTTAGTTGGGTTTATTGAAACCAGATCAATGTTTGGCGAGACTAATTGCAATAGAAATGAGTCAATCGTAGAAATTGGAGCTTCATCTAGTGAGGACAATAACATCTCAATATCTCCGGAACGGCGAATTCTTGGGTCAAAAAACCCTTGATCTTTGCTCGTAGGCATTGAACGCGTACGCTCCAAACGTGCTCTAATTCGAGACTTTAGTTCTGCAGCAGCTTTCTTGGTGAAGGTTATTGCAACTACTTCGCTGGGTAGCAATCCTTGCCATTCCTCCATTTCGGTTCGCTCTCTTGAAGGTGCTCTAAGAGCGCCGTGACCTTGTAATGGCTTCCGTGGTCCAGTAGGAAGGAGAATGCGAGATCTTTGCTCTGGAGTGATGAGGTGTTGAACATATCTTTCAGCCATCACAGTTGTTTTCCCGGTTCCGGCACCCGCGTCCAAAGCAATGTGCTTGTCTAAGTCTAAACCAAGTATCTGGCTATCGTTGAATGTAACCACTACTATGCCCCCCCGAGTTCTGCCGACGGGCTCATTCCACTCGTTTTACAGTAGTAACACTGTTTGCACGGAGTAGGGTGAAAATTCCCCGCTTCGGCAGACGATATAGCACGCGCTGATGTTTGAATCCTCTCCTCAATCCAAGCTCTAAATCCACTGGTGTGACTATCACCGCCAGCTTGTTTTGGGGGGAAATGATTAGCAGTATAATTCGTTACAACCCCAATTGATACATCGGCAAGATATTTCAAAATCGAATCGTCAACTTCTACATAGTGATGGGTTTCTTCGCCCACCTCGCTTATTCCGACCCCGACTACTCGATCATTTGGATTGGCATATTCCCATGCTCTAGCATATAACGCCAATTGAACCTCATCAAAAATCGCGGTTCTATGGCGGCTACCCTGTTTACCTTGTTTAGGGCCTTCAATATTCTTTAAATCTCTAATTATAACCCATCTCTGTTGCTCGTTTAGTATGCCATCGTTTCTAGCCCGCTCTCTATTTTCATCAGAGATCAAAACCGCATCGACTCGATCAATCCTACCCGATAAACGGAAAGTAAAATCGACATTGTCATTTACTTTAGTTGTGATGACACAGCCGTTACTACCAGAGGCTAACTTCCATTCACACGCTATTGGTGCACTATCTTTAAGGGCCAGTTCTGCCTCAAGCATTCTACCAATTCTTCCAATTGGCTCTAACGCAATTTCGTCGTCTAGATATTGTTGCCAAACGCTCGAATCGATTCCAAGCATGTCGCGACATCTATGATGTGCTACTGCATTCTTGCGCGCTAACCACGGGGCATTTTGTTGAATGAATACTAATGATGTGTTCCATAATTTTTCAATTGTATCCAATTTACCTTTGAAGATAGGAATTGGCGAGGATACTGGTGGACCGCCAACAACTAAACCATGCACTTCAAGTATATGTCCTAAGATCTCGTGAACCAATAATCCTCTTGTTCGACTATCAATATCTTCGCTAGATTCTTCTGGTTGACTTGCTAATAGGTGCTTTTCAAGCCAAGCACCGCGTGGACATCGCAACCAAGATTGTATCCTGCTTGCGGACCAAAATTGTTGGTTGAGATTTTGGGCTGTTTTACCGATTACTGACTGAAATACCTCACTTCCAGAATCGAATGGGGGCAAAGGTCTGGGATCGATTGCAGGACTATTCGATCTTGACCCCTTTTTACCAAGATGTGGCCATGATTCGGCGTCAATTGTTACCATTCCAGCTTGGGATTTAGAAGGCCGTAGTATCAAATTGTCAACCGAGACCATGAAATTTCTAGATTCCCATTCTAAGAACTCACCTTTTTGAAGAGTTTTGTGGGTAGGTTGTCGTTTCAGGCGATCGTTGAAAATTTCATATTCATGAGATTTTGCTAGGTTAGTTAATGAAATCGGTGCACGATTGATTGCTTGGTTGTTGGCTAATTTTAGTCCAGCCCTTTGGATGTAGTCCCTTCCTCTATCGCCTGAGCGATTGCCGGTAGCGCCCCGAGTTGACATTGTCATTGAAAACGGTCGAGGCGTAAGCCAACCCGTCTGTTCAGATTCATTTGAAATCGTTAAATTCCAGGGCCTATCTAAATTATTGGTATCATAACTATCTGGATTAACAAAAGACGGTATATTCTTCATTGTTTGAAAATCGTTGAGGTTCTTTTGATACTGTAAAAACTCTGCAAGCGGGGCACAAGGCCCTGCTGCATCATCTAATGTACTATCCATTACTATTACGGTCTTTGCAGCATTTAGTAAGTGCTTAAGGTGGTGCCTCGCTTTACGGATTTCGATGTCTTGGTTTAGTATCCCTAATTTGAGTCTTGATTCGGTATCAAGCCACGGAACTTTAGGTGCTTTCATTAGCCAAGAGTCTGCATCTAAACCACATAAAATGATTAGATCTGCCTCCATTCCAAACGCTTGCTCGGGAGTATAAATGGCAATGTCTTTTGATTCAGTTCTTGTAGATGGTAGTTCTGTTTTATCGATTATCCGCAAAATATGTGATATGAAGTCATTGAAGTTCGTCGGTAACTTAAGTCCTAATTGATTTAGCTCACCCATAATTCGATGGTGTTCTTCATATACGGTTTGTAGTGCTGGAATGGCTCTAGAGAATTTAGCATCATGTGAAATCAATTTGGTGAGATCTAGGGATTGTAAAATCACATTCAGCCATTCTGTGCCATCTTTAGGCTGTTCTATTAATGGTAATTTTGCCGATGATGAGCAGCCGACATAATCGCTTTTTGACAGTTCATTTGACTCATGACAGAGAGGTGCCCAAATTTTCACAATATTTGCTAACCACCATTGTGTTTCCTCGAACTTTTGCTCCATTATTGCTTCATCGCTTCCAAGATTTGGTTTTGCGATTGACAAAGTGTACATCCACCTCTCTATTGCACCGGGGCCTCCAAGTACGTGGAAATTAAGTGATATATTCTGTAGAATATCTAAATGAGGTTGGGGCTTCCAATCGGGAAAAGATGGATGAGTAAGTTTTGAGAGAGCTGAAAATTCCAGGGGAAAACTAGTATTTTCGATTAATCTTCTGAGTTTGTTGAACGACCATGATTCTAAACCGTCGCCCATCCTCAAAGCATTCAGCAAACCAGCGATTGAGGATTGCTCGCGTAATCTATTGGACCGCAGGTTGCAAAGTAAACCCAAATCATTCAATCTTGTAGTCCAGAAATTTATGTTGTTATCTGCAGCAGCGTCGACGATGATTATCTCGCCTTGGGTAGTTTTTAGATAATCACTAACTAATTCTACTGTCGAAGAAATATTGTGTTCTTTCCTTTCCAAAGATATTCGGTGCCATTTAGTTGCCTTTTGAACGCCGGCTTCTGACTTCCATTCTGATTCATCGGTTAAGTTAGACATTTTGTGGGCCGGTAACCAGCTTGGTATCGTCTTTTCAGTAGACCACTCAACATCTTCGATATAGGCGCCGTGGAAACCTAGACGAAAAGATCCCGGGTTACATAGTTGATGAATAGGAATCATTTTTGAAATTAAATTTAGCAACTCTCTATCCATCTCGGTAAATTCTGGGCTGTGATCAAGCATTACTATTCCACTCAATCCCTTTAACGTGAATGGAATCTCGTCAGATGTCAACAACTTATCATACAAATGAGTCTTCATCAAATGTGGGTGTGTCTTATTGGTTTGCTTTTCAAGCCGCTTTAGCAACGCTCTAAATTCCTTAACACCTGGATCATTATCCCAATTCCATGGAGATTTTAATTCGCTTAGCTCCTTATGCAGTTGAAGTAATCTCTCAGTCTTATACTCACTCCACTTCCTATCTTCGGCGGCGGTAAACATAAACGGGAACTTTCCGGCGTTAGCCCACTTTACCATATTTTGATGAACAAGTGTGAATAGTAAACTATCATTGTCCATGACATTGGGCAGCCTTAGGTCGAGAAAAAGTGAACTAAATAGCCGCTTTAGAGTCAAATGCTTTGAGGTGTCAATCGATGAAATGTGTTCAGAAAGCTTTGCTAACCAAGCTTTTCTAGTATTTTCAGAGGGATAAATGATTAATTTATCGGCTCTTGGGTTACCAATTAAATCTTCTATTAGCCAGCCCGGTATTAATTGCCCGCTAGGGGTGGGCTCAACTGAGAGCATCGAAGGACTAGTCTCAGTTACAACCAACATTACCCCTCCTCAAGATACACTTCCGGCGACGCCTATTGAAGACTTGCCCTACATATAGATGGTAGCGGTTTTTAGCCGTACTGACCTGCAAATATTGTACGTAATTGTGTACTACTGGCACATTACAGAAAACTAATTCATCCGTAATATAATACGACGATTTAATCACAAACACCCCCCCGTACAGCCATACAAGTTACAACTAGTTATTGAAAACTATCATCAAAATTGGCGTTATTAGCGATAAACAGGATTGAAAACAATCCTCAGATGGTTTCAAAGGAAAGTAGCGGTTGGACAAACTATGCGAAAAGTTACGATCATATTGGCAATGTTGTTGGTTATCGCAATGACTACCCCGTCATCAACCGCAAAACCTGCAGTTGACAGCAATAATGGTCCGGTTTTTGGCGGCCAACATACCGATGTCAGCAATCAGTCCAACCAAACAAGTCAAATCAGTATGCTGCCACCTATTGCTGAAGACTTCACTGCTACATGGTGTAGTAACTGTGTCAAAGTTGAGCATGCACTTGATGAGCTTGAAGCAGAAGGAGAGTTGCAAAAGTATGAATTTCATGTTGACCCGGATATAGATGAATCGGGATTTGGTTCTCCTGAGATAACTCAACATTTACGCTCTAGATATAATGTCCCAAGTCCTCCATTAGTTGCAATCAACGGAATCATGAAGAAAGAAGGCAGTATCCCGGAATCGGATAGCTTGGTCTCTGATTATCGTAATATGATGCAGAATCAATTACAATTAGGCAACGCAATCTCATCTTTTAGCTGGACTCCAGCGGCAAATTGTGAATGTGATTTGCCAGACGATATGGGCATAATCAACTGGAATTTGAATGCTGATTTATCGGCTTACTCAAATGCGACTTTGAGTGTCAACGCTTGGATAGTGGAACAATCCGCAGACTTTTCTGGCGGAAGCAATGGCCAAGGGACCTATTTTGATATTGTTAGGCAAATGATTGACCTAGGCGGTAATCCTCAGGGTACCGCAAATATTACCATCCCTGCGGCTATTGACGGGGATGACTTGGAGATTCACCTAGTATACGTACTAGACATACCAGAAGTAGAAGAAGATGATTCACCAGTAGTTGCTCCCGATAGTAATGATTCTGCATTACCTGGATTTATGACTAGTTTCACAATTCTAGCGATTGCGGCAGCGGCGATGATTTCTCGTCGTGATTAAGTTAGTTTGCTAACGTGCTGAACACTTGAATTACTTTCTCAATGTCTTCATCAGTCACATGCAAATGCACTACTGCTCTGACTGCTGTTGGTCCGACATCTAAGACATCAATGCCATGATTGGCTAACTCGTGCATCAATTTTTTAGCCCCCATCTCGCTGTCAATATAGACCATATTTGTCTCGACTGAATCTAGATCTATGGTAAAACCGTTCATTTCGTTAATTGATTGTGCTAAATAAGACGCTCTATCGTGATCCTCAGCCAATCTAGCGACATTATGTTCTAATGCATACAATCCGCAGGCCGCCAAAAATCCTGATTGGCGCATTCCTCCACCAAACAATTTTCTCCATCGACTCGCTTTAGCAATAAATTCCGTCGAGCCAACTAAGAGACTACCTACAGGTGCCCCAAGGCCCTTTGACAGACAAATGGATACAGAGTCAAAATTCCTTAGCATTCTATCGATTGGAGTATCGGTTTTGATTGCTGCATTGAATATTCTTGCACCATCCATATGGATAACGCAATTATGCTCGTGCGCAGTTGCTACAATTGCGTCTAAATTGTCTTGAGAATAGCATGTGCCACCGCCTCGATTGGCGGTGTTTTCTACACAAACCATCGTGCCATCTGGGTAATGCCCCAGACTACCTTCGGCTTTTCTAATTGCTTTAGCAACTGCTTGGGGTGTTAATTGCCCCTTTTCACCATCGATTAAAGCTACAGAGACGCCGGACAAAGCTGCATAACCTCCGCCCTCATACTGATAGATATGGCTAGTTCTTTCCATAATTATCTCATCCCCGGGAGAGGTGTGAGCTCGTATCGCAATGGCGTTGGACATGGTTCCTGAAGGCACAAACAATGCTGCCTCCATGCCACACATCTTGGCAATTTTTTCCTCCAATGCTCTAACGGTTGGATCATCTTGCAGAACGTCATCTCCAACTACTGAGGCCATCATTGCCTCCTTCATCGCTTTTGTTGGTTGAGTTACCGTATCGCTGCGAAGGTCGATTCTATCAAGATTATACTCTCGCATGGTCACGCCAAATCGCCATCATTGATGAATTAGGCGGAATTTAAACTAGCTTCAAATGCCCGGTTAGGTCTTGTAACTTGTCTTCGCTGTCAGGGCCGAAGGCAATCACGGTAAGTGAGCCACTGGGGACTTGTGTTTTGCCTGCATCGGATATTCGAACAGTTTGGATTCCGTGATTCTGAGCCTTGGATTCCAATTCTATCAACTCATCATAGCCCGATTTAAGACATACTTTTTTCTGTCCGGTTTTCAACCATGCATCTAGAATCGTAGGTTGGTATTCGCCGATTTTCAAAGTTGCAGTCACTGAGGCATGACCCACTTGTGCCGCGATTTTTCCCTTGCCCATTTTCAAATCATTATTTATCACCAAGACTAACTTGACTGGATCATTGTCTAACCGACCTTGCATTTTTGGTGCAGTCAAACGATGGATGAACGAACGCAAACCCAAACAATCACCTAAATTAATACGGCTTCAACTCACCTGTTAAAGCATTAATGCTGCTTTTTGGCGCTGGCCCAATACCTAATACTGTTATGGTTCCAGGCGGAATCTCTGTATGGCCCGCATCCTTAACCATGTGAGTAATTAACCCTGCTGACTTAGCCTTAATCATTAATTCCTTTAACAAATCGAGGCTATCAACTGCCAGACTTATCTTGCGCCCACCGCTGGATTGCCACCGCTCCATGAGTCTAGGCTCGTGTTTCCTAGCAATTAGTGCGCAACTTACCGCAGCGTGAGAACATTGTACAGCAACCTTGCCTGCGGATAGTCGCAGGTCTTTTCTGACTATCAAAGCCATTGAAGGGCCTTCATGTTCTTGTGACATATCCATCGACTACTTTCTGCTCAATTTCTTCCAGAGATTGGAATTTTGCAATCGCGTTGCTAAACCATCCTCCGAACCAAGCTGCAATTGTCAGGTTGCCAACTGCATGTAATAGATCATAGGGTATTCCATTGAGTAAATATATCATGAAACCATTGACACTTACTGTACCTAAAACGCTTAATGAAACGATAAAATCGAATAAAAATGCACAGATTACTGCATAAGCGAAAGTCTTGTTCAATTTCAATTGGCCGTCTGTGATGATTTTTGAGTATGCTCCAATAATCGCAACTACCGACCAGCCTATGGCTTGGTATAGTGTCCATATACCGTCCCCAATAATAAAGTTAGAAATCATCGTAACTAAGACGGCAAAAGCGACTCCTCTGCGCGCACCTAATTGGGCACCGATAATCAGTGCAGCGACGGTTACTGGCTGAATATTAGGCAATGGTGTCATAACAACTCGAAGCAAGGAAATACTAGCGACTAATGTTACAAAAGTGAGAATATTAGACACTTTCTTCATGTCTGGTGACGCTAGCATCCAGAATGCTAGTGCCAATAAAATGATATCAATTACCAATCCAGTAACTGGCCCGAGCACCGGGCCGTGGATGCCATATGATTGGAACATGACCATGCCTAGAGGTTGAATGTCTTGAGGATTGCCTAAACTAGAGTTGTTTCCATACCACAATACCGTCTGATTGCAATCCACTATATTCTGCTGATACAGTCCCTGGCTGACCATTAACAGAATATTCCCATCCCTCTCCTGCAACATTGTCTATGCTCACAACATATTTCCCAAGACTGCTATCGATTATGTCCATTTCTAGTCCTTGCTTATTTGCCGCATCCATAGTCGCGTCCAGAACATTAGCGTTACCCAATAAGCCGCCTGTGACAATTGTTTGATCTTTGAATTCGAACACGACAATCTGTGTACCTAACCATTCATCTGGCCATTCATCATCCCATACATTAGATGCTGGAGCATCGTCGTTTACTAATTCGGACCATGCCTCAACAATATCACCAAATGTGAAAAAAAGTAAAATTGTTGCAAACAAAATAAAGAATTTAAACGCCGATTGAAATCTTTCTCTAAGCAGTTGAATACTTGATATTGAGACTATTATTAATGCTGAAAGAATGGCCAATATCGTTGGCCAATCTGAATTCTGGCTTTCCTCTGGCATTGAAACAGCATTTGTCGAAAACATTTTCAAATTCGCATTATCGTTAGCTAGCAGCATGTGCTGAATCCCATCAGATGACCACGATTCAATTCCTGCAGTACCATACCAATCGTCATCATAAGTGGCCATCTCAAGTGGCATTAATTCGCCATCATCATAAATTTCGAATTGCCCATAGCCGCCATCAACTGTATTTTGCGGCAACATTATTCTTCCAAATACATTTGAAATCTCTCCGTTAGATGTAAACTCTTCAACATCGTTTACAGAGCATTGAATCTCGCAGGAAATGCTGTGCAGAAATTGTGAATCGGCGGTAATCACATAATCGTCAACAATTATTGGCATACCGGGTCCGTAGCCTGAATTTACCACGACTGATGATTGGTTTGAGGTTGTGTCAAACCGATAAATTGTACTGCCACTACTGGTTTGTAGGTGAATCAAAAGATTATCGTCAGCCAATGAAATTGGTGCATGCCTAATTTTACCCTCAGCAATGAAGTGTTTCGTGACACCTTCATTGGTTACTGACCATAAGTTGCCCACCTCGTCACCAATCCAATAAAATCCTTCAGATTTTGAAACACCATTTCTCCAACCCAATCCTGTCTCATGAGAGAATTCAAGGTCGCCGTTTAGACATAATTTATCCACTCCCAATCTAGTTGGCAGTGTGACCGTTTCACTCTCAATAAACATCTGGCCGGTTATGCCCCAGGAATTGATTTGGGTTTGATACTGCCAAACCACAGCACCGGTGTTGGCATTTAACGCTTGAAACAAACCATCTGACCAGCCAACTAATAACATGTCAGGCCAAGTTCCACAATCGCCAATACCAGACTCTACAAACTCTAATGGGGCCATATCTTGGAAGGTTGAATTAAAATTTTGCACTCGCCAATTTTCATCGCCAGCAAAATTCAACGAGTATACAGAAGGTACACCCTGAGATAGGCTTGATGTTGAGGTTCTAACAAAAATTGCTCGATCAGAAGATACCGGTTGTGTAGATATATACACTTCACCAAAATCGACCTCCCATTGAAGAGTAAACTCTGCTCCATCTTGAGCATAGTCGTTTTCTCCGCTAGCAAAGGGTAGACAAACTATGGCGATTACAACCAATACAAGAAATTCTGCACGCATTTTATTCACTTTGTAGCATCTTGAATCGCTTGTCTCAGGAGTGCACTAACTGCTTTACCATCTGCTGCGCCGGCTTGCTGCATGACTACTCCCATCAATGGGCCTATTGCACCCATTCCACGCTCTTTGACGAACTCTAATCGCTCAGCGACCACTGCGGCGATAATATCACTAAGCTCTGATTCGTTGGCGGGTTTCAAACCATGCTGTTCGGCATATGCAATGATATCGCTGGACTCCGGCATTTGTCCATGATAATGAGCAATCACATCATTAATCGCTTCCCTAGTAATCTCTCCAGCCTCTTTTACCGATAACACAAGACTAGAGAGTCGTGGGTCAACAGTATCATTCTCAAGTAGCACTGCAGCCCATGCCTTGGCTGGTAAACCGCCGAGATATTCGACAAAAGTGTCATCCAGTTCACGAGCAAGAATCTGCTCTTTCTGATCAGTAGAAACATCGTATTGGTTCATTCGCTTATGTCGCTGAGCGTCAGTCATAGGCAGATTATCAACGATTGATTGCCATTTTTGTGGAGCAATAATTTGTGTCGGAATATCGGTTTCTGGATACATACGTGCACCACCTGGAAGAGGTCGCATTGGAGTCGTTGTACCATCTGCGGGTGCACCTTTCTTAATCACCACATTACGAACCTCTTGAGGGACTCGATGCCAAGCCACTCTGGCTCGTAACAAAACGCTCTCCAAGGCTAATTTCGCTTGCCAAAGGGGTGCTAAACATAATACAAAACCGTCTTCATCGGATAATTCTAGTGCTTTTCTTACGCTCTCAATATTATTATTTTCGATACCGTATGCTGGCAACTCATCTGAATGAAATACACCCTTTACGCCTGCTAACTTTGCTGCTCCGGCCAGTTCTCTTCCCAATCTAGGCAATTGGGAACCTTTGGCATCAAGTTGCTTAGTGCCTATTTTCCCGGCCAATCCGGGCAGTGGTAAAGCCAACATTGTGTAAGATTTTTGTAACCCGTTGACAACCATTTTCGAGTCACAATTTGCAAATTTATCGGTTACATCGATTAACTCTAATGGTAGTGCTTGTGCTACCATTTCTCTAACATGTGCCTCGATTTTTTCATCGTCCAGTCTCCTGTCACTAGGTAAATTTGGCAAAGATAATTGATTCCTTAGAGTGTTTGCTAAACGATAGAAATGAAGTTGCCGCGCCATTTCTAACTTAATGATTCGCGGTATCCAATCTAAATCTTGGCAACCCTTTATTTCGATTCTGTCGCCACAAGCGATTGAGACATTCAGATCTTGTCTTATGCTCCCAAGTCCTCGTCGTACGCGCCGTGTTTGGCGCAATGTCCTACCTAAAGCGATAGATGTCTCTTTAGCGTGTTCAGGAGTCTTAACATCGGGTTCCGTGGCGATCTCAATTAATGGTAAGCCCAGTCTATCTAAATTGTAGATCACGCATTCCCCTAACTCTGTAGCAAAAGTATCAAGTTTTCTCGCACTATCTTCCTCCAGACAGAGAACTGAGATTCCTACTGGCTCAGATGAAGTCTGTAGTATTCCGCCGGTTGAAATCAGCGTAGTTCGCTGAAATCCGCTAGTATTTGACCCATCGACGACGGTTTTTCGCATGGTCTGTAGCAATGATACAGGTTTAGCGTCGAGTAAAGCTGAGGTCGTCAAAGCAATATCTAGTGCTGATTCATCATGGCATAACGGAGGTTGCTCATCTAATTCAATCAAACCTGAATTTGGTGATTGAACATATTCAAAGGAACGGTTTCGTTGAGTTTCAAACCGTGCTGCGATGTCTATTTTTCCGCCTTCACCCCTAGCCGCCCTTAATCTCCGAGAGAAACGTGGCCAATCCTCGGGTAAAGTTTCTATTGTAACGTCGTAAAGATCTCCGGGTTGTCTAGAATGTAACTTACCGGTTGCTAACTGTTGATGGACTTCAATGCCGCACATAAAGCCTAATTGGTCTGCATTAAGCGCTTCGGCATCAGCGACATCGCCCTCTGGTTCAGGAAAATGCGACTCCGCCATAGTAATCCCAGGAGTTCATTATTCAAGATAGCAACGATTGTTACCTAAGTGTTTGAATTGTATCATAACCTCTTGGTAGCATAAGGGTTCCGTCTCTAACCATTTTCTCAATCATGTTGTCAACTTTGCCTCTGTCAACATTATGATTTTGCATTTCATTGTAAATATCGACTCTATTAGCATATTTGATTGACTCTTGCGACCTAGATTCGAGATCTCTAATCGTGTCGAGGAGGAGTCTTTCATGATTTCTAGCCGAGGCTTTTTTGCCGGTTTGCAAGGTGGTTTCATCAAAGTTATCACCCATTAATTCATTACGCCATGTTCGTGTCAAACGGATTGCTCTCTCTACATCTTCAAGGTTAGCGATTTCTGATAATCTTATCCTCGCACTTGCTTCCGCCATTCGAGCAACTGCTTCCAATGATCGAGCAGTAATTGATACGCTATCAGAGGACTCCCCCCCTCTTTCTCTAGTCTCAACATAAAATCCTACAATTCTATTACGTGCGTCTTCATCTAATTTTGGATGGATGGCACGCTTTGAATAGGCAATGTATTTCCTGATTAGTGCTTTTGTGAGTATTTCGTCGCCGTCTTGCGATTTTTGGGTTGAAAATGAGCCGCGTTTCGACGGGTCAGGCGCACTTCCTTGATTGACCAATAATTCACTGGTTCCTAGCAACCGATTGTTGATGATGTGTTGCGCTATTTTTGCATCGCGAGTTTTTTCAGCATTGTCAGTCAGCAGCCAAACTATATCAAAACGGGAAATGAGTGGTGGAGCTAGGTTAATTTGAGCGGTAAAGGGGGTATCGGATACTGGCTCAAAGCGTCCGCTTTTTGGATTGGCTGCAGCCAATACTGCACAACGTGTTCTAAGGCTTGCATTTATTCCCGCCTTGGAAATTGAAATAGTCTGTTGTTCCATCGCTTCGTGCATGCTCGACCTATCGGCCTCGTTCATCTTATCAAATTCGTCAATCGCAGCGAGCCCTAGATCAGCCAAAACCAGCGCTCCAGCCTCTAGAGTCCATCGGCCATCTGCTGCAGAGTCTTGTACTGCTGCTGCAGTTAATCCAGCCGCTGATGCTGACTGGCCTGAGGTAAACTGACCCCGTGGTGAAATCTTGGACATGTAATCCAATAACTGTGATTTTGCCACCCCCGGATCCCCCATCAGCAGAATGTGAATATCCCCACGGTTCCTAGTTCCATCTGGATTTAATCTGGCGACGCCCCCGAATAATTGAAGCATAAGTGATTCTTTTACTCTGTCCATTCCAAAAATTGACGGGGCTATGCTTTTGCTAAACAAATCGTAGATGTCTGAGCGACTGGCCAATTCCTTGATCTCAAGTTCCTCATCCTCGGTTATCAGTATTTCTTCAAGTGGAACATTTTGCCGCTCAAGAGAATGAATTCTGAGGAATATATCAAACACTGGAGTATCCTTTCCACCTTTCCTTTGCGAACGGATAAAGAGCACTCCATTGGCTTTGACCCTGTCGCCTGGGTTCAGTTTCCCCGCAATGTCATGTTCCCCAATACAGATAATGCGCTCTGGCTGTATGCCACCTTTCAATTGCTCCGGAGATTCCTGAAGTTCAATGAATTGTGAGTTAATTAGAATTGATTCGTCCTCTTGCAAAGCAAACCTAGTCTGGCGCTTCTGCCTACCGCATCCACCATCGATTTGAGAACATTCAAGCGGTTCGATCAGTTCTTGCTCATTTGGTTGCTTGACTTCGGTGATGTGTCCGCAAGATGTACACATGAAACACGCCGAGTAAATTCTCGGCCTCACACCAGATATTTTGGTAGCAATAGCATCTATTGCTAGCATCATTCCTATATCATCGGCTCTTAATTGTGATACGGTTCTAATTTGGTCACTCGGCAACTGTATGATTCTAACAAATGGATACATCGATGTGTGTCCCTCATCTTGGAGGAATTGCCTTAGAGCTTGATTCGCAGCTTGAAAGTGTAGATCAGGATGGGCTATGATATTTTGAGCAAACTCATCATCGAATCCTTCAATATCTCGATATGAGACTTCAAGCGATTGCTCATCCGGCCACTTTTGTGCGAGGTTGTGAACTGCTTCTGCATACAAATCTTGAATCATTGACGTCCATCTTGCAGCCAAATCAAACTCTTGCAACACAAATATCACCAAACCTTCCGCGCTAGATTAGGATACTACTTGACCACGGTATATGATTACTTCTATTAATTTCTAATACCCCTTTATTTCCACTGGAGGTTTGGGCGCCTCTACCATGCTTTTATTCGACCAAATTGTATATCCATTGTAACTATTGCCAACCGGCGAACAAATCAGTAATGACTCTCTGGTTTGTTCATGCCCGAGCATAATTTTTCACCTATTGAAGGAAGCATAGAACGACTCGTCGTTCGCTCTAATTTACTGGATAATCAATTAGGTGACCCAATCAGTAGAGAAGTTATGGTTCATATTCCAAAGCAGGGATTGGAGTTAATCGATCAAGGTGCCAAGTTGCCAGTAATGATTTATTTGGCTCCATTCACCTCGTCCGGTTTGGCTCGGGCAGGATGGAAAGCCTTTGCTGAAACCCTTCCTCAAAGGCATGAAAGACTGGTTAATGAGCGAAAAATGTCCCCTACAATACTAGTCTTACCGGATTGTTTTACTTCGTTAGGCGGCAATCAGTTTGTTGATTCTAAAATTCTTGGATTATGGAGTTCATGGCTCCATCAATGCCTCAAACCAACAATTGAACAACGATATGCTACCAACGGGAAATTTGGTTTGTTTGGTAAGTCTTCGGGAGGTTATGGAGCCCTACACAATGCGATTCATCATGAAGGAGAATGGCATGCAATCGCTTCTCATTCTGGAGATGTGGGCTTTGACATTCTGTACCGCTCGGATTTCCCAACTACTGCGACTCAAATTAACCAACAAGGAGGGTTAGACAAGTTCCTTGCCCATGTTAAGGAATGTAGCAAGTTAAGTGGTGACGATTTCCATGCATTGATGATTTGCGCAATGGCCGCATCCTATGATTCAAATGAATTACAGAACTCTGGAAATAGCATTAGATTACCGTTCAGTCTCGACACTTGTGAAATAGATGATTCAATTTGGGAAAATTGGTTAAAATTTGACCCTGTAAATTCAATCCAACTTAACGCTAATTCGTTAAAAAAGCTAGATTTATTGTATATTGACTGTGGAAACAGAGACCAATATGGCATTCAATATGGTAGTAGAATGCTAATTGAAATCCTACAAGAGCATGGTGTAAACCATCATTGGGAGGAGTTTGAAGGAACCCACTCTGGTATCGAACATAGATTAGATATCAGCATGCCTATGCTTGCTAAAGCACTATACGACTGAGCCGATTTATTCATTGCCTGCCTACTGCTGGAATAAATATGGCTGATAAAATGGATTATGCCAGCGCCGGGGTCGATATCGATCTTGAAGGCTCAGCTGTTGCATCTCTAATTAGTTCACTAGGGAAATCTGTTCGCCCCAGTGGAACCCCTGGTGCACCTGTGGATTTACCGGGTGGATTTGGTGGATTGATTGAATTTGGTGACCATTTACTAGCCTTAGCAACTGATGGCGTTGGCAGCAAATTACAAATTGCTTCTATGCTAAATCAATGGTCTGGTGTTGGGATAGATTGCATGGCGATGAATGTCAATGACCTGCTTTGTGTTGGTGCAGAGCCAATTGCCTTTGTTGATTATGTCGCAGTGCCAAAACCAGATCCTGAAGTTCATGCCGCCCTTGGCGCCTCGTTGGCTGAAGCGTGTCGGCTGGCTCGAGTAACTCTGGCCGGTGGCGAAACCGCTTCGCTACCCGGCATTGTAAATGAATTGGATTTGTCTGGAACGGCCCTTGGCTACTTGAAGAAAGGTGAAGCAATAACAGGTGAGAATCTACAAACCGGTGATGTTTTGATTGGTCTACCCTCTTCGGGGATCCATTCAAATGGTTATTCTCTCGTGCGCAAAATTATGGAAGTTGCTGGTTTACAATATACTGATGATGCCCCGTTTGATAGTTCAAGCCCTACCAGAGACATAAGGCGTTTTAATAACTCGAATGATAGCATAACCCTAGGAGAGGTTTTCCTTAACCCAACTAAAATTTATTGTGACCCAGTTGTTGATTTAATCAAAACTGCACAGGCCGAAGAAAGTGGCTTCTCTGTTGATGACATTAGGGGCATTTGTCACGTCACGGGGGGCGGTTTGTCAAATCTACTGAGATTGCATGACAGTCTGGGATGGGAAATTGATGATCCGATTGTGCCACATCCAGAGTTCTTATGGTTGGCAGAAATTGGACGTATTGATACTTGGGAGATGTACCGAACTTTCAATATGGGTTGCGGTATGATAATTGCAGTAAATCTCCAGTGCGCAGACAAAATATGTTCCTGGCTGAAAAAGCGAATGCCTGGGGTGAAAATGATTGGCAAGGTAGCAAATAATGGTAGAAAAGTTGTGCATTCCCAACTGGGAATTGAATATACCCACTACTAACTCAGTTTAGTGCGACGCCAATCTCTTCATTGAGACCTGCGAATCTGTTACTTAATTCATCCATTGCCAGATTGAACACGGTTACAGGGTCTAGGCTACCATCGGTCTCATAGGATAATACATACTCACCTTCAACTTGCTCTAAAGTTATCGCTCCATCAAAATCTGCATCGCGGCCTGTTCCTGGCCCAACTTGATGAAGCGCTCTTTCAAGGTCCATCACTGTGTTAACGTCATCAACCTGCTTGTTTTTGAACAACTTAGCATCGATATCTCTGCCGTCGCTTGTCTTGAGGCCTAAAGCAAACAAAGTCTCTGCTTTCTTAGCATTGTTCAACTTTGCAACATTCCTGTTGCTAAATCCGACACCTGCAACCGGTGACCACTTTTGGTGACTAGAACCACGGCCGAGGGTTGCGAATGCGTACAATTCTAGATATTGCCCTTTTGAGAGAATAGTAATTGGAATTCTTCTGTGTTCTTCTTTGATATCAAACATTGGATCAGAAATAGTAGTCAAATCTCCGGCATAAACGGTTACGTGGTCCTCATCGGCGTCAGGTGCAGGACCTTGAATATTCAACGAATAGAGGACTTGGCATTGCGGACAACCCTTTTCTGCCTCAACCATATCAATACACACCGGACATGTTTCAAAGAAATCTAACTTCTCTTCGGGGTATGTTGGAACTGGAATCATTGCTAATCTATGGGCAAGCATTTCATCAGGTAGTACATTTACTGACTCTAAAATTTGACCATCGGTTTCAACGACGCCTTGGCTGATGTTTACTCTCGTGATTGCTAATTTTGGCACATCAGAAATCAAGGCTCTTCTGATTGCGTTTACTTGAGATGCGTCGGTTTCACTAAGTGAAATCCTAATTGAGTTTTCTTTCGGCCAGCCTTCTACAATCTGTGCTTTCACTATATCACCACTGTATCATACACGTCGGCCACGTCGGCCGCCCTTTTTCTTCGTCCCGTCATGGGCAATTGGGGTTACATCCTCGATTCTAGTAATTGTCATGCCTGCACGAGTCAATGCTCTGATCGCTGCTTGAGCGCCCGGGCCGGTATTGTTTGAAAGATTACCTCCTGGTGCTCTGTACTTGACAATGAGTTGCGTGAATTCTTTATCCTTCAGGGCATCTGCTAATTTTTCAGCTGCTCTTGTTGCTGCGAACTGCCCGCCGCTATCCTTAGACGACTTGACCATTTGACCACCTGAACAGGTGGTAATTGTTTCTGCGCCTGTTAGATCTGTAGCGGTCATCAAGATATTATTGTAGGAGCTGAAAATGTTGACAATGGCTCTGCGCGACATCACTCATCGCCTCCTGCTTCTACTGATGGGGCTGCTTCAGCAGCGGCCTTGACTTCAGCAGCGAATTCTGCGGTTGCTTCAGGGTCTACTTCCTCAACAGCGTACTCGGCTTTCTCGCGACGGCCTTCAATGGCTTTTCTGATTGCGTGCTCCGGGTTATTTAATTGGCTACTCGGATGATAACTGATGTGTTCCTCCTCGTCTCTTGAGACGGGGTATGATGGAATTGTTACCTTTTGATCGCCGATACAAATCAGCCCATGATTGACCAGTTGTCTCGCTTGTTTCATGGTGGTTGCAAGACCCTTGTAGTATACTTGGGCTTGCAAACGACGATTCAGGATGTCCTCAGTTCCAAGCGACAAGATATCGTCTAATGTTGCGTCAGATTGGATTAACCCCTTGTTGTGCAATGAACGTAATAGGTCTTCCATCTCTCTTTTTCCGTGACCTTCACTGGTATCAACCATACCGATAAGACGCATTGCTTGTCTTCGATGGCGTCTCAATTGTGATTTCGCTTTCCATATTTCTCGCATGTTCTTCAGGCCGTGTTGTGCCTTAATCGCGTGTTCTTCTTCAATACGGGCGGCCTTCCATGGGTGGGAAGGTGTGTCAAACTTAGGTCTCGAAAATTTTGGCTCTCCCATCTAAATCCCTCACTTCTTCCTGTTTACACCTAGTGTTAGGCCACCGCGGCCGTTCGAACGCCCTCTTTGACCGCGCACTTTGTTACCGCTTGCGTGTCTAACACCACGGTAACATTTGATTGAACGTAGTCTGGTAATATCATCTTTGAGGGTTAGTTTAACCTGCTGGCCGGTCAAATGAAGTTCATCTCCGGTCTCTAGGTCACGCTGTCTGTTGAGCATCCACAGTGGCACAGACTCATTGTAGCCTTCAATAGCTAGACGAAGTTTTTCTTGGTCTTCAACAGACAGATGACCGGCAAGGGATGCGGCATCAAATCCTGTGTTCTTACAGATTTGGTTTGCAGTTCTAGCACCGACTCCTTTGACAGCTGTTAAGGCTGTAGCAAGCGGTTTTAGACCGTCAATATCGGTATCTGCCATACGAAGTATGT
>CAYPPO010000019.1:0-27605 GCA_964412625.1 uncultured Candidatus Poseidoniales archaeon
TGGTGGGAGCAGAGGGATTTGAACCCCCCCCAGCGGATTTCTTCTGGAACCGCCCATGTTAGTGGGCAAGTCATCAGGATGCAACAGGTCGGCGCTCCAGTTGGTCATCAACTTCAGCAAACCCACTCGTCTTCATTCCTGTGCAACTGGAGCCCGCGATACTACCAAGCTATACTATACTCCCGTTTTTCACCTGTCGAATCAGTTCTTTGCCTGTCTACGAGCACGCTTTCGGCGTCGCAATTTCTTCTTGCGCCACTTCCAACGTTGATTGCCAGTTTTCTTCCAAGCACGTGAGCCTCTCTTCATGGTGAACAGGCTAGCCACTGACATGCCATATATGAGAGCATCGGGAGAATTCAGCATTGGAAATCTCACAAATAATGTCAATTTTAGCGTCTATGAGATGGCGGACGTACCAGGATTCGAACCCGGGTCGCCGGCTTAGAAGGCCAGAGTGATATCCAACTACACTATACGTCCAACCCACCCGAAAAGTATCTCTTTGATGAACTTTAAGGAACGGCCATCACAAAGGTCGGGCACATTTATGGCAACGTTTTGGCTTTCTAACTGTCTTCCTATCCCATGTGTAATTACAGTGTTTGCATGACCACGATTTTACTTTAAGATCGCCAAGCACAGATTCTCTCAGCCTTTGAAGCAGAGGTGATTCTGACATCTTTGGCGTTGGTGCGATTTTGTTGGTTAACTCATCGTGCAAAGGTGTGTGAAGAGTAAGCCCAGCAGCGTGAAGGAATTCGTGCACGAAGGTGTGTTTGTATAGCTCATCATCCTCTAGCAGAGCTGGATGTAAGCCGATAGTTACTCGACCAGGATCTAACCTCAAACGGCGCCTTCGATTTAGTTCCGCTGAACCCTCCTCAAATCTGGTCATGCCTAGTCTGTCATCATTAGCTTCAAGCCAGATAAGATTGATTCTATCCTCTATCCACGGCATAAATACGGCATCGGTAACACCGGATAACACGGCAAGTGAGTCGACTACCAGTCCTTCAGGTATGTGTGGGTCATGGTTTGGGATTGTCGTATCCCCTAGCAAACCCGAGTCGCCCATGATAAGCCGTGATATTGCTCATTCAAGAAGTGTATGATTATTGAAAATGCTTATCATGGGAGTGGTTTTGGAGTAACTTGTAAACACAATGGGCGTGTAGATCAGTTGGAAGATCGCTACCTTGGCATGGTAGAGGCCCCGAGTTCAAATCTCGGCACGTCCACTTTTCAAAAACGACTCACTGCAACGCGATAACGGGTGAGTCAAAAAACAAATTTTTTGTTTTTGACCACTCAAAAAATTACAATTATTTTGTTCGTAATTGAGTCAATTTGTTGTGTCTAAAATTCTAATCTCGGCATAATCGCCGTAAACACGGCCAAGTAGTCTCGCATTAGTGATTTAGCAATCACCATCTCCTAAACCTATCAATCGAGTACAACCAACACAGTAATGCATGTTAGGATATAGTGAATTTGTTGGCGTAACAATTAATCATGTGTGGTTGTGTGTCTACTTCATGGTAAGTTCAGATGGCGGCGAGGCCTCTGATGGAAGTTTTGAACTTCAACATGTCAAGGTTGTTTCCACATTAACCGAGTTTCGTGAGTGTATGCAACAGAGCATTCCTTGTGTTTACTCACATGATTCTATCTATTCATTTCAAGAGATACTGAATGAATCTTGGCTTAGAGAACATGTTGGGCAGAGCGAAGTTTGTTTTCGCAGCTCCCCGAGTGGTAAATTCATCGATCCATCTGATAGCGTTTTCACGATTGCAAAATCGTTGACAACAAATAAAACCACACTGGATGAATTTTTAGATCTCAAACAGTCGAGAACAATGTTGTCTGGCACCGATACATACATTTTCACAAAAGATGCAGTAGTCGAACAGTGGTCCGAATTGTGGGATTTCGGCAAGGAGGTATTGCATGAACACGGAGGTGATAATTCATTGATTTCGCAATCGAGATTATCTACTGTCGGATTTTGGTTGAGTCGAGATGGAATACAATCAATGACTCATTATGATAATTCCCTCGACAATAATTTGAATTTCCAAATCAAAGGGAAAAAGGAAATTTTGATGTTTCCTCCGCAGGACTGGAGATATTTGAAAACCTTCAAAGCGATGAGCATGCATCCTTTTTCATTTTTTGATAATATCAAACGAGGCAAATTCAATTCATTTCAGCAACGAAATTGCCATCCGCAGAGGGTTGAGTTGAATGAAGGCGACATACTATTCATCCCTTCGAGTTGGTTTCATTTTGTGGAACATATTGATAACCTGAATATCAATATGACTTATTGGTTCAAACCTGGAGTATCAAAAAAAGCCATGATGAAACCAAAACAAAGCCTCAGGAATATTTTCATTCCGCTAAAGCTGACCATTGCTGCGCTACTAGGATTTTTTACTTCATAGAATAACCGAGACCAAATCAGGTTACGCTATGTATTTACCAAGATAATTGGGCGCGATAATTTCACTCTTTTATGGACCAGCAACAAACACGCTATCACGCACAAGAATGTTGCAATTATATTGATTGAACTATCTAGTGTAGTACCTTGAATTAGGCCAGGCAAAATCGACTCATATAGTCCAGTATTTCCATCTCTAGCAATTAAGTCTAGTATTATGATGAAGTAAAGACTGTAAACTCTAAAATTTAACCATTCAAACCAATTTTTGTTAAACACTGGTAGGATAACTCCGAGCGTAAGAATGACTATTCCCGGTATAATATATTCTGTATGTCCATCAAATCTAAGGAAGCCAAGAATTAATGTAAACGAATATACACAACACCAGAATGGGTCATTGAATCCTAAGTATCCGTTTTCATTGATTTCATAATTTGGCATCGCAATTACCAAACAGAGGCTCATGAAAAAAATCGGATAATCCGAATACGACAAGGCATAGATGGCTGGTATCAAAATGTTAACAATGATTACCATCTCCAAGATACCAATCACCAAAGCATTGTCTTCTGATTTGAACCTGTAACCTTGTAAGTAAGCAAACAATATAATTGGTAACACTACAACCATGACTTTCAATCTAAAAAACAGATTTAGCGCGTCATAATCAGCAAATAAAAGTACTAAAATAGATAGAATTGTAATAAAATAAAAGCTAAATCTTGTGTAGCTTTTCAGCACCCAAACAAAACTCAAAACCAAGATAGAAAGGAGAGGTATAAACAGAATTAGATCGATAATTAAACCTCCAACTCACTCTTCGCACTCCAATGTCCGTCGCATACCTGCAGCAAGATAAGGTATAGCATATATCGCAAAAACCCATATTGAGGAAAGTGTCCAAGCCAGCCAAACTGGAATTGAGGCAGGAGGGTCGACCTCTAATGAGATATGATCGGTGAATTCTTCCCCGTCTATTGATGCCTTAATTTCTAAAGTCTGATTACCACTGAATGTGAAGTAATTTTCACCAAACCAGATGGATTGGTCAGGATATTGTTCAAATTTCTGAATCATTCTAACTTCACCATTATCATCAAGAAAGACAATTTCTGTCCACATACTGTCAATGCGTGATTCATTGTCCTCAGCAACAAGTAAAATCTCACATGATTGCGGTGCTTTCGGAGGCCACAGCATGAATTCTACCCACACCTCGATGCCATCGATGTCTACTTCGATGCGCATTGGAGCATCAAAACCGGAGCCTTCCTCAAAATTGTTATTATGAGCGCTGACTGGAGATATAAATAGCAGTACTAATAATACTGCAACGGATTTAATCTTGGGCCTGAAGTCGATAATACCACTATCAAGCGAAGAAAGGATTCTTGCATAGTACCTTTGAAGTAAAGGAATGCTCAACCTAAGCAGTAGGAACGCACCTGCTAAATTCACCATGGTAATCAAAAATCCTACCTCAGATGGATAGTTTACTGGGAGAAATGGTGAAAATATTACGTCGCTAAGTAAAGCAATCATCACTAACAGATTTGGACGGTTTGCTAAGTCGAATTTAGCAAATATAAACGCCACTAAAATGAACAGGTACGGAACGCAATGAGCAGCCCAAACAACATTGGGAGCTCCAGGCCGATAAGCGTGTGAAGGGCCCATCAATACATCCACTGCCATGGGAATTAATACGAACATAGCGCTTTGTATTGCGAAAGTAAATCCACCAAGAATATAGATTACCTTATTATCAAACCACTGATTTCCTATCAACAATATTGCAATGACAACCATCGGCCCGAAATATAGATGCAACATTGTAGTAAAACCGAAAACGGAAATCGTTGCCGCACGCGGGTCAATGAAATTCAAAAATGCGAAACTACCATGCAATAGCAAAGTCCACAAAAGTATGGCTGCCAAGACTCTCTTTCCCTTGAATTGATTTTTTGTATCGAATTCCATTAAGTCTCGAACCAACAACACACTGGCAAATTCGGCTAACATTCCACCGAATAAAGTAAACATGTGGGGTGGAGTAATAACTGTGGTGTCAATGCCAAATTGTGCATGCCAATAATCATCATAAATTGCCCCAATGCCAATTGAAACCATGCCAAGTAAAATCATCCATACAGAACCAGGGGCAATAAATCCAAACATTTTGAAACCCGAAATTTCTTTGCCTGATTTGTAGTCTTTGGTGTTGATGATTAAATAATATAATGAAAACAATATACAGAATGGAAATCCTGCCAAAATCATAACATGAGGAGGAGTTAACATTCGGTCTCTACCCACATCCAAATGCCATTGTATATCGACAGAGAGCCCAATTCTAGCAGTTAGATGGTACAATGTTAAGAAGATACAAAAGAAATAGACGAACCTTGGCCTATTCACCACTTACCCTCCATCTCAATTCAGAAACCCTGCCGTTGCGGTTCCTAATGCGATGGGTGATAATTCCGTTCATTGATTTTGCCCACTCAAAAAATCGAGACATTTGCTCTCCAGAAAGCCATTCCGATGAAGCAATGAATAGGTTATCCTCAACTCCGTGAATGGTAATTTGGGGCTCATTAGAAAAGGCTTCAAAATGATATTTTTTCCCCATAATCGCAGTAGAGGTAAAATCATTTTGCTGTGTGTAATCGAAACTGCTACCAAGAATTTCTAACGGTCCATCTTTGGAAATGATTGCTGCAAATGAGATGGGTTTGTGGTTCCATTCAGTTTCCTTGTTTGGCCGGTAATCACCGGCGGTAAACAGAGCATACTTGCATTCCATTGTTGGCAACAGATCAGCAATGGTTTCTAGTGCATGATGGGGTCCGCAGCTGCCATCAAGAACGTCGAATGAGAAAACGTGCTTGCTGGTTGGACTAACTTTTTCGCAGCCGATCTTAAGGGCTTGTTGTAAGTGTGCTGCGAAGGCTGGTTCTTGACGGAAATTCTGGCGATATGTCCCTGTGTGCACAATTAGACCAATATCTTGCAAATCGACATCATGCTGTTTACACAATTTTTTTGTTATACTCTGTAATGATTTTAGTAAGGACTTTTTCTTTATCGACTCAAAGCCAAATGCCATAACACCTACCATTTTTCAACCCCCGGTGGGATGTAAAAATTCATGCCGATAAGTGACAAACCCGAGCCAAAGGCGATGAAGTATATCTTCTGGTTAGATTTTAATTCCCCATTGTCAAGCAATTTTTCCAAGACGGTTACATGAGACGTTGATGCAGTGTTTCCGGTATCTGAAATCGAGCGAACTACATCCGAATGACCTAGCGCCTTTTCGATCACCATTGCACCTTTTTCTACAGCTCTTGGTGTTGTTTGATGTGAAATTACATGATCGTGTGTGCTCCATTCTTCTGGTCCTCCCATATCGCGTTTGAGATATTCGCCCAAATTTTCTAACGCACCTTGTTGCAGTTTTTTAGATTCGGTTCTCATCGCTGGTCCAGGTCTGCCTATGGCAGCATCACCAATACACAATTGACTGTGTTGCGCCAGTGTAATAGGTTCAAAGAATCGAATTCTATCTTCCTCACTTCTTGAAATGACATAAGCGCCACCAGCATCACCAATGGTCAAACTCGCAAGCGCTTTTGGATTGAATAGCAGGTTTTTATCAAGTGCTTCATACAATGCCCCAGTTAGATATTCTCCCGAGACCACCAAAGCATTGCGAATTTTTCCAGCCTTTATTTTTCGATCAGCAATCATTAACCCAGTGACCATCCCCGAGCAAGCGTTGGCTACATCAAAATTTTGAGCATTGATACCAAGTGCTGTACTAATATTAGATGCTAGGCATGGTTCGATGAGATTCTGAAGTTTCGAATTCAACTTTGTGACCGAGCAAGATATCACTAGATCGATTTCCTCTTTGGGAACACCTGACCTTGCTATCGCTTTGTTAGCCGCTTCGACAGCCAGTTCCAGCGAACCTTGACCTTCAAGGACTTCATGATGAGATTCAATTCTAGTCAATCGCTTGAAATCAATTCCTTTGGGAAGCGTGCCGAATGGAATAGTTTCCTCGCTGGTTTTGAGATTTGGTGGCAAATAACACGCGAATCCACTTATCTGTGTGTTCAACCCATTCACCTTGATTTTTGGTTTTCCTTCTACATCAAAAAGATTGAGCCGACAGTCACTTACCATTCCATTCAAATTCGTATGTTGTTGCAGCAATCAAGGAGATTTTACGTCTAATGGCAACCATGGAAAATCCCAATAGTAGAATTAATTGTAACATTCCAGGCCGAGGGTCTAGAACATTCCATTCGACCGATTTGGAACGCTTAACGGCTTTACGCCAACTGCTGAAGTGCCGTTTTGTGAAGAGGTTAGATACCAAGTTAATCCACATTGGTAGAACCAATCTCCGACTAGTGCCAGTGCATTGGATTTCATCACCTTTCAAAATAGCATTATCTATCCTATCATCGGTTGAATAAAGGTGTAGGGCGCTAGTTGCTCTAGGATTACATTCTATTGGCCGTACAATCCCATCCTCGCCAAGTATTACATCGAATGAAAGGAACCCAGTGTAGTTACAATTTGAGGCGATTTTTTCAATTATTCCACCTAAATCACCTTTACCAGTTTTCTCAAAGAAAACTGAACTTTTAGAAACGGTAAAATCGCTAGAGTATGCCACGCAAGACAACACTTTACCATCCTTACAAATTCCTTGCAAACAATATTGTTTACCATCCAGTCTTTCTTGAAGAATCCATGGGTTTGTTTCGCTTACATCAATCTGTAATTTGTTTAGATTGGGCTTGATTATAACATTTTCACCAAATCTAGAATACACCGGTTTTAGAATATATTCTGGGGTTAGTTTTGATTCGATTTGTGAAATATTCTCTACTAATATCGTTTCTGGAACATTGATTCCTAGGCTTTCAGCAAATTGTATGAACTCAAATTTATTGTGCAATCTATCTAAAGTATCTATATCAGAACAGAAATGGTCACAATCTAGCAACCCATGATTCAATGCGTGGTGGAAGGTTTCTTCATACACCGGAATTACACAATCAATGGCTTCTGTTTTCACCACTTGTTGCAACCACTGCGAAAATTGTTGACTTTCGAAACGCGGTGATGGATGACGCAGGCACTTATTTGGCCATGATCGCCACCTACCTAGATGGAATTTTTTTGTGTCCGCCAGAATTACGCAGTGTCCCGATTCATGCAACAATCTACCCAAGTGTATGGCTGCGGGGCTTCTCGCACAGGTAACGAGGACCTTTGCCATACTTATTCCACCTTGTTGCATCGAATAAAGTATGTCTCGATTGAAGTCATTAGACGGCGAAAAAATGTAATATACGGTCCAACCTCACTATATTGTGGATACTCTCTCGCACCTGGAGCTAGTGCAGGAATGGGACGAGATGGTGCGTCAACACGGTTGGGCAAATCTTGCAGACAATTTAGATTGTGAATCTGGTTTGATAGAAATTGGAGACAAACTAGTCCCATACACCAAAAATAAAATGACAAAAGAGACATTATGTTACACAATTTCAACTTTCACACATTATTATCACTACTTACGGGAGGAGATGGATATAGTTGGTCTTCGCTTTGCAAAGTTGATACTTATGCCACCGTTGTGGTTAATTGGGTTCTTTTTGCGTTTTGCCAAGGTAGACCAAGCCTTTACAATCAATAATTTTGGACTTTCAACAAACCTTTTCCCCAAAGATTTGAGTGCTACTGGATGGGAGAATGTTGTCTCAACGGTTGAAAAATCAAACCCTAATCATGCAATATTAGTTCGCTCTGTCAACCGAGGTCTAAATTCAAAAGATTATGATGCTCTGATAGATTGTGGGTTTAAGCCAATGTTCGCTCGTAATGTATTGTTGTTTCCCCACAAACCAATCGAGCAATTTCCAAGACGGAAAAGGCGGCAGATTCTACGTGATGAAAAGCTTGAGCACAAGTTGGGCTTTAGATGGCTATCTGGAGTTACGCTAGACGAGGAAATGTCAGCACGCGTTGCTGATTTGTATGACCAATTGTACCTAGGAAAATACTCCAAAAATAATCCGCGATTTACGCCCTTGTTTCATTATGAGTGCTCCAACCGTAAAATCCTGAACTATCAACTATTGCTTGATGAAGAACAAATTATTGGAGTGTTGGGTATGAAGGTTGTCGATGAGGTTGCAACTACGCCTATTTTGGGTTATGATCATCATCACCCCCACGCTAATTTACTATACCGTATTATTACCGCGAAAATCACTAGAACCAGTTCAGATAATGATTTTCACCGACATGCCAGTTCTGGGGCAAATAAATTCAAACAATTGCGGGGTGGCGTGACAAATGAGGAATTCACCATGGTTAAGACCTCGCACCTATCCTGGTGGCGTCGATTAAATTGGGGACTAATTCGATTCATGGCTCAAAAGATCGGTCGGCCTTTAACTCATAAATTCGAAACTTGATGAGGAAATTTGCCAGCCTATAACTCTGCACTAACGCCATCTAGCGTCGCCGGAACGTCATTTCGATATGAGTTGATTCTAGCAACAATATTGAATAACAACACCGCTGATAAGGCGAACATTATTTGCAAACTTGCGAACACTAAATTCCAAGTTACGGAAAACAATAATCTAGGAGATTCAGTGCTGAATGTCAGAACATTTAGGGAACCTAAAACGAGTAATATTTGACAAAAAATGTAGGGCTTCAAACTCATTCCTGACTCTTTAACTAAATAAATCAACCAACATGAAACAATAACTATGGGTGCAGAAATCATCAGTATCATCCAGTTTAAATCTGGATTTATACGATCGCCAAAGTATCCACCACGTACCTGAATACGACCTAAATCTAACTCTCTTGGGTGTGGACAAATCCCCTCAGCACATGTTTGAATTCCATTGACTTGGCCGAGGAGTGTCCACCACAGAATCCATACCATCCATGGAGTTAATGCTTGGGCTAGAAACCAATTTCGGGTCGAAAAAATTGTCCCGCCTTGCGGGAATTTTGCGCTAAATCGTTCCAATAAGATAGTTACACAAGGAATCAAAAGCAGGACTAAAACACCACCCCAAACGCCCCATATTACCAAAGTATGAGATGCTATTATTATCTTCAATAAATCCTTACCAATCAAGGAGGTATCTTTACTCAAAGATAGTTTTATTGCCATACCATAACCAAAAATTAGAGTCACCAGAACTATCCTATCAAAGTTGGTTGATTCGAACACTAATGTTAGATAACTGATCAGGCATATTACAGTGTAAGTGGTCAATGTACGGAAACTAATGCTTGATTGAGAAATCAAATTGCTCAACACAATCGAGATTATTAGAATAATCGCTAGTAATAATGTTGAATTAAAGCCCACTGGCCACCCCATTCGTAAAATCTTATTCATTACGTGGTATCCAGTTATGCGATTATTTACGAAAAGAATTGATACTAATAATAAAATTGACAGCACCATCGTTTGTATATTATCAGTTAATTTACTGCTGCCACGCAGATAATCTGCTGAGGATTTAACTGCAAAGAACAGCATAGGTACTAGAGTAAACCACAACCTCAATCCTGAAAAGCTGAGACAGGCTAGTGCCATAATCCAGTAAAATCCATTTGAGAATCGGTAGTCTGAATCCTCTTTCCTATTGAATTGAAATCTGTAAAGCGGATAGGTAATACACCATAGCATTGTACCGAGTAGGATAGACTTACTCACATCAAAGGTAAGTAAATAAATCGCTGCAATGATGTATGGGACTATAACTGGACTGACTAGAACAGAAAAAATCTGGTTGACTTCGGTTGATTTCTTGTCCTTATCAACAAATTCTGATAGGGCAATAGAAGATAGATAAACGGCACATGCTGCACCAATTCCTCGAGGTATCATAGCGGAAAAATCTAACCTATCCTGGCTGTATACCAATAGACTCACAAAACCAACAAAGGTCAATGATTCTAACGCGAACATTCTACCGGTAGACATTTGAGGTTTGAACAGGTATAAGCAGCATATAACTGCAATAAGCCAAATAAAATAGGTTATTGTTTTGTTAGGAGTTTCATCAAATTTAGTTTCCTCATCGACTAAATCCCAGTCTATTGAATCACTTATTTGATCATTATTTCCGTTGAAAAAAATGTAGCGTTGTTTCGCTGCCTCCCAATTCCACTGCTCAATTTCCGCCTTTTCTGCTTCACTGTAAGCGAGAATTTCTATCGGCACCCTACCATTTAATTGGATTGGTAGCGGTTGATTTAGTAGAACACCTGTCAAAGCCGATAAATCTCTTTGCTTTGAAATTCCAGCTGTACTCGAATCGATATCTGGTCCTTTAACCAGAGCAGTTACATCTCTAGTGACTAATTCTGCTGAACCATGGGTTCCGGATTCTGTCATTCCATGATCTGCGGTGATTATTATATTCCAATCATCGCCTAGGGATTCTACTATCTGATCTATTTGTTGATCAACATCCAACATCTTCTCAAAATATTCATCTGAGTCAATTCCCCAAGTATGCCCAACCTTATCAGGACCAGAAAAATGGGCTGAAATTGTATCATAAGTTGAGTTCTCATTTATCGAAATAACTAAATCAAACGTTTCAACATCACCTTCATAATAATCTGAGTGCCCTTTGAAAGTATTTATGAAATCAATATTTTGTTTACCATCATACATATTTCCCATCACATAACTGCCAATCATCACGACTTCTCTAGATGGATCGTTTGCTGCTAAAATCCAAGGATCTGGACCACCAGGATGACTTAAATCAAAGTTATTTAGTCCATCCACAGGATCATTAGGCACTCCTGTCATCATTTCTTTGACACAGGTTGCTGAGAGCGTTAGTGGGCCAGTAGTAACACTAAGTTTTGCATAATCACCCAAATTATTGTTCAGCAATGGCATCATATCCTCGTCCAACATAACATCTGTACCAACACCATCAAGGATAATTAGAATAAAATTACCTGAGTCCAAGAAATCGGGCTGCTCTATAACCCCGTCAGGATGAGTGGTTGCTGAGTAGACCTCCGGGGCGACAAATAACAGGGGAAAAAGTATCATGATAGAAATAGTTGAAATTATCATGATTTTTTTGTTATTTGAAAACTCCATAGCCAATCCAGTCCTAACAAAATAATCAAACTACTCCGCTTGCGTGTAGCAAGTAAAAGAAATACATTACTATTTGCGTTTATGACGATTTCAGATTCTATACCAGTCCAATCTTAATTTGCCTAAGTTTACTATCACTTTACAACACGCTGAAACGAATTTGTCAGTATTTAGTCAACAACGAAGTTTTTCCATCGCTTCATGTACTCAACGAATACTGGACTAAGGTCAACATTTACTAAATGACCAACACTGAATGGGGGTTTCTTCGGCTGGTAATCATGACTTCCAAGATTCAATGGCCAATCCGGGTGGGCAATACCGACTCTAGCTACTCCAACTATATCTGCACCCTGATTCATTAACCAAATTGCATCCCTTGCATCCCAAACGGCTCCGGTTGAAATTAGTGGGAACTTATCTGGCATTACCGATCTAAATCGTTTTGTTAAACTGTCGGGATTACCATCTCCGACATCTTCAAACACATCCCAACAAGAAATATGCAGCATATCTATTTCCATCTCGCATAATTGCTTTGCTAAGGCTAAGCTATCTTCCAAATATATGCCAGCTTTCTCAATCTTTGGCGAAATTCTTACCGCTATCAAAAAATTTTCATTTGTTGCGCCTCGAATAGATTTTATTATCTCACGCAAGAATTTACCACGCCCATGTATATCACCTCCCCACTCGTCAGTTCTACGGTTAGTCTTAGCGCCCAAGAATTGACAAATCAAGTAAGAATGAGCACCGTGTAATTCTACACCATGAAAACCCGCTTTCTCGCATCTAACTGCTGCTTCGGTAAAGGATTCCACCATGCCGATTATCTCATCATGGGTCATTTCACGAGTATATTCGCCGTTCATTCCAGACTCTGTATTTTCACTAGCTGATATCGGTTGAACGCCATTGATTGCTCTAGGAGCACGCATCCCACCGTGAAATAGTTGGACTAGACTAATCGTCTGGTGAGAGTTTAATCGTGCTGCTAACTTGGTCAATCCAGGAAGTTGATGGTCCCCCCATACCCCTAACTCCCCGTCCCAGCCACGACCTTTCTCTGTCACATTTGCTGCGGCAGTTGTAGTAATTGCAAAACCCCCTTTGGCTCTTCGAACTAACCACTTTATTTCCGCCTCGGAGAGCGTCCCATCCTCGTGACTTTGCTTGTTGGTCATGGCAGCGAGCAGGCTCCGATTTTTGAGTGTATATCCGCGCCCGATGTCTAGCGTTGCTGTAGGTCTCATCGACTCACCGTGGAAGTATGGTTTAATGAGTTAATCTAATTTGTTGCAAAGGGAATTCTTGACCTTCTCTAAGTGCTGTTAAGATTATGCTATGCTTTCATATGTTGAGGTTTTTTTCTTAATTTGTTTCTACAAGTTGCCTTATGCTATAGTTTCTATAGATATCAGTGGTTAGTTTTTCATTCACCTACACATAGAATGAATGTGCTGTCATTGAGTTGTTAGTGAGCGACGAAATACCGCGTAATATGATTGTCAAGCATATCATAGATTTAATTCAAATTAACTAGCTTTGGTTTTTCAATGGCTCTTAATACGTGATTTATCCACCCATTCATCCCAACTAGAGTCCCAGCCAATGTAGTGGACATGGTATCTATTGTCATGTATTTCCCTGATCAATCCATCCCACCATTGGTTGCCCCAATTAATTTTTATTTGTTGACCTGTGGTAAATTCAGGCTTGTTAAATGGATGGTCGTCTGGCCTGACTTTCCATCCTGTTGGTCCAACGATGTAAATCGTATTTCTGGTTTCCACTCTCGCAGTTGCGCGGTTATCGTAAGCAATTCGAATGATGTCAGTAGTATTAACCAAGCCATCACCCAATTTTTGATGTCCGTATCCAAAACCATGTAAGCGCCCATCAACAATTTCAGCGTCAGACATAACAACTTCCGGCTTTGGCTCAAATGGTTGAACCATAATCTTGGCTAAATCCTTGTAATTAATCTCAGAATCTAACGGAATGCCCATTTCTGTGAATAATTCCTCTGCTTCTTCGATATCTAAAGGGTCCCCCATTTCAGTTAAGATTTTGAACAATTTACTGGAATTTATTGTACCAGAATTATTCTCATCAAAAACTGCGAATGAATCAATCAATTCCTGCTCTTCTGCAGTAACCTGCTCAATATAGTCTTGATTTGCTTGAGAATGAGGCTGTACAGTAATTCTGTTTGCGGGCACTGATGATTCAACATCTCCATCATCAAAATGAATCACATATGAGTCTTCGCCTTCGATGCTGGCTACTTTTCCCGGGAAATATGTCCCATAGTTTTTCCAATTGACCAATACTTTTGCTCCAACAACTATAGGACTTTTTGATTCATTGGCTGACGGAACATGAATTGCTTGTTCTAACTTAGACCCTGATTCATTCTTGTTTACCATCCCTAAACGCTCTAATGCTGATATTACTGCACTTGTGACCGCGTCAACATCATTGTTGATGACTGTTTTATTGTGGATTACATCCCCACCGATAACGGAATCTTGCATTGTAACAGCTGATGGAGCCGTCGGTGGAGCAGGAATCCACTCATCTCCTGTCCACATGTATTTCCCGTCTGGACTGTAAACAGGGTCTGCCATAGTCTTACTAAGTAAACATCGATTAAAGTTATTGTCGCTGTTATTGCTCAATGTTTTCTTCTATATCTCGGTGCTGTGGTGAAAATAAATTTTCCAGCCATTTTGGCGACCACCAGTTGGCTTTACCCATTAGGCGCATTGTTGCTGGCACAACAAGTGCTCTTACTACTGTCGCATCGAGCAAAATTGCTAGTGCCAGACCAAAACCAATCTGCTTCAAAATAACAACAGATGATAGACCAAAGGCACTGAAAACTACAACCATTATCGCCGCTGCTCCAGTGATTAAGCGGCCGGTTTTTTGTAGCCCGTTCGCAACTGCAAGAGTGTTATCACCGGTTCTCTCCCATTCTTCGTGAATTCTTGACAACATGAGAACTTCGTAATCCATAGACAATCCAAAGACAATACAAAATAGAATTATCGGGTTTGTAGTCTCGATTGGCTGGGGAGTGAAATTGAGTAAATCAGCTCCATAGCCCCATTGGAAGACAAAAACCAACATGCCGAAAGATGCAGAAACTGATAATATATTCATCAATATTGCCTTGATAGGTATGATCACGCTCCTAACTTGGATGAAAATTAAAATGACTGTTGCAATTAGTATGAAGGCAATCGCTACCGGTAGATTATCAATTATGGCATCTAGGACATCCAGACTGTATGCGGCAAATCCAGCAACCATCAAAACTCCGTCGTCACCGGTGTTTAACTCTGAAAGTAATTCTCCTCGCTCTGACCTAACATCTGAGACAAACTCTCTACTACTTTCTCCAGTGATGGTCCCAGTCAATGAAAATATGACGAAAGTAACATTGTCGGAAATAAATTGGTCTCTGAGATATTCTCTGTTTGCGATAGTATCGTTATCCAAAAATTCGTCTGGAGTTTGCCAAAATTGGACTACTTCAGATTCACTCATTTCTAGACTTGGTAATGCGTATCCTGAAGCGTTTATGACTCGTTCATCACCTACATAATTCTTCATCCAATGATACATTACAATTAGATTATTTTCTTCGAGTGGATCTTCTCCATCAAAATCGATGACAATCATCGCACGATTGACAGCACCTTCAGGCCATTTCTCATCGATTAACTCGAAACCCATTCGTGTTTCGTCATCAGGAGGTAATGCATCTCTTGAGGCGATTGAGAAATCTGCTTGTAGGAATGGCAGTCCAGCTCCAAGGAGGACGACGAGGGTTGGAATTAGTACTGCCCATGGGCGCTTCATGACAAAATTAGCAATCTTTGCCCATGCTCCATCTTCTTTCTCGCCCTCTGTGGAAAAAGCAAATTTCACTTTGTTTGGAATCCTCAATGGCTTTTTCTTTAATGGTAAGTTCAACAAAAGCGCATCTTTGTCTAATCTTGACCCGAGAGTAACTAAGATTGCTGGTAACACAATTATCGAAAAAACCATTGCTATACTCACAGCTAACGTTCCACCAATCCCTAAACTTGGAAGTCCAGTATTATCAAAGAAAAGCATACCCATCAAGCCGATTGCAACAGTAATTCCACTGAAAAATACTGCTTTTCCGGCAGTCGCAACCGTCATGGCAATAGATGTTCTAGAATCTCTGCCGTTACTCAATTCCTCTCGAAATCTGTAGACCATAAATAGAGAGTAATCAACTGAAACACCGATCCCTATCAAAGTGATTATATTCAGCGCATACTGAGTAACGTCTGTAACATTGGAAAGCCAAATGGTAACGCCCATGGCTGAAATCACTGTCAACATGGCAACGCCTATAGGTAAAATCGCTGCTATCACGGTGCCAAAAACAATTCCCAATATTATCAACGATAGCGGTCCAGAAATAAGTTCTGCCTTAATCAAATCATCTTGAATCCTGGAATCAAAAATCACGTCGATTGCTAAATCTCCGGTTCGCCAAAAGTTGAATTCTGAATCTACATCTATATCTTCCCAATTGTCTTGATAAACTTGTTTCGCTGATTTCCTATCTGTAGAAATCTTAACTTTGTTTTGAGCCCAAAATCCATCGTCATCTTGGAAGACAAATTTATCGCGTTTCTCACCTGAGGTTTCCCATGAATACTGAATTGTAACATTATCCATCAGTGCGAATTCCGAAAGCGCAGCGATTACCGCAGCCTGCCATTCCGGAGAAGAGTCATCTAAGGTTGGGTGGTTAATCAATAGAATGAAGTCTTCAGACTTATTGCCTTCATCTTCAGAGGCAAAAGCGCTTTTACGTAAGTCGCCTGCTTCAACCGATTCTAAGTCCCCCTCGCCCCATGATTCAGCCCAGTTTGAACCCATAGATATCAAAGAACCCAAAATTAAACATGAAAGAATCCCAATGACAATGACTTTTTTGTGGTGGTCATAAACCGTCTCTCCAAGTTTGTAAAATGCTCTACCTTCGAGCATTTTTGGGTCGGTTGACCAGTCCATTGCCCGTTGGTAAAGAATTCCATATTTCAATTAATGTTTTGTCAATTAAAAATAAAACACACCAATATACGAGAATTGATAATGTAACAGACTGACAGGATAACATGGCAAGAGCACTATTAGGCGGCGGCTGTTTTTGGTGTACTGAGGGTGCATTTAAACGCATGAAGGGAGTTATTTCTGCGTTACCTGCTTATGCGGGTGGGGAAACTGTTAATCCAGATTACCGTTCAGTTTGTGATGGAGTAACTGGGCATGCAGAAATTGTCGAAATTATGTATGATGAATCAATCATAACGTATGATATTTTATTGGACGTGTTTTTTACCGTTCACGACCCCACTCAACTGAATCGACAGGGTAATGATATCGGTACACAATACCGAAGTTGTATCATGCCCATTAACGATGAACAGAAAGAAACTGCTACGCAAAAAATAACCGAATTACAACCCATCTTTGATAATAAAATCGTTACCACGATTGAGGAGCCGATTAATTTTGTAATTGCCGAAGAATATCATCATGATTACTATGCTAGAAATCCATATCAAGGATACTGCATGGCTGTTGTTGGTCCGAAAATTGCTAAAATCAGGAAAAAATTTGCCCACCTACATTAGGGTCAAATTCAATAGACGGCTATGACAGGCAGGCGTCATGGTGAATAATGTACCAACGCCTCCGACACCAGTAAACGAACCTGTTCTAGGTTACTTACCCGGCAGCAAAGAGCGAGCTGAACTGAAAGCTGAGTTGCTAAAGCAAAGTAACGAAGTCGTAGAAATACCGTGTATCATCAACGGCGTAGAGGTGTACACCGATAATGTTGTTGAGCAAGTTATGCCCCACAATCACAGCCATGTAATCGCTAGAGTTCACATGGCCGGAGAGAAAGAGGTAACTGATGCAATTAATGCATCCCTGGCAGCACATGAGTCATGGTCAACTATGCCCTGGGAAGCGAGGGCTGCGATCTTTCTGAAAGCAAGTGAACTGCTCAAGGGGGAGTATCGAGCAAAAATTAATGCTAGCACCATGATTAATCAATCTAAGACCTGCCATCAAGCCGAAATTGACTCCGCTTGCGAACTGATTGACTTTTGGCGGTTTAATGTCCAGTATGCAAGAGAAATTTACGAAGATTTACAACCGCCAGTATCGCCATCTAGCATGTGGAATTCAAGTGAGATAAGACCGCTTGAAGGGTTTGTATTCTCGGTTACGCCGTTTAATTTTAGTAGTATTGCGGCGAACCTACCATCTTCTGCAGCAATCATGGGTAATACTGGGGTTTGGAAGCCTAGCCGAAATTCCTACCTATCGAACTATTTCTTGATGCGATTGATGATGGATGCGGGTCTACCTGATGGGGTAATCAATTTCATTCCGGGTAGAGCTAGCATGGTTGGAGATATTTGTCTTTCACATCCAATGCTTGCCGGTATTCACTTCACAGGCTCAACATCAGTGTTTAGGCAGATGTGGAAAGATGTGGCTAACAACTTAGCGAATCTTCGATCTTACCCGAGAATTGTTGGTGAGACTGGTGGTAAAGACTTCATTGTTGCTCATCCAAATTGTGACCATCAAGCCCTCACAGTAGCACTAATTAGAGGCGCATTTGAATATCAGGGACAAAAGTGCAGTGCGGCAAGTAGAGCATACATTCCTGAATCTGTATGGAATTCTATAAAGGAAAATTATGCCAGTGAGGTTGCCAAAATTTCTGTTGGAGACCCAAAGGATTTCTCTAATTTTATGGCTGCTGTAATCGACCGGAAGTCTTTCGATAATATTGCTGGATATATTGATAGAGCGAAACAAGATTCGGGTTGTGAAATTGTTACAGGCGGTAGTTATGACGACTCAACAGGCTACTTCGTTCAACCAACAACTATCATTTGTTCCGACCCCAATTACGAATCTATGTCTGAAGAGATATTTGGCCCTGTGTTGTCGATTTATGTCTACCCTGACCATGAATTCAGTGAAACACTCAAACTTTGCGATGAGACCTCTGAATATGCATTGACTGGTTCAATTTTCGCCACTAACAGAGAGGATATACAGACTGCGATGGCCGCACTACGATATTCTGCTGGCAACTTTTACATCAATGATAAACCAACTGGCGCAGTTGTTGGACAACAACCGTTTGGCGGTGCTAGAGGAAGTGGAACAAACGATAAGGCAGGTTCACCACTGAATTTGTTGAGATGGGTAAGTCCGAGGTCGATTAAAGAAACCTTTGCTCCGCCTCATGATTGGACTTATGGCTTCCTAAATGAGTGAAGTGGTAACTTTTTGCTCTTGTCCACGTTGTTGACAGACTCTGTCAAGACTTTTGGTTCGAAGTTGTTACTAATTAACGAAATAATCCACCAACCCAATGACAGCAGGGGCGTGGAAATGAACATCAGTAAACACAAAAACACAATTATGTTACCTTGGGCAAGTTGCCACGACCACCAGCCTGATACTACCATCGCAATGATGAAAAAAAGTCTTGCTGCTTCGCTTGGAGTAGACCATCCACGATGATCTTTCCTCGGCGCAAACAAGTATTCAGCGGCGCCCATTGAGGGTAAATTGATACTGTTATCATAAAAATCTCTGTTTGCCATATTGATGGCGATTAATTATTCAAATGAGACTTCTAGGGTCAATCCCGCTGTGATGATTGCTTTGGCCGACTGCTGATTTTTCAGTGACGAGTGATGGGCGAACTGAGCGGGACAAAACAATTTTTTTATGCTTAATACAACGACAATGGATTGTGAAATTCGTTCAAACAATTATTTTAGCAATCGTTTTTTTGCTAACTATTATTGCTTGCTTTGGGGATTTCACCAAAGAACAGCCTTGTTCTCGGCCTGCAGAAAATGGAGTGGCAATTTCATTTGACGACAAGATGAATATTATTTCTTGGAATGAAAGTATTCCATTTTTATCAGAACATGAAATTATTGCAACATTCTATGTTGACAGGTGGGATAAACTAACAGATGAGGAAATTTCTATTTTGCATGAATTGCAAAACCTAGGTCATGAAATTGGGATTCACACTATGAATCATTCGAATTATTATGACTTCAAAAACGCAGGAGGGTCACCTGAAGATTATCTGCAAATTGAAGTGCTACCGGCAATAAAAATTGCTGAAGAACTTGGTTTTGAGATATCGACATTTTCCTATCCTAATGGAGCTAGAATGGCTGAAATTGATGAAGTACTGCTAGAACATTTCGTAACTTTACGGGGAACAAGCATACCAACCAACGGAGTACAACCATGGAATACAATTTGTGAGGACGGAAATGTTTTTCGAGCCTTATCTCCAACTGTCTCTGATGGAAGGAACGTGGATAAAATAGTTGAAACTATTGTGAGCTCAGATAATACAATCTTGATTTATGCCCACGGCATTGAGACCGGTGCGTTAACGGTTTCTTTTGAGGTGTTGGAAGAAATTGCTAATGCAGTAAATGAGTCTGACAAATCCTGGTTAACGATGCGTCAACTCGCCGAGCCATAGCAATAAACTGCAAACAAAGAATTAGATAAAGAAATAAGCCACAGTAGCGTCAGAGTATCGTGAGAAATATGCAAGGAGTTCCACAGACGGGTTTATCTCCATCACCAAAGAATCTCTACCTATCGCAAAAGTCTTCGCCTTGGAAGACGGTTTTTTCAATGTTAACTTCGGTCTTTATTCTATTCTTTTTTGTTCAAATTTTCGTCGTGGTATTATTTGGTTTTGTTGATGGAGATATGGATGGAGATTTGGGGCCTATGGATCCATTATTGGTAATTTTTGGTACGGTTTGTTCCACACCATTTCTGTTGTTTTTCTTGTTACTTAACAAACCAAAACTTGCTCACATAGTCCGGTTGGAGCCAAATCCGCAGGGTAGCAACTCTCACTACATCACTCCAGGCACCTTAATTCAATCACCAACTACAACAGTCTTACAGCATCATCTGGTACACAACACAGCACCACTAGAAATGCCTAGCGTTAAACAATTATGGCTCATATTTTCGATAGGGGTGATTGTTTCCAGCCTATTTATGCTGCCGCTCCTGGTTACTGGTATTAACCCGTTGACAATACTCTTGTTTCTCATTATTGCCTTACCTGCTTGGATCTTGGGTTTTTCGACCCCTGTATTTGCATGGTGGTCAACATCAAACGAGTATTTTGGTTTGAGTACAACACGAAGACAAGGTGAATGGATGTTGATCGCCGGAATGTTGTCAACATTGCCTGCGTTATTGATTAATTCTCTAATATCTCCAATTTTGATTAACTTCTTGGGACTTTCAGTCACCAATGAATACAGTTTAGGATATGGAATGGTATTATTCCTGTCTGCACCAATTGGTGAAGAAATATCCAAAGCTCTAGCGGTTTTATTTCTTGCAAGATTCATAGATTCTCCAAAACGTGGTTTCCAGATTGGATTTTCTGTAGGACTAGGTTTCGCTTTGCTTGAAAACATGATCTATATCCTTGGCTCGATATTCGCCGGAGAGGGAGCTGCAATAAGTTTCATTTTTACTGCAGTTTTGAGGGCAATTGGCTCAATTCCCGGACATGCCACATGGACGGCAATATCTGGTTACGCCATTGGCAAATATGTGCTCGACAAACGTTGGCATAAACGAAGTTTGGGTATGTTTGACAAAACTAAAACCCAACAAGAAAGTCAATGGATTTTATTCGATGGCAAATCTGGTCGACCAATGATTTCATCCAAAACAGAAAAAGACGTACCAACATTACCAAAGTGGCTATCTGCCGGAGATAACAAAACACTCAATATTACGAGTAATCCATTAAAGGCAGTCACAATAGCGATATTACTACATGCGGTATGGAATGGTTCATTGTGGATTGTTAGTGTGGTTCTTCAAGATACTTCTACAGCCACCCAACTAATGGCCAATTTGATTACCATAGTTATGCTCATAACTTTGTTGTGGACAATATTGAGGCGACTGGTCCCGTTTGCTATTTCGGAAAAGGTAGTTTCGTACTAATAAAGGCCAAAACCGCCGATATGTGGGGAAGCAAATTTAAGTCAGCCTTAGCGGAGTGTGATTGGGGAAAAGCATGGATTACCTAACCGAAGGTATCAATCAAGGTAACTTAGTAATTACCTCCATGGTCATGTTAGTGCTGGTTGTGGCCTCAACCAAAGCCCGATTTTTAGATAGTGCCGGAGTTGCTGCAGCAGTATTTGTCGGTCTGTTGGTCGGAATGTTGGGTCATTGGACGTGGTTACTAATTCTCCTTGCTTTTTTGGTATTTTCACACCTTGCAACCAAATGGAAATTTGATGAAAAAAAGGCGCGAAATATGTCAGAAAGTGATGACGGTCATCGTGGTTGGGTCAATGTATTTGCCAATGGTGGGATACCAGCTTTAATCGCTACTGGAGCGTTTATTACCGAAGACTGGAATTTCGGTTTGTGGATGTTCGGTGCTGCTGTATCAGTCGCTGCTGCAGACACTTTTGCCAGTGAATTTGGTTGTTTGGACAATAACGTAAGAATGATAACTACCTTCAAGAAATGTGAACCTGGAATCAATGGTGGGTTTTCAAGAACTGGCCAAACCGCGGCGGCGGTTGGTGCACTGATAATCGGTTTGATGACCTTTAGCGCATGGTTTGTTACTAACATGAATGATTCAATAGATACCGGAATCTCATTGATGTTTGCCGTTATTTCAATCGGATGGATTGGCTGTCAAATTGACAGTTTTCTCGGTGCTTGGTTCGAAAACAGGGGCTACTTGACTAAGGGTGGAGTGAATGCCTTGGCTATTACCTCAGGTATGTTGATTATGTTTGCCTGGCTAAACTATTCATGAATAGCCAACAGGCAGATAGTTATTCAACTAATACCGACTCGAACTATCATGGCCAACCGGAGGATTAGCATAATTTTGCTAGTTTTGCTGGTGGGCGTGGTCGCATCTAGCGCAGTTACTGCTCAAGATGATTCTTACGGGCCCGGATATATCGATTGGAAAGTAAATCCAGTAGAACAATTATTTGTCGAAGGAATGACAGAATCATCGGCGGTTTTACAACGAGAAAGGCCTGATCAAACCGAAGGTGGTATAAGCCTTGATCCGCTGTTTAATGGCGATATATTTACCATTCAAAGCGAGCCGGTAAAAACTGCGTTTTCTCAAACTATCAAAATGAGCGTGTTCTTTTCAGTTTATCTTGATGACAATGTGGGCCCTGAAACCTGTTTTAGACAGCAAACTACCAGCCTACAACTCTCAGACGCATCAACAACCCTTACCTATACTGTTAGTTTGGGAGGTGAACAAATATACCAAGAATCGGTCACAAATATCGTTGACGAGATTACCTCCGGGCAAGCTATGAATTTTTCAGGCCCAGAAAATGAAATGAACATCACAGCAAATCCGGGCGATGTGTTCACCTTATCACTAAGCGCAGTACATAACTGCCTAGGCTCCAGTGTAATGGTGCAGTGGGGCGGAGGTCCAGAAACACAAAATTCTGGCGGCATTGTCATGGTTGGCGTACTGTATCAACCAGAGATACGCATGATTCTAGATGAATCAAACATCGCTCACATAGAATTCGACCCATTGATGCCTTGGGGAGCGAGTGATATCAAAGACATCAAATGGGAAATTTGGGGACCGCTCAAAGATTACGAAAAAATCTCGTTGTCTAATGACAATAAGTTAGAGGACTCAACTGGTAAAACGTTGACCGTAAGAGAAATTGGTGATAATGACTCCATATGGACATGGTCAGGTAAAAAAGTGCTTACTAAAGGTGAATTGAACCTTGAGATGTGTGTAAGAACTATTTATGGTGATTTGAATAGTGAGTGTCATGCATTTGGAATTCTGCGATTTGAAGTGACCGATGAAGATCGTGGATTTCTCAATGCCAAATTGTTCCTCACAATATCCGCAATAATTGCTCTATTAGCCTTCATTGGTAACGCATTTAATCAAGGCCTTTTGATACCAATTCCAATCTTGAGTGCATTAGCGGTAATGATGCTATTATTCGTTCCAACGGCATTTAGTCAAAATAACCTGGGAGCTGATTCTGCAATCTATGAGAATACACGGATTCCGAACGCTGAGTTATTTGACGAAAATGGTGAATCTTACACTATTACAGAACTGTTTGATGGTAGAGATGCACTGGTTGTCGGGATTGGTCTACCCGCCTCTGAGAACCTAATCGAACAATCAAATCAGTTCAATGTGACTTTAGATAAATACGGCGATGATGTTGCAATAATCCACATTTTATCTGGTATGAATCCAATGAATTCTGACATAATTCAGATGCGTCAACAACTCAATATCTCATGGCCAATACTAATCGACAAAGACGAACAGTTCGCTTCAACACTACCAGATGGTGTATCCGATTCTGTGGTTATCATTGACGAAGCAATGCATGTGACTTATTCTAAGACGCCTGTAGCATATTCTGATGATATTAGTGAAGCCATTGATGAAATACCAGCAGGAGGTTCTCAGAATCTTGGTGCATACTTCGCATTGCTGATTGGGCCTGGACTATTTCTCTTCTTTATTGCCCTACCAAGAGAGGGCTGGACACCACCTGATGAACCACTTCCACCTGGTTCATTGTGGGCATCAATAATAGGTGCAGGAGCGGCTGGTATTCTCCTTGTCAATCTGCCAATATTAATCGCTACAATATTACCCATTGGCGCTGGTTTACTGTTTTATATGGACATCATAATGATGCTGTGGTTTGTCGAAATGGCCTTTTTTACCGCCAAGAATGGTAAACCGTTTGAAGCAGCGTTATTGGCTAAATTAATTCATGGTCTTTATCCTAAATATTTCCAAGACTGGCGACCATTAGAGGATATGGAAAGAGATTTGCTGATTGGTATTTGGTTTGGTTGGTTCGGCCTACTAGCCTTCCCTGCATTATTTCCACAAGCTGTTGGAGCCGCTTTCCTAAGTGGTTTCGGCGGAATTATCAGATCGGTTATCTCACTGGTTCTGATACTTATCTTGGGCGGATTGTCTGTGTTATCGCTTAGATTGATTGCCGCCGTTGGAGGTCCTATCTCGCGTCTTTTCGGCCGATTTGGTGCCGAGTCATTCACTCAATTTGTCGGATGGCTAATTCTTCCACTAGCAATTTGGGTAACCATTAATTCAGTCCTTGCTAGCATAAACGCTGGATTGTTGTGATAACCTTTACATTGGTAGATGTATACATAACTGGTTATGAACAGATATCTTACCGAGTGGAGTCTTACTAGACGCAAAATCTTCACGAACTGTGCAAGACGATTTGCCATCAAGTATTTTTCTTTCAATAAAAGGAATACCTCCAGACGAAATAAGACTTCTTTCATCTCGTATTCTGACTTGATGGTAAAGTGTACAAGAATTGTCTTGTTTGAACTACTAAACGACTTACATAAAGGGGTTTATTGGAGTAACAAGGTAATAGTTTCAAAACTACGCTTCCAGTTAAATGTTCATATTTCCTCAAGAGATAAATTGAACATGTCTTTGAAGAGGAAGAATCGATTAATTCTTCATGCTCATAAACGCATCAAGAAATTAATGAAGCAAGAAATACTGAGAAAAATTGCTGCTAATTCAATCACAGAATGGAGTTTTCACGACCGAGTTCAATCGACTAGAATTGGTCACCTAAATGTTTACTGTTCACCAGATATAGTTTATCGCAAGGGTGCTGTTTGGCATTTAGTACGTTTGAATTTTCAAGCTGAAAACAAGCAGCCATTTTTAGATTTAGAGTTGTGCAGTATGCTGTTATGGTCCAGAGGTAACCACTATCTACCAAACTTAGAACATAAATTTGTCATTCATGGATTATCATGGCATAGAGGTAAATGGTATTACAAGAAAATTAGACCCAGTCAAAAATTACTACAAGAAACAAAACAATTACTAGAAAAAGATGTCCACAATTTCAATGTGCTGTTTCAAGAATTCTATCGAAGCGGTAATTTTGACACTTTACCTTTAGCTAACACAAAATTGTACTGCAGGCGCTGTCCTTACCAACCAAAATGTCCAGTCAATGAACAAGACGAATAAATTTACCCAATCACCTTGTCAAATCATCCAGCACTGCATTGACATCTGAAGCCTTAGTTACTCCACTGGCCAGCAGTACTCCTTCAGCACCAAGCTCAATAGCCATTTTTACATCTGCACCGTTCTTAACCCCTGCACCACACAATACTCGCACATTAGGATTGGTTGACTTGACTGCGGCAACGGTATCTGAGACAATCGCAGGGTCAGCTGTGGTTACAGAGATATCCCCGCCAATCAATTCCGGGGGTTCAACAGCAATGAATGTCGGTCCAAGTTTAGCCAGCGCTATTGCTTCCTCAACATCTGCTGCACAAGCACAGATTGGGAAATCTTCCGGCAGCATAGACATTAGTTTTTCAACATGCTCTAGACTTACTTTGTGCTCTGCGTGGTTGATAATCGTGCCAACCGCACCGTGATGCAGAGCCGAGTCAGGCTCAAGCCAACCGGTATGACTTCCTTTACCTACTGGATCAAGATGTTGCGACCAAACCTCAACATTTGACACTGAATTAGCAATTGACGATAGGTCAAAAGCAGAAGCGACAGCAATCATGCGGAATTCTCGATTTGTAAATTTATCCATTTCTTTAGCAAGAGATAATGCAGAGTCTCCACTTGCGGTTTCGTAGGTTTTGAAATTGACAACAATTAGTGGTTTGTTCATGATATAAGGCAAGCCGAATGGCTTTTTGAGTTCTTCCACAAAAACATTGCAAATTATTCGATTGGCCAAGCAGTATTACTCAATTTAGTTCCGTTAGGGATAACTGAGTTATGTCCAACAATGACATCGGTGAGGATGCAATCATCACCTATTTGGCAGTGCTGACCAATCAAACTACGAACTATCTCGCAATTATTCTGTATTTGTGAATTATCTAACACCGTTGATTCGGACACGTTGGAGCTGCCGATTGTTACCTTTTCAGCAATCATTGATTTATTGATTGTTTGCTCAGGCAATAACACTGGTTTACGGGCGAACCACGAATTAGACGATGCGTACCCAGTAGAAAATCTAGATTTATCAATACATTGAGAAACTGCATTAATCCAAGATTCCTTTGTGCCCGCATCAATAAAATAACCGTCAAATGGCATTCCATTTAGTTGCCTTATCTCAGCTAACTTAGGAAATACATCGCGCTCTAATGAATGCTTACCTTCTGGCATATAATCAAAAATATCCTCTTCAAAAATGTACGATCCAGCATTGATAAGATTAGAAAATACCTCTGCAGGTTTCGGCTTTTCTTTGAATTTAGTAATCTTATTTTGCTTATCTAGGCCAACAATACCAAATCGTGTAGGGTCATCAACTTCCCATAATCCTAGACTACCAATGCCACCATTTGATTTGTGTAATGCTAATAATTTTCCAACATCCAAAGAAGAGATAATATCGCCATTAAAACAAGCAAATGTATCACTAACAACGTCTCGGCAATTACCAAGGGCTCCTCCAGTTCCTAGAGGCTCCGTTTCGTTAACGATTCTTACATCAAAGTCACATTCTATAGAATCGAAGTAAGATTTGATCATTTCTACCTTGTAACCGCCTGCTACAACAACTTCATCAATCAAATCAGGAGGTACTGTGTAGATAACCTGCTCTAACAAAGTCCTATCGAGCATTGGCAGCAATGGTTTTGGTACCGAATTGGTCCACGGTCTGAGGCGTGATCCGATTCCTCCGGCCAAGACAACTACTTGCATTGGAAGGCGGTCTGCGATGGAGTCTTTGAATCAATCCGTTGATT
>CAYPPO010000019.1:27705-34455 GCA_964412625.1 uncultured Candidatus Poseidoniales archaeon
ACTACTTGCATTGGAAGGCGGTCTGCGATGGAGTCTTTGAATCAATCCGTTGATTTTAAGCTGTTTGAGTCATTATTTTTGTCCACTTCAGGAACCGAATAGTCAATTCCACAACTTCGACAAACTAGATCTTCATCCCAATCACACTGTCTCTTACAACGCATGGAACTCAAACCTTCCATTTAACCGAGCAGCCAATAGATTCTGTTTCAGATATATTTGGGGAATTACCATTTAGCATGGCTTCTATTGCGTCTTTGAGTTCACTGGTTGAGGCCTTAGATGGATCCCTCGGGGAATCGTCCATTCTACCTCGATAAACGAGCGTGTTGTTGTTGTCGAATAAGAAAAATTCAGGAGTCCTCTTAGCACCATAAGCATGCGCAACTTCCTGCGTTTCATCATACAGATACGCGTACGGCATACCGTTTTTAGCCCGCTTTATCATGTGTTCAAAAGAGTCGTTTGCATATACTGAGGCATCATTGGAGTTTATCCCGATAAATCCGATTTGATTGGATTTACAAAACTCTGACATCGCATTCATTCTCTCTATGCTAGCAATAACATATGGGCAATGATTGCACTCGAAAACTATCACTAGACCATTCGCCTGCATCGATTGTGCTAGCGTAAGCGACTGCCCGCCGATTTCTTCATTTGCATTTTTCAAGGAATATTCAACCGCTTCATCACCTATTGATAGTGTCATGGTGTGAGGTTATACTCCTTGATTAAAGAATCTTGTATTCTAAATCGGACCAAGATCGAGACCGATAAGCAAGACGATGGTTGAGAAAACCACGATTAACACATTATCATCAATTGGTCCAAATTCATATCTTTCGACTATAGACGCAACTAAACCTGAGATTAGCCCCCAAATTGGTATTTGAGGATCAGATAATGTTCCAACATAATATCCCAAAGGAAGACACAATGCTGCCATCCCTACATTTCCCCAAGCACTTTTTGTTCGTTTTTTGAACATCTTGTTACGAATAATACCTGTTACCCCGTCACCAAATGCCATGAACAGGGATGGCAGAATAGCTAACCATGGTTGGTCAGTGTATACCCAAATAAAATACACTGAAATCCCCAACATTAGGGCGAAAGTTGCATCATTCATGTTCTGTTCAGTCTGCATCCACCAAAGCCTCTTGTCAAGTACATGGGTTGCAGCAAGAGCAATGCTTCCTAGAATACCACCGATTAAAACCCAAACAGGATCATCGAAAACCATCGGCGAAGCAATTATTGGCACTCCACCTGCGAGCATGTGTGCGACTTTTCTGTTATAATAGACCGCAACCATGTGCTCAGATCCTTGCGCCCTCAAATAATCATAGAATGGTTTTATTCCAAACACAATAACTGTTGCCCAGAGGCCGAGAATTCCGAACCAAATCATCTCACTAGGCATGTTTTACCCTCGGTACGACGGTGTTTAGAATTTAAGGTTGAATCAAAGAATTCAAAGACGGCCTTTTTCTGGATAACCTTGGAGAAGGTTATGAATATCCACGAATATCAAGGCAAACAATTACTAAGGGCTAATGGAGTTCCAGTTCTCGAAGGTATCCACTGTAAAACTGTGGATGAGGCGCTTGTGGCTTATGACAAATTAAATTCAAAGGTTGTGGCGGTAAAATCTCAAATCCATGCGGGTGGCAGAGGAAAAGGCAGTTTATACTCGCCTAAATCGGGCGAACTAGTCATGGAAGGTGGCGTCAAAATCGCCTTTTCTAGAGACGAAGTTGCCAAATATGCCGAAAATATCCTTGGCAACATTCTGGTTACTATTCAAACCGGTGATTCAGGAAAGCTGGTAAGAAATTTGTATGTTGAATCCGGCTGTGACATCGCACATGAGTATTACCTCGCTTTACTGGTTGACAGAGAAAACAAGGCTGTCATGATAATGGCCTCGACCGAGGGTGGTATGGATATTGAAGAGGTTGCGCACAACACACCTGAATTAATTCACAAGATTTCTATAGACCCAAATGCAGGTCTAATGGGTTTCCAGAATAGAGATTTAGGTTTAGCTCTCGGACTGTCCGGTAAAGCGTTAAAATCGTTCATGAAGATGTTGGCAAAAATGTATACCATGTTTGTTACAAACGATTGTGCAATGGTCGAGATAAATCCTCTAGTCAAGACTGCTGGCGATGAAATTATAGCGCTTGATTCTAAAGTTTCGTTCGACGAAAATGCTGAATTCAGGCACAAAAACTGGGATGAAATGCGAGACCTGAGTGAAGAGGAAGAGGTAGAAATTAGAGCCAAAGAATCAGGATTATCTTATGTCAAGCTTGATGGCAATATTGGATGTTTAGTCAATGGTGCTGGATTAGCCATGGCAACTATGGACGTAATCAAATTATACGGTGGGGAGCCGGCAAACTTCCTTGACGTCGGTGGAGGGGCCAATGAAGAGCAGGTCAAAACGGCATTCTCTATCATTCTTGAAGATCCAAATGTCAAAGGAATTCTAGTGAATATTTTTGGTGGAATAATGCGTTGTGACATCATTGCAAGAGGAGTTATTGCTGCGACTGAAGCACTATCATTAGAGGTGCCACTGGTGGTAAGGTTAGCCGGCACGAATGTTGACGAGGGCAAAGCAATATTGGCTGAATCAACCCTCAATATACATCCCGCAGATGATCTTGCGGAAGGAGCGCAGAAAATTGTTGAACTTATTGGAGGAGGTGCTTGAGATGGCGATTTGGATTGAAGAAAATGCCAAAGTGTTAGTTCAAGGAATCACTGGTAAACAGGGTATGTTCCACGCTGATAAGATGGTCGAATATGGCACAAATATCGTCGGAGGTTGCACACCAGGCAAGGGTGGTCAAACTGTTGAATTACAGGGCAGGCAATTCCCGGTTTGGAACTCAATGACCGAGGCCATTACAACGACTGACGCTGATGCAACAGTAATTTATGTGCCGCCCCCGTTCGCTGCCGAAGCGATTATGGAAGCTGCTGATGCCTTTGACAACGTCAAAGGCGAAGGCGTAATCGTCTGCATCACCGAGGGCATTCCAACTCTTGACATGGTCAAGGCTGTAGCGTATGTTTACAACCGACCGGGTGTAAGACTCATCGGTCCAAATTGTCCCGGAATTATAACCCCAGGAGAAACTGGCGGTGCGAAAATCGGCATCATGCCCGGCCATATTCATGCAAAAGGGAGAATCGGAATTGTCTCTAAATCTGGGACCCTAACCTACGAAGCAGTCGCACAAACCATGAGTATCGGTGAGGGACAATCAACCTGTGTCGGAATTGGTGGAGATCCGGTCAACGGCACTGGCTTCATTGAGTGTCTGGCAGCATTTGAGGCAGACAGCCAGACTGAAGCAATTGTCATGATTGGCGAAATAGGCGGGACTGCCGAGGAAGAGGCGGCAGCCTGGGCGGCAGAAAACGTAACTAAACCAATTGTTGGTTTCGTCGCCGGAGCAACTGCACCTCCCGGAAAAAGAATGGGACACGCCGGCGCAATTATTTCGGGCGGAAAAGGTACTGCAGAGGAAAAGTTTGCTGCGTTCGAGGCAGCAGGAATCGCATGTGCAAAAGACCCATCAGTTCTTGGTAGCGTCTTGCTAGATTCGCTGAAAAAAGCCGGCTTAAGGTGAGATTTGCTAATGGAGGATTTTGATTTTAATCAGTATTATCAGAATCATCAAGTGGACATATCTTGGCTGGAAAAACCCAGTCAGCATGAATTTCGCTGGCGATGTTTTGACGGTAGTTGGCGAAAATCAAAAAGAAGAATAAGTTCGATTGATACCTTCAGGAAATCGATTAAGCGGGATAATCCCACTGACATATATTTTTCAACAGCGTCTTGGTTGGATCCGGTTAATTTGCCAAGGTTAGCTGATGATACCAAACCTCATCCAATATTACTCAATCACTTGATTGTGTTTGATATTGATTTTACCCCTCTATCGCTGGAAAACTTGGAACAGGCCAGACTAACAACACTAGAACTACACAAATGGATTGCGAAGAACTATGAATATGAATTATTATCAATCTCTTTTTCGGGCAGCAAAGGTTTCCATCTATTCTACAATGACTTAGACAGAACATTATTTGCTATTGAGGATGCTAAACAAAGAGAAGATGCAGTAAGAGCCGAACGCAATAAACTGCTTCAAGAAGTGTTGCTGGCTGGATTCAAAGTAGACCCAAGAATTACTGGCGATACCCGTAGAATAATCCGTTTACCAGGCAGCATACACGGCAAAACTGGTTTATTATGCCACAGGATTAGCCTAGAAACATTGAGTAATAGTGTTGATTTGTGGATTGATCAAGTGCCAAATTTTTATTCAGAATTGGATATCCCAAAGACTGCAAGCATTGATGTTACTAAACATAAAAAAACCGCTAAAAAAAGTCTCCCGAATGAACAATTAAAAAGCACAGAACATTCCCATATGATTGAAGTTAGTAATCACTTACCTGGCACCAAGGATAGGAGTGCACTAATATTCTGGACACCTTATTCATGGGGCACAAGTGCTGAATGCTTTGAACGAATTAATACTTTAATTGAGAGGGAAAACCTAGGGCATTGTGCTATTTTTTCTGATGGCGAAAGAGTTCTATTTATTTGTCCAGAATCTATTACTCGGGCAAAAGTCATTAAGATTCTGACACACCTAGGACTCGAGAAATTAGCTAATATGCTTGAAACTAGGGAACACTACTGGGTTAGAGTATCTGGTATAATGGGCGATGATGGTATCTGGCATAATGAGCCAAAATTCATCTCAATAATTAACAATAAATATTCGAAAACAACATATTCAAAACCACATTTAACCTTGCTAACTAAACTCGGCGTTGCGATTGACGAAGCTAACTATGAAAATCTATCAGGAAATAGTGAACCAAGCATCAGAATGATAATTCGGGACTGATTATTTATAGACCTCTTTCGTTTAAGCGAAAATGTCCCCAATGGAGTCTTAGGACTGTGACATTTCGCGATGCGAGCCATAAGAAAAAATCGGTGACGGCGCTCGGGGACAGCGCCTAGCCACACTTTAGTGATAATATGGCGGAAAAAAAATACCTTACTGCTGTGATAATGGGTACCTTGTGTGCAGGATCATTCACCATTGTATCTCTCGGCGGTTTTGGGTGGTGGACCCTCCCAAACATGGTTTTGGGGCTCTTTTCTGGTTGTTGCTTTCTTTACCAAATACTCATTGCAACCGGAATCATGACTGTCACAGTTGGAGAATATGAAGATGTAAATGTAGATGTAGATGCTCTTATTGCTTCTAGACAACAAAAAGAAAAAGAAGATTGGATGGCAAAGGGCAGATATGAAAAACCGACTTATGATTATCGAAATTATCACTATAAGTCAATAATAGCCAAAGTAAACAAAAGCGGAGTGACAGTAACTTCCGTTGAAGATGCAATCAAGACATATTCAAGTTTGTTCAATGTCGGAGAAAAGGCAGCAAGGCCGTTCTTTCAAAATCAGTTTGTCATGACAACACTAGGATTGAACATGCAAAGTTCATCCCAAGTTTCAGAAGTTAGTCCAAGTCGTCAAAATAAATCTAAGAAACTGGATGCTAACTTTTGGGATAATGTTGCTGATGGCGTGGCAAAAAATGAAGCCAAATCTGATGAAATATGCGCAGACCCTAGTTGCTCAAAACCTGTTTCTGCTTTCGATTTCCGCTGCTTCAAGTGTCGTGGTAGATTTTGTGCAGATTGTGAAACTGGCAAGAGTATAATGTGTAAGGCTTGCTCATAGGAAAATCTCTTTCCTATGCATCGAATTTTGCGGCGTCATGGTTGATGATTTGATAATCTCAACCCTAGTCTTACCCTCCTTACTTCTAGCATAGAATAACTCTGAAGGACTGACAAATTCATTCCAGTAACGTTGAAAGATTTCGGCTTTGTCTTTTGATGCTGCGAGAACTTTTGGTACTGTGTGATACATCACTAAACGTTCCTTAACAGGTCGGAAAAACTTAGCAATTACTTCTGGCAAAATTTTTGATAACCAAGTGTCTGTAATATATTTAGAGGAACGGGAGATAACATATCTTGGTTTCAACATCGGGCCTAAAATTTCCTCTAAGCAGGTTGCGAAAATCGCGCTCTCTTTTTCTGTTGCATTCTCAAGATGTAAGCGTACCCAGCCACCCCCACGATTACCACCATCGGCACGACAATTTCTTGAGATTATTCCTAGATGAATTAAACTGTTTACAATCGTAAGAGATATTGCTTGAACTAGGGATTCGTCAGTCCAAGGTGTTTTTTCTTTACCAAAGGAAAATCCTCCACCTGCACCACCGCCTAATTTTGCCTCTATCGCTGAGGTTGGTTTTGCATTGAATGGCTGACCAATACCCCACAATCCCCGAACATGACTTCGATTTCTGCTTCTTCTTAACATATCTTCATTGAATATTGACATCCCTTCACTGATTCCTTCTGGTTCTGCTTCAGTAAACGCCGCGTGAACATGTCCAACTCCTTTCTCAATGGCACCATCATCACAGACTCCGTACAACTGCTTGTGCTTCTTTTTGAAGCGCTCATAATCCGAAAATCCATTAGTAAACTCCTCCGCTAAACAGATGACATCCCAATTGTTGGCAACCTTCTCTGGCCACTGTTTATCCAATCGAATTGACCGACCTCTTAATTGATTGATACTCATACTAGTTGTCACTGTTGTCAAATCTATCA
>CAYPPO010000020.1:0-12088 GCA_964412625.1 uncultured Candidatus Poseidoniales archaeon
CTCACAGACGTGGGCATCTTGCCGACTAAACTCCCCTATATAATCGCGCCGCGTCCAACATTGGTCGCTAATTAGAGGTAGAAACAACCAAATTAGACTTTATTCTAAATCCAGCCAGACTCTAGAAGCCCGGTAAGCGCAACTATGCCCCACAGTAGTAGAGGTGGAATATTCTCTTTCCAAGTCATCACCATAGGCTCTTTTCCAATATCGAATTCTAAGCTCATTGAGCAACAAACAACAAACCAAACCCAAATGGGTCCGCCTATGACTAACGCCAATCTCGCCTGCTCTTCACCATCTAAACAGAATGCTGCATAGAGCATTGTAATAGATGTCAGCAATGTGAATCCAGCCATCATCTTGTTGTTGTCCTTCGACCAATCGGTTGGGATGATTATCCCCACGATAGCATGTACAAAGGCGACGAGGATTAACCAAATCTTTGGATCCGTTAATGTATCCAACATGATTACTCGCCCGCTTCTTCTGCATCATCCTTGTGCATGTATCCAGATACACCGGTGAGGATTACTGTGAGGATCATAACTAGTCCCATTACTCCAGTAATGCCGCCCGGAGGGTCCGTAGAATAACCATTGTCGCCAGCTAGAATCATCATGCCTCCAAACAGATTGACCAAAACGATTGGAGCAAACATGGCCATCCTGGCTAGTTCCTTACCGGTTACGACTATTCCAGTTAAAATCGCCATAATTCCAAGTGGCATCAGATGCAATGCCCACATTTCTTCGTATGCTTCATCGTGAGCAAGAACATTGTCTTCACCCCAGCCATATTCTGCCCATTCATCTCCATGTGTCATTCCCCACAGTGACATAACTATCACAATGGTTCCAAGGGCTATCATCATATTTTTGGGCGCTAGGATCTCTTTTACTTCCATGCACGCAAATAAAATTGCATGTCATATAACCTTTCTATAACTAACAACCTAGAAAGTTGGGGTTTTGTTAGTAGGGCGCCTTATTCGACTCTTTCGATGACTCTTACGTGATCTCCACGCATGTTGACAGTCATTGGGATTGGTTGGTCATATAATTCCATGGCGACCTCTTCCTTTGAGTCTGAGACGCTCAATATACGAGCTTTCTCGCCCTTGAAGGCACCAGTGATAATCTCAACAATACAACCGACTTCGATACCGGAGGTAACTGCCTTTGGCTCCAAGTATGGTAGAATGTCAGCAAGTGGTGCTTCACCAGGCAGTACGGTCTTTGCGTTCTTTAGCGGTGTTTGGTTGATTCCTCTCCTTGAGGTTGGATCTCGGCCACCAGAGCGACCAATTAATTTCTCAACGTGGTAGATTGCACTTGATTCAACAAATACGTAGCCACGCATCCCAGTTGGATGAAGAATTGACATGATGTCACCTTGAAGAGCGGTTAGTGAACCACTGCCGTGAAGTCTCGCATGCATTTCATCAGCAACCCTTTGCTCTGAACCTATTGCAGTCTTTACGATATACAAGAAAGAGCCTACTGAACCATACATTTCTCTAAACAGTGAATGGGCATTATCCATATCGATGTTGGAGAATATACAGTTATATTCTTGGATTTTACCAGGGTCAACCCACTCGTGCTCGCTGTATCTACCGGTTGGAGTAACTTCGTCAGATGATGCTACAACAAGAATTGGCATCACATCTACCAATGAACGGCCCATATCAATACCACGCTCGGGACCTGTGGAATGATAATGTAAATTCTCTACAGGGATACTGGTGGCTTCAGCAACTCTCGCCAAAACCTCTTCTTGGGTATCAGCAATACCCCAAACTCCGTCCCACAATGCTGGAAAATCGCCGTCTGACTTGTTTCTGCGCATCAGCAGTAACTTTTCTTCAAATCTTACAAATGCAACAAATGCTTCAACCATATATATCACCCATCAAAATTAGTTACCAATCCCGATTACGTCATGGATTAACCATGGGAAGAAATTGTCCATTAGAACTAGCAGTCCGAAACCTATGGCTCCCAACACAAACAGACCAATTCCGCAAACAATGCTGGTTTGCTTGAATTCTTGTGGCGAAGGCTTGCGAGCCATTCGAATAATTCTTGCCCATGAACCACGAGAAATACGCCTAAACTGGGCTTCAATCCAGTCTTGACGGTCTTGAACTCTATCTTCGAATGAGCGCTTATTTTCAGTTTCGCTGGACATGGTACAACCTCGTGCTTGTCACGCCAACTGCCTATCAAATATAACCGCGTCGGCTGTCATAATGCATCAATTTACCACACAACAGCCACATAAAATTACTCCTAAAATTGATGAGGTAGCGGTGTGGAAGCCCTACTGATGGCAGAGGCAGACCCTTACCGAGTGCTCGGCGTTAGCAAAGATGCTAGTGACGCCGAAATCAAACGAGCTTTTCGCAAGAAGGCAAGACAATTCCACCCAGATCGTAACCCCGGTGATGCTGGGGCTGAGGCGAAATTCAAGCAAGTGCAAGCAGCTCACGAAAAAATCGGTAGTGCTGATGCTAGACGCGAGTATGACCAACAGCAACAGATGGCGAATATGTTTGGTGGCGGCCGCGGGGGAAATCCATTTGGTGGCATGGGAGGAGGATTTGAAGATGTTATTGGACAAATGTTCTCAGGCGGCATGGGCAGCGGCATGGGAGGCAATCAATTCGGTGGTCAAACTAGACCGCGAGGACCGTCTCAAAGAGCCTCAAGGCCAAAGGGTAGCGACATCAAAGTTAGTATCGACATAAGCGTGGCTGATGCTGAACAGGGTGGTACTTTTTCATTCACCTTCAAACGCCTAAAACCAAATTCCATCGGTACGATGGAGGCAAAAACTGTTACCATGAAAACCAAACTCGAGCCGGGGGTAAAACACGGTACAACAAAGCGCATGAAAGGGCAAGGGCATGACCATCCTAATGGCGATCCTGGTGATGTATTATTAACGATTAGAATCGATGCCGGTGAAGGTTTTTACTGGGATGGCGACTGTCTTGTCCAAGAAGTTCAAACCGCCTACAGCACGTTGATGCTTGGTGGTAAAGTCAAGGTAAAACTCCCGTCAGGGAAGGAAGGAAGGCTGTCTGTCTCTGCTAATACACAGGTAGGCGACAGGCGTAGGATGGCGGGGGCTGGAATACAAGGTGGCGACCTTGATTTGGAGTTTGTGTTATTGGAAACTGAAGTATTGAGTGAAAAACAACGAGCAGCCCTGGAAAAATTAGCAGAAACCGGATTGTGAGGCTAAATGTCAAAGAAGCACAATCGACATAAAAAATCGAAAAAAGGACCTCAGTTAAGCGAAGGTGAGAGGTTATGGAAACGGATGTCGGCAGCGATTGGACAAAACCAAGAATTGCTTGTCAAAAGCTGGAGTGCGGCATCAATTGCTGAACTACTCGTTAGAGCTGAAAACCTTGCTGAAAGATTCGCCAAAGAGCCAAAATCCGAGCGAATATTTCGAGCGAAATTAGATCAGTCATTAGCTGAAATCAGAAAACGAAACGAATATTTTACCACTGATGAACAAAGAGGCGTAACCCTCCGCAGTTTGGAAGAAATTACCCAAATAAAGCAATCAATTGTTGAATGGCAAACCTTTTTTGAGCACAATACTAGTTCAAAGGAGTTGTTCCAAGGCCCACTAAAGACCACCTCAGAAGCGGATAAATCACGCTATCAAATAGTGGAAAGTTCCTGGCTATCGATTCTTATGGGCAGCCCGTTACCTGATAAGTTAAGCCTTCATGGTGGTTTGACTAGGTGGGGCAAATTTGACTTAGTTCGTGAAATAGCTAGTTTTGCCGATGCCAGATGCGGATTTAGGTTCCAAGACGCCACGCCAAGCATGGCGTTATTGCTCGTGCAGAATCAAGTGGTGTCAATCTCAGAACTACTTGACCTTCGTTTAGCAGCCAGAAAGCGTGATGGCAGAAACCCGTTTCCGCGTCATTATGATGAGAGATTAACCGAACATAGCAATCTGCAGCTTGAGGTTGACGGCGACAGTGAAGTCAACAACGGCAGAACTGATTTACGACACCTCCCTTTTGTTACCATCGACCCACATGACGCAAAAGATTTTGACGATGCTGTTTGTTTGATTGAGAATAATGACATGACTACACTTTGGGTCGCTATTGCTGATGTTGCTGAATATGTACAGAAAGATACTCGATTGGACAACTCCGCTCGCGCTCGCGCCACTTCCGTGTATCTGCCACACACTGTCTTACCGATGCTGCCACCACGCTTAGCCGATGACCTATGCTCGCTTCGAGCCAATGTCGATCGGTTAGCCATGGTAATTGCAATGCAGTTAGACTCAAACGGGGAAATTGTCGATTCCAAGGCATATGAAGCAGTGATAAGGGTGAGTCAAAATTTAGCCTACGAAGATGCACTGGGAGACGCACGGTTTGAAGGAATGTTCAAACTGGCTGCCAAATGGCAAGCTAATGAAGTTAAACTGAATATTGCTAATGCTGAGATGCGCCCCCGAATACTAGAAAATGAAGCAATCAAAGTCATGGTCAAATGGCCAACATCTGCGACTAGGATGATCGAGTCTTTCATGGTAGCAACCAATGCATGCGTGGGGCATATGTTAGGCAAAGCTGGTGCCCCACTGCCCTGGCGTTGTCATGCCCCACCAGATTCCTCAGAGGTCAAAGAATTAAATGCTAAACTACACGCCCTCAAAGTTGACATAGAGTTACCAATGCCTTCATTCAAGACTCATGGCCAAACAGATTCTGAAGAATTATCCAACTTGTTGGGTGCTTGGGCTAATACTACGATTGAACCATTGCCCAACATAGAAAACAATGAGCAGACTAGTTCAAAGGTCGAACCATATCTTGCCAATGTATTAGATCCCGACGCTCGACAAGATATTCTTGATTCGTTGATGGACGCTCAAAATAAAGCATCTAGTCTCGATGATAAAACTAGGCGAATAGTAGACCAGGGCTTGTTTCATTTGATGCAAAGAGCAAATTATTCAGTGGAAAATATCGGCCATTTTGGACTAAATCTTGATGCATATGTGCACTTCACTAGTCCAATCCGAAGATATCCAGACCTCATGGTTCATCGACAATTGAAAGCAATGATTCGAGGCGAAGAGTGGATTCATACCGAACAGGAAACCGCCGATATCGCCAACCATTGCACAGAGCAGTCAATTATTGCCAAATATATTGAGTGGGAGTTAGTGGCAAACGCCTATCATATTCACATTTTACGTGGTGGCGAAATAGATGCTGTTTCGCAGAATGCATATCCTTCAATAATCGAAAAGTCATGGCCGGCACGCATTGTCGGCCTAAGAACGCCTTGGGTATTTTTGGACTTGAATGATGATGGAGCGATTCAAGGCCGTATGCACTTACGGCAAATGAGCCCTAAACATAGGCTGAATATTGACGAAAATGGTTTGGAAGTAACAAGTGCGGAACCAGGTAGAGATGGCAATTTCCGAGTGATGGCAAAGTTGGGTGATAAGTACCCTTGTCGGTTGCGCGGTATCGATATTTGGGGCGGGTCTCTTGACCTTGCCCCCAAATAATATTGTAGTCATAAAATTGTTTATATTGACTACAATAATCCCAACATCATGGCGCGCATCAAGGCTAGCGTTTGCACATGCGGCTGCAAGATGAAGCGGCTCTATACCAGAGCTGAAGGTGGGAAGGGTTGGGACACAATTGGATGGATGTGTTCATGTGGTTGCGGATGCATAACTCTAGATGATGGTGAATTGCATATGGGCGGCTGTGAGCATTGTCATTGAGGTGAAAACATGAATGATAATTTGCTGAGGCTTGAGGTAAACGGGATGAGTTGTGCGGCTTGCGTTGCCTCGGTTGAGAGAATTGTTGGAAATGTGGATTCTGTCAAGGCTGTTGCGGTCAATTTAGCACTGAATACCGCCAGCATACAACTGAAGATTACCCCATCGAATGAAGTAGTCGATGAGATAATTCAAGCAATTGACAAAGGCGGATTTACCGCCAACCAACAGAATCAATCAGAACCTCTCAGAGAGAGAATGGTGAAACAAGTTAACTCTGAGGGTCGTAAAGCTGCTCTGGCGCTAATACTTGCATTACCGACTATCTATCTAACGATGATAGCAGGTGATATGGGTGAGACTAGTGATTTTGATACAAGGCTACTACTGGCATTAATCATGACTATACCGGTCTATTTTTGGTCTGGAATGGCGTTTCACACAAATGCCTGGAAAGCAATTCGTCGAGGTGGTGCGAATATGGACGTGTTAATCCACCTCGGCACAACCGTGGCTTTTTTTTGGTCTGTGGGAGTAACTTTAGCAGGCAAATTTACCGGAATGCCAACTGTTTTCGCTGACGCTGAGCATGTTTTCTTCGACGGTGTTGTGTTCATAATTGGCTTTGTATTGCTTGGAAACTATCTTGAGGCGGGAGCTAAGTTAAAGGCGACTGATGCGATTAATTCCCTCATGAGTCTGCAACCAAAGCAGGCGAGAATTGTTGCAGATGATGACTATACTGAGATGGTCCCAATCAGTGTTGTAAAACCTCAAAGCCTAGTTAAGGTGCTAACCGGGGAAACAATACCTATCGACGGAGTATTGGAAGACTGTAAAGTAAGTATCGATGAATCTACGATGACTGGAGAAGCATATCCTGTACGGAAACAAACCGGTCAAGAGGTCTTCGCAGGTACTATCGTACTCGATGGTACAGTGTATATACGAACCGATAAACCAGCAGATGAATCGCTAATTTCGAACATCATTAAACTGGTCGAAGATGCACAATCTGGTAAAGCCCCAATTCAAAGATTGGTCGACAAGATCTCTGCTATTTTCGTGCCTGTGGTCATACTTCTAGCCATTGTTGGTGGTATATTTTGGGCTACAATCGGCCACACTTGGGTAGATAATCCGATGAATTCCGGCTTTGAATTAGCTTTGATGGTCATCATTTCTACTCTAGTAATCGCGTGTCCATGTGCGCTAGGCTTAGCAACGCCGATTGCTTTGGTGGTGGGAACTAGCGTTGGCGCGAAACATGGACTACTGATTAAAGGGATTGATGCCTTGGAATCCGTGCATAAATCCAATGTAATGGTTGTTGACAAAACCGGAACAGTAACCTTGGGCAGGCCAAAAGTGAGCCATATCGAGATTATTGATTGTGAAGTTAAGGAGATTCTTTCTATCGCTGCTGCACTTGAACAAGAGTCGAATCACCCACTCGCTGCTGCAATAATCTCCTCTTGGTCCAATGTAACTAAAGATAAGCCACCAATCAGTGATATCCGAACGCTACCTGGAATGGGTATGGTAGGTGAATATGACGGCAAAGTTGCAGCAGCAGGAAATCAAGAGTTGATGGTTGAAGTTGGCGTCAGTTTTTCTACGGAATTGGCGGAGAGAATTCAATCGTCAACAAGGAAGGGTATCTCTATTGTAATGGTTTGTCACGGCAATAAATTGCTTGGTTGGATTGAGTTTAGTGACTTAGTGCGTGATACATCCGCACTGGCAGTAAAACGGGCAAAACAGATGGGAATTGAAGTAATAATGTTGACCGGAGATAATGAGAACTCTGCCAAGAGCATCGCAGAAGAGGTTGGTATTGAAACCGTGATCGCTAATGTCAAGCCTGATGAAAAGGCTGACCAGGTTAAATCGCTTCAACAAGATGGCAAGAATGTCATCATGATTGGAGATGGCATTAATGATGCTGCTGCCTTGAGTATCGCAAATGTTGGTATCGCGATGGGCGCGGGTTCTGATATTGCGCTTGATGCTGCAGATTTTGTGCTAATTCGTAATGATTTGATCGATGCTGTTTCATCTGTTGAACTTGGTAAGGCCACCATGCGTAGAATTAGAACCAATCTTGCTTGGGCTTTCTCTTACAATACTCTTGGAATTCCATTGGCTTTGGGAATCATGTTACCTGTGACTGGTTTCTTATTACCTCCAGCATTCGCTGCTGCTGCAATGGCACTATCTTCGGTTAGTGTCGTATCCAATTCACTAATCTTGCGTTGGTGGAATCCGATCAAATTGTGATTTGAATTCGTGCAAACTCATTAAAACCATCAATAGTAGCATAATTCATGGGCGAAAGAGTGCACAAGATTGCAATTTTTGGCATGACTTGCGGATGCTGCACCGGTCGAGTTAGACGTGTTCTAGAGGCAAATCCCGATGTACTTGATGTCAAAGTGTCGCATGAAAAAGACGCCGGAGTAATCACTACAACCGATAACCTGACCACAGATAACGTAATTGTAATGGTGAACAGTGCTGGATTTATTGCCTCGGCTTAAGCGTTTAATTGAAATGATAGTTATCCCGCAGTTGATTCTGCGCGGGGGTCGCCCAGCTTGGTCAACGGCGGTGGGTTTAGGTCCCATTCCTTATCGGTTCGCAGGTTCGAATCCTGCCCCCCGCACCACGTTTTGCTAGAAATTAGGTAAGTTTGAAAAAGCATTTTACTCTGCAATACAACAACTTTGTCTAGTACAATTTGCAAGGTGTAATTGGTACAATCTAATAGTCTAGAAGGTTAGGACTTTGTCACTACTTTGCACCCAATCAGAGCACTCTGCCATAGTAGAGTACTGAGCTCCTTCATAGTAGCCTTGGCCTTTGAGAACTCCACATCTTTGCTGGCAAGTTCCGCAGACTTTGACTGGAACACCTTGGGCAATCAAATCTTTAGTCATAGCAACCATGTCTTCAACACCTTCTGGCGGTGTGATTCCATCTCTTGCCAAATCGACACTATCATTCATCAAAAATATTCTAACTTCTACTCCATCGCTATGCAATTGTTTTGCTAAGCGTAGAGCATTCCATGTAACATCCGTGCCATCATATGGTTGCTGATTCAGTATCAAAAGCGTCGCCATGGTTGACCGATGAGTAGCAATTCTATATACATGGTTTCAAATGTTAAAACCTTAGCCAAAGACCATGGGAAAAGGCTTCCACAAATTCTCTAAGTGGTTTGTTCCCCACAAGAAAAGAGTACACATAGCCGTATTTTTTCTCTCGCTATTCATGATTCCGGGGGCTTTGACCGCCCTCCAGCCGATTGATATGGAATCATATGAAATGGAGTCACCTGAATTGACCGCTCAAACTATAATTAACGATGAATTTTCAAATTCTGAAATTATTCTTGGATTTGTCGTATCGGCAAGAGATCCCGAATTTGTTCCAAGTCTAGAGGAATGGTCGCCTGTGCCGACGATGAGTGATGGCGCCCCCGACTACTCTTCACTACCCGATGTTGGAGAGATGGTTGAAGCTGGTAAGCCGTGGCAGGGTATTTCCGCTCCCAAAGGTGGCATCGTCAACCTAACTGTATTGCAGGAACTAGATGCGAAGAAGCAAATTGTCTTTGATCACGTCCTTGCACCAGCATTGAAGCCTTTAGTGAATGACGTCACTGGCCACCAATACAACGGCGTGATGACATTATCGGATATATTTAGAGGGTTCATGAATGGAACCTCAATTCTGACGCAACCGGGAATAAATTCGTTGGGAATAGCAACTCCTGCTCCGACCAATTGGACTGATTGTGGAGTACTAGATTGCTTGGAGTTTGATGATCCCAATGTCACCCAAGATCACATCGATTTAGCTGCTTTGAGGATGGCTGATGCGCCGGAAAACAACTTCTTACGCTGGTTATCTCTAGATCGAGGATTTTTTCCAGACATCAATTCTTTACAAACGGGGCCAATCGGTGGTGAATTACAGTTAGATGGGTCTTGGGCCAACGCAATCCAGGGGCTTGGTCGCTGGTCCGCATCTTCGACTTGGCTACTAATCCAATACGACAGTGCGAAACTGGAGGAGATGGGTTGGGAAGTAATTTGGAAAGACGCTCATCAAGAAAAGGCAGTGAAATTTACTGACGACGGTGTCATCATTGGCGGATACCGCTTAGACGATGGTAGTCTTGTTGTTCATCCACCCAGATATAACAAAACAGTATGTCAGGAATTGCAAGATGCGAGTGGCGGTTGTTCGAGTGAATGGTCGTATATGGATCTTGAAGGAAAACTTCGCTCCAGTGACCGCACAACGATCACATTACTCGTCGGCCAAGGAGTCAACGTAGAAGTCAATCGTGAATTACAATCCAGTGCAGGGTTAATCATCTTGATGGGGTTGGTAATAATCGGCTTACTGTACATTAGTCTGCGTCGGTGGACCGATGTAGCAATTGTACTGGTCGCGCTCGGTGCTGCCTTGCTGTGGATGCAAGGAATGATCGGGCATGTAGCTAACCTTACTGGATGGCTAGGGTTTGCCGTCATTGCCCGTTCGCAATTCTCTAATTTACTGCCCATATTGGTCTTAGCATTAGGCATAGATGATTCATTACATGCATTACATCGCTACAAGGAAGAACGGAAAAATGGCGCAACTACCACCGCGGCAACCGAAGTAACTCTTACTCGCGTAGGGCGGGCAATAATGCTCACTTCGCTAACCACCATGTCGGCTTTTGCGGCTAATTTATTCAGCGATGTTGCTGCACTACGCTCTTTTGGGGTCGAGGCAGCGCTTGGTATCCTAGCCGCATTCCTACTAACTGGTTTGTGGGTTCCGCTAATTCGGCTCAGCGTCGATGAGTGGATGACTAAACGCAAGAAGGACATCTCTGAGCGACAAATGACTCACCTAGTCTCAGAGGATTTGCTCCGCAAGATAACCACCACATGTGGCAAGGCCACTCCTGCGTTGGCTGTGGCATTCATTGCTGCGTTAATTACCATCCCCGCAGCAGTAGGTATGGCTCAGTTAGAAGGAGACTTCAGAGTCGAGGATTTCCTAGATGAGCGCTCTGACTTTGCTCGCGGTGTTGAGATTGTTACCGACCGTTTTGCCGATGAAGGTGAACCCGCTTATCTGTTGATTGAAGGTGATGTTCTCGACCCTGATGTCTACGCCGCCATAGATATATTCCGGACAGAAATGGGAATACTGCCCGAAGGAGTAGCTGATAAAATAACTAAATTGCCAAATGGCGATATTGATATTTTAGCCCTCGATGAAATGGTATTTGCTGCCATGGGCTCACTTGCGCTAGACCCCACGCCTTTCGAAGCGGCGGGTTGGCTATCCGATGTAGAAGGGCATGGTATGAATTGCTCTGATGATGGGGCGGGTCCATTACTTGATTTGACTGATAGAGATTGCCTGTCCTTTTTCTACGGCTTCTTGGTCTTACACGGAGTTCCCGGTGTTGGGCCAATACCCGACATACCTACTAGCATTGTTGAACTTTACATTAAGCCAAATGTTGAGTTAGATCCATTAAAACCGTGGCAAGATATCAATGGAAATCCCGCTGAATATGACCGAATGCTAATTCGTTTTGGTATGACATCTCCTGAAGATTTCCCCGGCATGGGAGAAGGCTTGGAAGAATTGTGGCGTGATTTGAGCGCGTTTACCAACCTCTCTACCGGTACTCAGGAAGCAGCCGGCGAGGAAAGTGAAGAACAGCCTCTCACTTGGGTAATGGTCACTGGTCGGCCTGTTACCAGATATATTGCTTCAGACGCAATGCAAAATGAAATGCAATCCTCGCTTATTCTGGGTTCCTTATTTGTCTTCATCACATTATCGATTGGTTTCAAATCATTTAAGCAAGCCAGTATTACATTAATTCCGATATTATTAGTGGTCGTGTGGTTGTATGGATTGATGTTTGCCGCAGGTTCCTCACTGAATATAGTAACAGTAACCATCGCAACGATATCGTTAGGTGTTGGTATAGATTATTGTATCCACGTTACTGAACGATATCGGGAAAGTCGAGAAAAGGGCCAGTCACACAATGAAGCACTGGTTGCGGTAGGCGGTGCATGTAGTCTTGCCTTGATTGGTAGTGCGGCTTCAGATATTGCAGGGTTTAGTGTAATTGCATTATCGCCCATGGGACTATTCAGTAACTTTGGCATCTATTCAGCGGCAATGATCGCTCTATCACTGGTCGCTAGTTTGGTTCTAACTACTGCTGCCCTAGGCATATTAGCGATGTTAATGGAGG
>CAYPPO010000020.1:12188-33009 GCA_964412625.1 uncultured Candidatus Poseidoniales archaeon
CCGTCTACATCAGTTTATTTTGAGCAAGAATAATGTTATTTATCGTAATAAAAACAGCACATACATGACTGATGGCCAAACCTACTACGATGGATTGATCACCCAAGGATATCCTGCCGACCAGGCCCTCGGATACACCCAACAATATTACCCGGGATTCATCCCGGCAACTACGCCGCCAGCACCAATGCCAATGCCTAACCCTATTCCAGCGCAATCCGCTGTTCAACCACAAACAATTCCACAGCCACAAATAACTCCACAATCGCAACCAATGGCTCACCCGATGGTACAGACAATGCCAATGACCCAACCAATGATGAACACGCCACCAGTTGGCATGGCTTCGATGGCTATGGGGCCGGTAGGAGAAAAGAAACCAATCATGGCTTGGACCGCTATTGGGTGTCTTGCTGTTGCTCTCTTACTAGCCGTCTCTGTTCAATTTACCAATTCATGGCTAGTCGATCAGAAAGATGAGACTGGTATCTCTTACGGACTAAACTCATTATCGATTGATTGTCCTGAGTTAAACGGTGACCCTGATTGTGAATTTCCGTACATAATGCTAAGAGACGGTTACGATGATGGTATTCCATTGAATAGCGACGATCCCGAGGCCGAATATGACTATGATTTCCCCGAAAAGGCGTCGCTGAGCGGTTCAACGAAAACCTATTGTGACAACACTGCAAGATTTCTTCTAGAATTAAGCGCTTCAGGAGAGGGTGAACCGACCTCAGAAGGGCGAGAAATTGCTGAAGATGCCAAGCAAGAATGTCTAGAGATTAATACCGCTGGAAACACTGGTGGATTGGTTATTTGGCTTGGAGCATTTGGTGCGTTACTTGGAGGTTTAATGTTGGTGATGTCCCAAATTGGTAAAACACTGCCAGCCAATGCTGAGCGCTTCGGAAAATTGACGAGTTGGATTTCTGGCGGCTTGATTATCTTAGGTGCAGTAATTTGGCTGATAATGAAGCCGACTGATGGCGGACTGGTTGAATACAGTTCGGGATTCTCATTCTATTTGGCAATAATCGCAGGAATTCTTGCTGTTACTGCTGGCGTTTTAGATATGCTCGACAAACGCGAATGATGGAATAACGGCCGTCATCTTCTTGAATAGATGCTGTGAGCGTTGGCTGCTTCCACCGGGGTTGGCCCCATGGCAGTGGTGATGTTTGTGCCTGAAGATAACGAAGAAGATTGGATGAAATATGCCAGTGCAGGCTTTGGACAAACCGATTATTCACTGTGGGATGAGCAGTCTAATGATGGGGAGATGAAGGATGAGCCTGAGAAATTAGACCCTGACCGTCCAGAACAACTTGGGACACACATGGAAGAAATACCTCGAGCACCCAATCCTGCGGGTCTCAAGCATTTGGTTAGACGTGGATGTTGCAACTTTTGTTTGGGAAGACTTGGTGGCAAGAAAAGATTCGAGCAGACGATTGAGAACTCGGGCATGGAAATTCGGCAAAGCGTTGTCGACGAGAATAGTCACCTGGCCAATATCCGGGAGGAGATACCGTTGTGTCCATATTGTGAAAATCTCTTCGAAGAAGCGGGTCTGCTTGCCGAGATAATCTACGATCGTATTGAGCCATTCGAGATTAAACGCTTACAACTTGGCACGAGATTTCCCAAGGACCAAATCGAAGAGGAGGATGCTGAAAGGAAACGCTACGGTGCGACGGGTTCTGACGGTTTGAAAACCGGTTTAGTGACTGAAATTGCCCGCAATTTGACCACTCGATTAGAAGGTGTCACTCTAGTTAATGAAAAACCGCATGTTCTTGCGTTGATTGATGTATTAACCCTAACCGTAGAGCTTGACGTGCGCGCTCACTACATCTACGGCAGATACCGGAAGCTGGAACGGGGGATTCCACAAACAAAATGGCCTTGCAGGGCTTGTAAAGGCAGAGGATGTGAGAAGTGTGACAACACCGGTCTTCAATATGAATCAAGTGTTCAAGACTTGATTGGCAACCCGATTCTTGAAGTTTTAGAGGCAGCAGAACACTCATTCCACGGCATGGGTAGAGAGGACATTGATGTCCGATGTCTGGGGCGTGGCAGACCATTTGTCATGGAACTAAAAGAACCAAAAATTAGGTCTTGTAACTACCAGGAGCTCGAGGAATTAATCAATCAAAAAGCAGGTGGTTCGATTGAAGTTTCGGATTTAAGATCCTCAACTAGGAGCGAGGTTGTCAGGATTAAAGATACCCCTGCTGACAAATCCTACACGATTAGATTTAGATTACAGCCAATGACTGAATTAGAATATGGCGTTTTGACAGCTCCGTTAGATTTGACTAAGGAAGGTAATAAATCTCGTAACAAAAGACCGAGGCGCGGTGACAAGAGGAAAGACAACAAAACCCCATTACCAACCGAGATTGTTACGGAGCCAGTTGGTTTTCAGGAGGAAAATCTCACCGCACTGAAGAAGGGTGAATTACAGGCCATTTGCGTTGAACATAACCTAGTAAAAACCGGCACAAAGGCCGAACTGATTGAACGCATACTGGCTATGCCTGTACCCGGAAGTACTTGCTTTGATCTACCTGACGCAGAGACTATCAAATCCACTATTATGGCACTTGAAGGAACTAAGCTAGCCCAAAGAACACCAGATCGTGTCGCTCATCGACGAGCCGATTTAATCAGACGGAGAGATGTCGTTGCCGTACACGAGCCGATGATTGAAATTAATGACGACGGAGGAATCGAAGTTGAGTTCACTTTACGATGTGAATCCGGCACTTATGTCAAAGAGACCGTGCACGGCGATAATGGACGTACTCAACCTAGCGTTGCGTCATTGCTCAAAGCGAAGTGCGAGGTCTTGTGGCTGGATGTTGGCGACATCCACGCCGATTAATTTGAACAAGCGCACAAATCCTTCGTGCACGCCCTTATATTTGTCTGCGTTTGGCTTGGTTTGGGGAACGGTTGACAACCCCAGCGAGGTCTTGTTATGAACAATAATTATCGAACAAATATTTGCAATGTACTAGTGATTGGTTCCGGTGGTGCTGGACTCCGTGCTGCGATAGCGGCACATGAGCAAGGCTCCGAGGTTTTGATAATCGGCAAGCGAATTCGCAACGACGCACACACAACCCTGGCTGCAGGAGGAATCAATGCGGTGCTTGGAACCGTAGACCCTGAAGATTCGTGGACTCACCATTTTGTTGACACGTACCAAGAAGGTTATCGTCTAGCAGACCCCAAGACAGTTGAGATTCTCGTCAAGGATGCTCCTGATAGGGTAAATGAGTTAGTTGAATGGGGTGCTCCATTTGCAACCAATGAAAACGGTGAATTAGATCAGCGTTATTTCGGAGCGCATACTTACAGACGGACATGTTATGCCGGCGATTATACTGGTAGAGCAATTCTCAACACGCTGATTAACAAGGTTGAAGAGTTACAAATTCCAATTAAAGATATGACGTACGTCTCTAGACTATTAGTTGACGAACAGAATGGCGATAGACAATGTTTTGGAGCGATTGCATTTGACATCGTCAACGGTGAAAGAACGGTTTATCTTGCAGATTCGGTTATTCTGGCTGCAGGAGGGCATACTCGTATTTGGCGTCGAAGCTCAAGCAGAAGGGACGAAAATACCGGTGATGCAATGAGGTTGGCTCTGCAGGCAGGCTGTACGCTTGCAGATATGGAAATGGTACAGTTCCACCCAACTGGCATGGTTCACCCCGAGTCCTTAGCAGGCACATTAGTTACTGAAGCAGTTAGAGGCGAAGGCGGACACTTAACCAATATCAATGGTGAACGTTACATGATTAACTATGATTCGCAAAGAATGGAATTATCAACCAGAGACAGAGTTGCGTTGGCGAACTATCGAGAAATCTCAGAAGGACGGGGAACAGAAAATAACGGTGTTTACCTCGACATAAGCCATATTTCCAAGGAAAAAATACTAGAGAAACTACCAAGAATGTACCGCCAATTCATGGAATCTCAGATGCTGGATATTTCAAAATCGCCAATGGAAGTAGCCCCGACCGCTCATTACAGCATGGGCGGAGTAGTAGTTGAAGCTGAAACCCACGCCACCGATGTTTTGGGATTATATGCAGCAGGAGAATGTACGGCTGGAGTTCATGGCGCCAATCGATTAGGCGGCAACTCGCTTGCTGAAATTCTCGTGTTTGGAAAAATTGCTGGTGAAATGGCATCGAAGTTCTCGTCTGAGTTAAATATTCAGCGAAGAAACCGGGACGTGATATTAGCCGCCAACCAAGAACTCGACCAATTAACCACCAAAGGCGAACAGTTGGCAAGGCCTTTACAGCGGGCTGTTAGAGATTTGATGTGGAAATATTGTGGTGTGCTACGCTCTAGTGAAGGGTTAAACCAAGGCTTAGAAGAGTTAATCAAAATAAAAGAAGCCGCAAAAGACGTTGACGTTAGGCCTAGTGCAGAAGGTTTCACCGATCTAGCGCTTGCCCTCGATTTGTTAGGTTCGATCGATAGTGCAGAAGCAACAATACGCAGCGCAATAGCAAGAAAAGAAAGTCGTGGAGCACATCAGAGGAGCGATTTCCAGGAAACCTCAAGCGAGTTCGATTTAAATTTCATCATTACACAAACGTCGGGCTCCCAGACAATTGCAAGCAAAAAAATCGAACCGCTGTCTAAAGAATTAGAATCTGCAATGCAAGATTATGAAGACCTAGCCGTTGAAGGCCGTTTACTTGAATGATTTTAATTCTACTTGGAGTGAAAAATTAGAATTTTTCAGCATTGAATGTGGGAAGATTTTGTCGCGGTGCTTATATGCAATTGGTAGGTCGGCAATTTGCTCCGAAGATGGCAATATGCTGAATCGGATATTAAGGAGGCGAAAACCATGAAGCGTTCCAAGGGTCAGAGAGTAAGAACTCGAAGCATTCTAAGAAGAAGAAAAAACGAGCGTAGCCGCTTGAATATCAGCAGAATAATGCATGATTATGAAGCAGGCGACAGAGTTGCAATTGTTTTGGACGGAGGTCAACAAATGGGTATGCCTCACAGGAGATTCAATGGTAGAACCGGTTTTATCGAAAAGCGCCAAGGAGTTGCATGGATTGTATCAGTTAAAGATGGAAACATGCAGAAGACCGTAATCGCTCGACCAGAGCACCTTCGACCACTGGAGTGATTGTTATGACTGAAGATGACAAATATGTTGATTTCGCAACCGTTAGAGATATGCTTGAAGGCGCTCAAGAGAGAAGAGGCGATCTAACCTATGAACAAGTCGCTGCCCTTCAACATGCACAATGGGCTGCTAGTGACAACAGAAACGGCTACAAAACTAATCCAGAAGTTTTCGAGACACTGAAAGCCGCATTGTGTGAGATGGATAAACTTGCTCAATACCCAGATTTAGCGGCGAAAATCGCTGAATTGATTCCAATGTATCCTGATGATGTAAAGACCGTTTTGGTATCGAAGAGAATTGCTATCGATGACTCCGAAATCAACCAAATTCTTGACATTGTAAGACAGCATGTTGGCTTCGAGTGATGCTAGTTAGGTGATTGGTATGAGCGGTTTCAATCGTGACCGCAACATCAAAATTCCAAAAAAAGTAGACAAAAAACCTACCGCTAGTCCTTCGAATTATCTGCCCTCTAGGCCTGCAGAAGGTCGGGTCGAGATCCCAAAAAAAGTAGCTAAACCGGCGCAACCTCGGCCACAAAATAATCGTCAGCGTCGAGGGGGGAATAATCGTCGCGGCGCGGGAAATAGGGGTAATAGCCGACCGCGCCAGCAAAAATCACGTCGACCTACACCGCTCGATGATGAAGTGTGGGCAAGAGTAATAGAAAACGATGCAAAAACCAATGTCATCGTTGCGCTAGGAGAAGGTAAAATGATGCTTGGTCGATATGCGGCAAAGAATCCTGCGATTACAGTAGGGGAAAGAATCTATGTTGGCGTTGACGCTAATAAGCGTACAGCGGTCGGTGAAATCCTAGGAATGGCAAAACTTGACCGTCTGTCTAATAGCGCAATTAGTGACTTACCGCTAGTGACACAAATGTTCGTGGAAGAGAATCAAATTCACTTCATAAAATCGTTTTTCAATATTGCTGGCCCACTGTCTCTGAAGCAGCATGCCTTCGAATTGCTTCCCGGAATTGGAAAGAAGAAGGCTTTGCAAATGGTTGAACTTCGCGGTTCAAACGGATTCACCTCTCTTGAACAATTAAATGAAGCATGTTCAATTGATTCTGCAGAACTTCTCGCCAAGCGATTTGTCGCTGAAATTGAAGATAAAAACCTACAACCTCGACTCACAGAACTCCTGTTACCGGTGTCAGCATGAGAACAGCTAGACAACTTGTCGATTTGTTGCGTACCAAACAAGATAACGACAAAACTCTTGGCCAACATTTTTTGATCAATGATGATTTGATTGCTAAATCAATCGAATTTGGCAGCGTTGCCAAAGATGATCATGTGTTAGAGATTGGTCCTGGCCCAGGAGTTTTAACAGATGCTTTGCTTGCCACGGGCTGCACTGTAACCGCCATTGAAATTGATGCTGGAGCGGTAGAGCACCTTGAGGGTATATTCGCTTCTGAGTTAGCAAATCAGCAGTTAACCATTCATTTAGGTGATGCTTTGCAAACTAATTGGCCGGTGGATATAACCAAAGTTATCGCTAACATTCCGTATCAAATTTCTTCCCCGTTAATCGAACTATTAACAAGGTATTTACGTTCGAAATGGGAACGCCTAAACAAGGTAATTCTGCTGGTACAGGAAGAATTTGCTGAACGCTTAGTTATGGAATACGAATCAGATGTTGGATCGCTTGGAATGACCGCCCTGCTGGATTGGCATTGTGAAATTTTAGCCAAGGTTCCGCCACACCACTTTAGTCCCAATCCAAAGGTAAACTCGTGTTTCATTGAAATGACTCCGAGCAACGAGAATTTTGCTGTAGACAAACGCTTAGTCAAGCAAATAATACATCAAGCATTCAGTCAACGACGCAAGAAATTGAAAACCAGTTTGAGGTCAGTGCCCCGAAGATTAAGTCGAATCCCAGAGTGGTACTCAGCACGGTGGAAGGTCGCTTATGCTAATCTAGTCGAAGATGAAAGAATGGAGGCCCGACCCGAGGAGTTTGATTTTGATGATTGGGTTGAGCTGGCAACGGATTTTGCTGGAATTGATGAAGAAGCGTGAATTGGCTCACTATAATGCCTTTTTCCGGAAAAAATAGCAAATATTGGTAAATTTTGGTAGGAGAGGTTTTTCTTAGGAGTGGCTCATGGCCTGCACTTGTCGGAGGGGATGCAATGGCAAAGAAAGACACATATCTTGCATTATTAAGACGTGGAATTGATGACACAACCGCTCAACAATTGGCTGATGCGGGCTTGAAAATTGGTGACTTGAAGAAAATTGATCGAAACATGCTCATTGAGAATTACGGATTAAAGCCTGACATCGCTGATGGGGTAATCTCAATTATCAATTCCGGCCATTCTTCACACGGCAAAGAGCGATTTTTAGCATCGGTATTGGCACCAGAAAAGAAAGTCGATTCGAAAATTGAAGAGATTAAGTTTCAGCGTAAGCAAAAGGACGTATTGACTGAACTCGCGGAGCAAAAAGAACGCCTCAAAATTGCAAAAGTTGAAGCGTTTAGAGCCAAGAAGTTGATCATGAATCGTTTGGGCAAGACCGTTGAGTTAATTGTCAAATTAGAGAACAATCTGTACGATGAAGGCAAAGACGATCAAAAAGTGAAGATTAGAGACCAACTTGAAACTCGAGGATTAGAAGCGGCGAGAGATCATGAGATGCTTGAGTTGGAAGGGACTCCACAAGACATTGTTGATTTTAGGCGTAAGTTTGTACCAGCACTGATTTTCCACGCTTGCCCCATGTGCGGTGATGAGATGGACCCTCGTCAAGCAAGAGATATGGATAAACCAGATGAATGGTCATTTATCTGCTGGGAATGTGAAGAAAACTTCTCGCCAGCGCTAGCCGATAGTGTTGAGGAACGCTTGGTGAATGGCAATCGGATCATGATTGATGAAGATAAGCGACCACGCAACGCTGTTCCACCTAAGCCGGCAGCGATGGATTTCTCGTCAGTTAATGATATGATTAAGAAAGACCTTGAGCAAACCGGCGCAAGTGCCGATGAAATGAGTAGGGTTGTTGAAGAGAGTACCTTGGGCGGCGGCTTGATGGACATCAATGATTGGATTGACCAGACACTTGCGGCTAAGGATTACATCCAAGCACAAGAGGATCGAGAAGACTTCATCTTACGAACTGGCGCTGGTGCTACAAAGTTCAACAAATGGATGAAGAAGGCTGGTTTGTATTTCAACAAACAAACCGGTCGGTGGACTCGCCACAAGGATGTCCGATGAGGCGATTGAATGGATAATGCCGATTCTCATTACGAGAATAATGAACTGTATAGCGGTGGTAAGCTACCTTTTCTGGGTACTTCTCAAGTCGCCCATTGCACATTTATGCCTCTAGAAATAGAGGATTACATGACTAAACGAAATACGACCTTTAGCTTTAGTAAAATGCCAATTAGCGATTGTCAAATCCACACTAATGCGCGCTTATGAGTGATTGATATGTTCGATAACTGGACTTATGTTGAATGGTTGATACTTATCATTGACATCTTAGCAGTAGTGATTGTCGTTCGATTTTTACGCAACAAAATCAAAAAGAAATTACACGAGGTCGAGTTACGACAAAATTATCAAACCAAGCAACGACGACAATTATCTAAGCAAACTTCTGAAGAGTGATTTCGGACATGTTCAATAACCGATGACTGTAGTTTTGCCACATGAGGGCAGGCAGCGAAGTCACTACCGGCCCAATACCTGTGGGACAATTTGTCAACTTGATCAGAAACACAATTCGACATGACCAGTTATTCCAAAATCAAGTTATAACCGGTGAAATAACGCAGTGGAAACGCTATCCAAGCGGCCATACTTACTTTACACTGCGCGATTCAGATGGTCAAATAAGTGCGGTAATTTGGCAAGGAAGATGCCATATTGATCCCATTATCGAAGAAGGTAGCGTTGTCGTTGTAATTGCAAATCTCGATCTGTATGCAAAGGCTGGAAAAATCCAGTTAGTGGTGAACAGAATCGAACCCGTCAATAAATTAGGTTTGTTAGAGGAGCAAAAGAAATTACTAATTGAATCGCTGAGAACTGAAGGTTTGCTGGACAGGCCGCGGCAGGAAATGCCAACTATACCCAAGCATATCGCAATCATCACTGGCACTGGTTCAGCGGCATTATCTGACATGAATCGGTTGATTGATAACCGCTGGCCTGGCCTTAGACGAACGGTTATTGGCGTTACAGTTCAAGGAGATAATGCGGCAAATGAGATTGTTCGAGGCATATTGGCTGCGGGAAAATTATCAAATCCAGATACTGCAAATAGGTTCAATCAGACCCCTGTAGACCTAATTATTGTCGGCCGAGGCGGCGGTGCACCTGAAGATTTGTGGGCTTTTAATTTAGAACCTGTAGTCCGAGCCATAATTGCCTCAAAGGTTCCGGTAATATCAGCTGTTGGACACGAATCAGACTTATTGGTTTCTGATCTTGTCGCGGATTTACGAGCCTCAACACCATCAAATGCTGTCGAACTTTGTGTGCCTGAATACGACTTTCACCAAATGCTCATCCAAAATTTGTTTGAGAGACTAGATGAATCTACTAACCGATTATTACAAGACTGCCGCCATAATTTGCAGTTCTTTCAATCTAGATTGCTCAACGCACCTCTCAAAGGGATATATAACGCAAATCAACAAGTTGCTGAATTATCAAACAGATTGACAACTGCAGTGACCAGTAAATTCAGTAATGCTCGAGAGAAATTACAACTACTAGACAATACAATTCAGTTGGCGATGCAAAAAACTCTAGCAGATGAAACTACCAGACTAGCAGTATTAAACTCGGCATTGAAATCTGCTCATCCAAGAAATGTTTTGGACAGAGGCTACAGTATGATAACCAAACAAGACGGTTCTATTGTAAGTAATAGCCAAGATTTAACAAAAGGCCAACAGATTATTTTGGCTTTATCAGATGGTAAAGCAAAAGCCACAGTCGATGAAATTGAACAAAAAGGTGAATAAGATGAGTGAAGAAATGAATTACAGCAAAGCAATACAACGATTAGAAGAAATTGTCCAATCCTTGGAGCGAGGTGGAATACCTCTTGATGAAACTCTTAAACTATACGAGGAAGGCGCAGAATTACTCGAATTTTGTCAACAGGAATTAGCCAGTGCTGAAGGGAAATTGAATGAAATGCGCCTGTCTGATGTTGAGAGTAAATTGTCAAATTAAGCGATAACTCACAACAGGTATATACCCTAAATGTTGTTATTTTGAGCACATGACGCAGTCAAACCGTGACGAGATCCTTCAGCAGGCCGAGGCCCTGGGGCTTGCGTTGAGTGCTGACGGAACGTCTTGGATTCCCGCAACCAAATCGACCTCGGTCGACCCTGAAGGGCCGACAGCCAAGGAAAACGCTGCGGTGAAAAAAGAACCGGCACCAACCTTTGGAACAGGCATAATGCATATTCTAGCCCTTTACGTTGTACTCTCGCTGCTTTCGTATGTGAATCAGAAGTCCAATTTTGATTTCAATCCGTGCGTTTCCTACGGCTCTTCGTGTGGCTCGGATTCTTCCATGGGCTTCTACGAATACATGACGATTGTTCCGCTAGTGTTGGCCGGTCTCATCTTCATCTGGGGATTGTTCCTGTTAGTCACTGATTGGTATTTTGAAAAAAAAGGTGCTTACGGCGGAGGCGTGATGGTGGGGGCCGTCTTATCTGTCGTTCTTTTCCTCGTGATGACCTTCGCCGGAAGTTTCGGACTAGGGATTTTCTTTGAGTAATCGATAAAGAAATAAATTCAATGCCACAAGATGAATGATTCCTTTAGGATTCTCTTTAACCCCCCTTCATGGAAATCAATCAACACCCAAATGGTACTTTCTTAGCGCGAAAAATGCGGGAATTGTCCACAATATTACTGCGCCAAACCACGCAATAGCCGAACCAAAGATAATTCCAAAAGACGGTAATGACCACATTGCAAGTAATGCATAAACTGAGACGCTGGCACCACCAAGCATCATTGGTGCTGCTGCGCCTTGCGGCACTTGAGGGCCTTGTGAGAGCCACAGAGCGACCATACTAGTGAGAAATATCGCCGGAAAAGCGCTGGCTAGACCAGCGACAAATGGCAATCCTATTTCTGCTAATACCAAACATGCAGCGATGGCTAAACCTGCTGCAACACCTCTGAGTGAAAGAATAGAAATTGGCACTTTATTTTCTCCTTTAGGGGTTGCACGGTGCTTTACATTAAACATGATTGACAGAATTGCTAGGAGCGCTAAACCGACCATTCCTAACATCAGTTCACTGATCATGCCATTAGTTACCTGTCGCGCGACAATTAGGCTAATGAGGGCTAAAACGGCCCAAGTGCACAGAGACAAGAACACGGTAATGGGGAGTTTCAACGACTCATTAGCAATGTATTTTGGTAGTATAATCCAGACCCCAAGAAACATGCCATTAATCAGCATGCCAATAGGTACCACAGACATGCTAGCTGTCAGGGCGCCATCGCCTTCAAGTGCATATACTCCTGCTGCTGCAGGGATTATTGTAGAAGGTACTGTACCAAGAACTCCACCAATCAGCCCACCAAATTTTTCTATTGAAACAGTTACGAGAATGGCTACTATTCCAGCAAATAATCCATACAGAATGATGGTTGAATTTAACATTCAATCATCTCTGCCAGTCAAAATATATGGCTCAAAGAGATTCTGCTAATCCAACTATTGCCTCATAATCAGGCTCAACACCGGGATTCTCGGCTACCCAGCGGTGTTGTACTACGCCATCTTTGTCAACAACAACGACTACTCTGTTAGCCGAAACATATCCTTCAAGGCCGCCAAGTCCAACGAACTTCGCATCATATGCTTCAACTACTTCACGGTCTAAGTCGGACAATAATTCAAACTCAAGGTTGTATTTTCTAGCAAACTCAGCGTTCGCCCAAGGTGAATCAACACTAATACCAATCACAGTTGCTGACGCATTGTTTAATTTAGCCATATTATCTTGGAATGCGCACATTTCTTTGTCGCAAACACCAGTAAATGCACCTGGATAAAATGCTAAAATTACTGTCTTGCCACGGTAATCAGAGAGTGATTTCGATTCTTTTGCGGTATTTTTCAATGTAAACTCAGGGGCTGCTTCTCCTATCATCAGTATAACCTCTGTTTGGGATGCTCAGGTATGAAGTATTTTAACAAATGCACCTGAATCAATATGGGTCCAAGTGAACAATTTGCTCAATATCTATTCTTTTGTAACCTCTTTCTCGAGCATTGGTTGCTGCCCTAACAAGCATTGAGCGCATCCATCCCAATGACATTAGAGTCTTCATGCGATTGATCGATTCGATGAATTGCACTGGATTTCCACCTAACTGCGCATGAGCTCTAATATCACCCTCTAACTTCTCGACAACCATGTAATAAGTATCGATTAGCTCCTCAACCGCGTCATCGGTAACAGGCATTTTTGCGTGAGTTCTTGCTAGCGAAAGTAGAGATGAACGAGTGAGAACGCCCCCGCCTTGACCCACGACCAGAGTTTCAGTCTCCTCAACCACATCTAATTCTTCAGCATCTTCTTCACCACCTAGTCCCATTCCAGATACCGCGATTTCCAGATGGCGGGGTTTTATTGTACCGACCCTATCTTTCTCGGCGGCCGCCTCTGCATGTTTGAGTATCTTGGCAAGGTGTTGTTCAGTATGCTCAATGCCTGCTTGAACAGCAGCTGAACCTACTGATTCAATATTGGCAATTCTGTCAATCATCAACTCTCTTGTTCGGTTATAATTTAGTCTGGTACGATTAGGATCATCGAGCGTTTTTCTTTCTGGGTCTTGTGCTAAGGTTTCTGATTCCATCTGAGGCACTAAGCGGTCTAATTCTTCACAAAGAAGTTCCACAAGTTGTTGTTTTACCGCGCCTGAGATTCTCATTTGCGTATAGTTTGCAGCAACTGCCCCAATATGGCCTGATGAATACGGCTTAGCCGGCATGCCTGCTCCTTGCATTGGATGCTTTTCATTATTAGCAATAAGTTAACCATTGGTTATTTGTCTCGTGGGTAATTTTTTCCAAGCCTTCATCCGTTTGCAGCCAGGTGTCTTCAATACCAATACTGCCATCTGGATAGACCAATTTTGGTTCAATTGCCATTACGCCGCCTTTGATTAATCGCCTATCAAAGCCTTTGGCAACCACCGGAGATTCATCTAATTGGAGACCTACAGAATGCCCAAGAAATTTACTCTGGTCTGGTTCCATACCCATCAAGTGCTCGTGATATCCCATCGAGTTAGCCAATTGTGAACCTACTTCCCACGCCTTTGAACAATCATCACCGCGACCTAAAGAAGCAACTACACTATCGCTGACTTCTATCATATCGGACAACCTTTGCTCCCATGCCTCAGGCAATCTACCGATACAATACATCCTTGTTGCATCAACTACGTAGCCGCGGTGTACATGAACAAGATCGACCAAAATTGGCTGACTTGGTTTCAATTTGTTGAATCCTGCGCCCATACCTGCCAATGGATTCGCCCCTATACCGCCGACAGCAGAATCAAAGAATGAAGGTATGCCTCCGGCTCTACCAGATACTACCACTGCTCGATCACACTGGAGGGGAAACCTGCGCATCTGAACACTACCGCCAAATCCATATCGCCGACTAACTTCCTCGGCAGCAGCAGCTATTGCTAATTCAGTTGCGTCTGTTGCGATTGATTGCTTTACTGCATCAAACATTTGCAGTTGGATTTTTGCTCCTTCTCGCATCATCTCAATTTCCCAATCAGACTTTACCTCCCGTTGTTGATGAATCTCTTGCGTACAATCTACTGCGTTGCCTAATGGTGCCAAAACTGAGCGGAATTTCTGCGCGAAATCTGCTGGAATTTCACCATATTGCAGTCCTGGTGCTTGTTCAAGACCGAGTTTTGACAATTTTTCGGCGAACATTCGTAAACTAGGGAATTTTTCTATTACAAGAGGTGAATCACCTCCCCCTGATTCAAATATTGCCCGGTTCATTGACCGCCTGACGAAAAATCTGGCCCCATCGCCTCCTTGAGAAATACTAGCGTTAGAATTAGCGGCTGGAACGAACAACGTACCATTCTGTCTGCCCCCGGCGTAGTAGTACAAATCGACGGGATTCTGTATTAGGGCTCCAGGAATTTCGGCATTAGCTAGTCTTTGACTTAGATTATTCAATCTAGCCTCAAGTTCTTGCACAGGAACTCGCCAATCTTCACCATCCGGTCCGGACAAATCATCTGTCGACCAAGACGCCATGTTAGCGGCTGCGAGTTAATGTTGAAAAACTGTAACTATAATTGGTAAAAATATGTTATCTTTTTGATTTTACAAGATTTGCTAAATCGAGAAGAAATCAAAAACTGTCAACCTTTGGCCTCGACATGGCAAGGGTTCTGAACTTGCGCGACTTTAATGTCGAAAGCAAGACAGTACTGGTTCGAGTTGACATTAATAGTCCACTAGAGCCAAAAAATCAAGAATTCTTGGATGATACTAGAATTAGAGCAATTATTCCAACTCTTAACCTGCTAGCTAAGTCAAAGGTCGTTATCTTAGCACATCAATCAAGACCAGGAAAGAAGGATTTTACCAATACTTTAGGACATTCAAGGGAGCTGGGAAGAGTACTTGGTCGTAATGTTAAGTGGGTAGAAGACATCCACGGCGAAAAAGCCATGAAAGCGATTGAAAATTTACAAGATGGTGAAATCTTGATGTTAAATAACGTCAGGATGGATCTTGAGGAAGTTTCAGTGAAAGGCAATTTCGAAGCAATGGCTGAAACTAAAATAATTCAAAGATTATCTAGTGTAGTAGACATATTTGTCAATGACGCGTTTGCTTGTTCGCATCGTAACACGCCATCAATTGTTGGCTTTACTCACACACTTCCATGCGTCGCTGGGGAATTGATGAAAAGAGAAATCGATGCCCTTGATGTTGCCTTGGAAAACCCCAAACGACCTTGTATTGCTGTGGTAGGCGGAATCAAAGTTGAAGACTCAATTTCGATTGCTGACAATATGCTTAGAAAAGGTATCGCTGATCAAATTTGGGCAACCGGTGGAGTGGCAAATCTATTAATCGAATACTCTGGCGTTGATATTGGTCAAAAGAATCATGATTTCTTAGTTAACGAGCTTGGCGATTCATATCACAAAACGGTGGAAACCGCCAAAGCAATGCTCAATGATTTCACAGAGAAGATTAGGTTACCAACAGATTTAGCGGCAAATGTCGAAAATAATCGAGTTGATCTGCGAATCGACGAACTACCTATCGAAGCACCGATCTTCGATATCGGGATTAATTCAACTATGGCGCTATCAGCAGCAATTAAACAAGCCGGAACGATAATCCTCAATGGTCCGGCTGGTGTTTTCGAATTAACAGATTTTGCTCTGGGAACTATAGAGATGTTGAACGCTTGCGCTGAATCCAGTGGTTATGTTGTAGTTGGCGGAGGACACACTGCAACTCTAATTATGAATCGCGGCATTAGTGATAAGATGGGGCATCTTTCTACCGGTGGAGGTGCTTGCCTGAACTATCTTGCTGGGCGAATCTTGCCTGGTATCGCTAGTTTAGAGTACAGTGCTGAGAAATTCAAACTTAAAATTTCTCAAACGATTACTGACAATTAAATAATCCATGCACAACCCATCGCCAAGGAATGGTGCTTGATGACTTCAGAATTTGCGGCTCGTTACACAAATACTGTGCTGTATGATGATGCGGGCCAAAAGCACCTAGGTGATTTTCTAATTCATGACAATGGCTCTTGGTCTGTATCAAATGGCGATGAGGATGTTCGCCAGGTTATCGATGGCTCGGCTAAGTTGCTAACTCGTTCACTGCAAAATTGGCATACTCATCTAGCAATGCAATTGAATGCGAGAGATTTTAGCGACGGATTTACTCTTAATAAGTGGTTGAATGAAGCGATATTCCCTACCGAATCTCGGTTAAATACCGAATATGTTAGAGTTGGAACCACTGCTGCTGCATGTGAATTAATTGCAACTGGATGTAGTTTTGCTGCTGACATGTATTTCTATCCTGCAATCACAGGCAACGTCCTGAATGATGCAGGAATCCGCGGCTTGATTGGTGGACCGGTCAGTGATTTTGCTCTACCCTCACATCCTGATGCAAAATCTGCGCTTGATGAGTTAGACAATCTTCTAAATAAGCAGCAAGCGGAAGATAGAATTCAATACGCTATCGCTACACATTCAGTTTACTTATGTAGTGAAGAAACCCTTGTTCGAGCTGCAGAATTGGCTGAACAACGGAATGGAAGGCTACACATTCACGTTAGTGAAACTAGAAAAGAAGTTGCTGATTGCTATGAAAAGACTGGGAAATATCCCGTTGAATATCTTGATAGTATCGACTTTTTCAAACCAGGTACCATTTGTGCTCATGCCAGTTGGGTTAAGAAAAATGAAATTAGGCTGCTCAAGCATCATGATGCGACCGTTGTGCATTGTCCGTCATCCAACATGAAATTAGCTTGTGGAGGGACGCTGTCATTACCTGCATATACGGCAGCAGGGGTCGACGTACGTATCGGTACTGATGGTGCCGCATCATCGGGAAATGGATTGAATATTCTTGCTGAGGCTAGAACAGCAGCGCTTGTTCAGAGGCATGATCACTGGGATGCAACATTACTTCCCGCCAAGGATGCCTTCCAAATGATAACTAAAGGTAGCAAAGATTGGGTTGCATGGGACCTTGATGATTTTAGGATGTTTCCGCGCGGTAGGTCAAATAACCGTCACCTAGCTAATCTAGTATTCAATGGCGCTAGGTGCGTTGATATGTGGGTGGATGGAAATGCCGTTAGACTGGATGGAGTTACCAAAACATTAGATGAAAAATTAGCGTTACAAGAACTTAACTCATCCGTAGAATCATACTATGACGGTATCGAATAACTATTGAAATCTGTTCAAAACAAAGCCACTGAACAACATCAATACCATGATAAAATATCCTGCTGCAGATAGTGTTAACTCTACCTCATAATCAATATTGAGTTCAAATTCTCCTGATATCTCGTTGAGACTCCCAATACCCACATAATATTCGCCAGATTCTACCGACCAACTGAACCCGGAAGAGTTGTCATCTCCAATAGCAACAAAATCATTATCGCTGCGGGTGCATAACTCAGTATTTTGATTGGTTCTTTCAATAAAATTTAACCCATCACATTGCGCTTTTTTATCGCTATCACCTACTACCAAAAACACATCACTTCTATCCCAGGTGATATCAGCGTTAGCTGATACAAGTAATGACAACGGATTATCTTGCACTGGATCATCGGCAAAAAATACTGAATTGGGCACATTGGGTGTAGGAATAGATTCTACTGAATCCTCGATAGTGATGCCAATAGTTCCAAGTAGCGATAGTAATACCGAGGCAACCATCAATCCAACACCAAACCTGCTATTTATCTGCACCACTAATCACCTACAATTGTAAGAATGCTAGTGCTAAAATTACATAACTGCCAAGTAACATGCCGCCTTCTAACCAATTTGATTTACCATCAGCAAGAATTGAATTTACTACCAATACAGAAACAAAGGTTGCAGCGGTTTCTAGCATACCAAATTCAAGAGTTAGTGGAACTCCTAACGCCCAAGCAAATAATATCATAGCCGGAGCGGCAAACAAGGCGATTTGCACACTGCTTCCCACAGCGATTGCAATGGAGAGATCCATCTTGTCTTTACCTGCAACAATAACTGCAGTGAAATGTTCGGCAGCATTACCAAAAAACGGTAGCAATATTACCCCTATGAATAACTCTGGCATACCCCATTCAACCACTGCGGCCTCTAAACTATGAACCAAAATATGCGCCATCCATGCTACAAGTATTGTTGCAAGAATTAGCAAAATCCACGCATTCTTGTTGGTCATTTTTGGTTCTTCGTGATGGCCGTGGCCTGGTTCAGTAGCAAATACGTGCGCATGAGTTTTCAGTTGAAACAACAAAGCAAAGCCGTAAATGATTAGCAGCACAATCGCCGCGTATTGAGATATATTTTGAACGTCGGATACTGTACCGCCTGAATGATGGACTGCGCTGGGAATTATGAAAGCAACTACAGCAAGTAGCAATAAAGTTCCATTCATTTGAATTGCATCGCTGTTGAATGTCTGTTCTTTGTGTTTCAAACCACCCCAAAGCATTGCTAATCCCAGCACTAGAAGCATGTTGCCAAGTATCGACCCAATTAGCGATGCTTGGGTGACTGTTACCATTGTTTCAACTATTTCAGGGTCATTTGAGGCAGCATATATCGCCAAGCCGACAATAATCAACTCTGCTGCATTGCCAAATGTTGCGTTTAGAAAACCTCCTATGGCTTCACCAGTACGCAAAGCAATTTCTTCAGTGCCTTTGCCCATTAAGAATGCTAACGGCATTATGGCAATCATTGAGAAAAGGAATGCCATAGTAAGATTGTGTTGAAAATTAAAAATTATCGCCAATGGCATTGCCACGAGTAACCAATTCAATTTGTTGTTGATTGGATTGAATGAATCAATTACTGACTCCATAACATGCTCAGATTCCCCAACAAGATTAGCAACGCTTTCATCCACTGTAATGTCTGCCATAATGCTGTGACTGAAAGTACCCTAATTGAGGTATCTATGCAATATCTGCTCAATCCTCGGATTTTCGACGCCTCGTTGGACGACGTTTAGGAGCGTTTCTCGGAGCAATACGTCGCCCTACCTTACGTTTAGGCTTCGGTTTCTCTTCGACCTCTTCATCTTCAAAATCATCGTCATCCAAACCAAAGAATGAGTCATCATCGTCCTCAGGTTCGGGTTCTGGCTCGGACTTTGGTTTGCTTCTCCTAGCCTTTCTTTGCAAAACATTGACGGCAAATGGATCTTCACCTTCTTCTTCAATTTCTGGAACGTCCTTAGACTGTTCTGCCGGCACAGGTTGAGTTGTATTGGTGATTAAATCCATATCTACATCTTGAGTTGTACCAATAAATTCTGACATCCAATCATCATCATCATATTCATCGTCAGATCTATTCTTCTTTGGACCCTTCATACCAGCACTTATGACAAGTAACATCAAAATTATCGAAATAAATGCAATTCCAGAGGAGACCCATACAAACACATATGGAGGGTCGGAAAATGATGGTTCGACAATAACTGGCTCTGGATCATCTTTCAACTCCTCTTCGTAATTACAGACTGTTGTACCATCCTCTCTATTTCTACAGTAATCAACTATGAATATCACTTCATCAGTAACCTCATTGCCGGCTGAATCTATCGCCCGGACTACAACTGAATGCCTTCCGGGATCAAAATTCCCTGCACTAATTTCATGAGTGAAAAGTAGGGCTGTGCCATCTCCGTTGATGTCTTGGACGGCATCTGGTTCCACCCAGGCCAATGTTTCAGAGAAACCTGATTCGGTATATGACACAAACTTATACTGAAGTGTATCAACTCTGACATCGTCTGAAGCACCTGCATATATTGTGATTACCTCTCCATATAGATACTTTGAACCATCATCCTCAGATGATGGCGAGTATACTGAGAGCTGCGGCCTTTGGGCATCTAGACTTTTTTCATTCCAAAATAGGAATGCTGTGTTAGAACTTTCGTCCACTGCCTCAATAGAAAAATTTAGCACTCCGGGTGAAATTGAATTAGATATGTCAAAGGCATAATAATACTCTGGGCCTTTGTCAGGGTTCAATAAATTATCAGCATAAAGCAGCATTTGGGCTTCACCGTTAGTGACTTGTCCTCCCGAGCTAGTCGTAATTGATACTGTAGGCCTGGTCAGTAAATTCTCGTTAAGTAATACTCTAACTGTATAACTGCCCGATACCAATGAAGGGTTGGTGTAAGCATCACCATTAGCATCGTAAACATTGAAAGTCGCTGTTGGATTAATTGTATCTTCTTTCACTTTCAAAGCATTTCCACCAGACCCTGCAAACGCTTCTAAATTTTCATTACCAAAACTATCTTTCACAGTTATTGCGTACCAAACCATGCTTTCAACTTCGGCTGGAATTTGGTATGTTTCTATAAATTTAAACTGGGTGAAAGTTGAGCCGGTATCAATTATTCCAGAATCATGAATAATCCAACCGTTATCCGCCGACACAAACGAGACTTGGTTTTCGTTTACGCCAAATGGACTGCCATAGTTCTTCCAAATAGTATACTCCTCTCCTGATAATTGATTGTCATTTAACCATTCAAGCGTTATTTCGGAGAGTTCTCCAAACACAAACGCAGAGTTTATTCTAGGTGCTGCCGGAGTTATTGTCTCTTCGTAAACTGGACCTGCAACATTTTGTATTAACTCAGTGTAGTGATATGGGCCGGCACTGCTCTGATATAGTGCGTAACTCGTCACAAAATAGAATGATGTACGATCTTGTTCGGGAGGTATGTCAACAATATATTCTTGAATTCCATCAGTGACAGAGGCAACATATTCAACACTGACATTTTCAACAAACTGTGAGCCTGT
>CAYPPO010000021.1:0-32998 GCA_964412625.1 uncultured Candidatus Poseidoniales archaeon
AAGGTAATCTTGAACGGATACCAAAATAGATTTCTAAAATTCGGCTTTGCATGGGGGTGCATTGGCATATTTTCACCTCACTCCTGCCCCGGGACATAAGTTCCCGCAGGCTTTTCTGTGTAGACGTGGAACATACGCTCGGTATTTCCACTTTTATCCTCATCATTGAGGAATAATACGAAAATTCCCAACCAGACGATGGTTGTTACAATTGGCACCAGCATGGGTATCCCAAACGCATCCCATGCCCAACCACCAGCATCAGTATCCTTCATTGCTGTTGGGTCGAACAGGTACAAGCGATAAAGTCCGGCAAGAACTACTTGCAATACCGCAAGTGGCAACAGAATTCTCCATCCAAATTCGAGAATCTGGTCTGTTCTTATTCTCGCCAAAGAGAATCTGGCCCAAACGAAGACTAGTAAGAACACCAACCAAGATTTCAATAGCACTACGATGGCTCCGGGTATCAAAAGATACAGGTCACCCAAAATTGGTATCTGACTAATCAGTCCTTGGAATGGTAGATGCCAGCCACCGAGGAAAAAGTGAGTGAATAAGAAACAAGCTGCATATGTTCGAATATATTCGGCCATGAACAGCATACCAAATCTCATGCCACCATATTCAGTCCACCAACCTTCAACCAATTCAGCCTCGGCCTCAGGCATGTCGAATGGTACACGCTCCACCTCGGCAATCATAGTCAACAGGAATAGTCCTGCTCCAAGTGGCATGAGGAAAAAGTTCCACGAACCGGCTGAGTGTTGGAAGTGAATGCTTTCTATGATGTTGAATGTGCCGCTTAGTATAGCAACAGATAACAAAGTAAGCAATAGTGGAATCTCATACGCTGTTAATTGAGCTGCAGATCTAATGCCACCGATCAAGGTGTACTTGTTGTTCGATGACCAGCCGGCAAAAAAGACGCCTATTGGAGCAATGCCAAAGATAGCGATGGCGTAAAGAATTGACAAATCTGGATTGGTTGCATACATGCCGCTAGATAATGGAATAATTCCGAGAATTAATAGGGTCGAAGAGACTATCAAAAACGGTGATACTTCGAAAATTAGTTTATCAGCGCGTTGTGGCACCATATGTTCTTTGACAAGGAACTTCATGCCGTCCGCAACGTTTTGGAAGAAACCGGGGAAGATTGAATAACCCATCCACGAGCGGTTGTTGACTCTATCAACCGTAGCAAATTTTTCATCGCGGTTACCAAATTTGTTGTTTAGCCATTTGTTCACACTACCGATTGGCTTGCCTAGTCCAAACGGCAACATATTCCACCAATCACCTGCTGTGACTCCATTTTCTCCAACCCACAAAGAACGCAAGGCAGTTGTTGCACCACGTCTATCATTCATTCTGGCTACGGCCTTACGCTCAATCCATAGAATGGCGAATTGTGAGAAAAAGAGCATTAGAAATACGATATTCACCGCCGCAAATGTTGCAAGGCCAAAGGCAATTGCCCCAGAACTTTCTTCTAGAGGTGTTCCTTCTAGCAGTGAAGGAATTAAGTCGTCGAAGGTAGAAAAAATCAATTCTCTGAGGTCATACTTGTCATCCATGATCTCACCTCATCGATCAGTTTCTCCAATACAGGGGTCAAAACTCCCCATTATTGCTGGTATATCAGCGACTTTGTAACCAATCATTGTTTTGGCAACGAATGGAATTGTGATAAACATTGGCGACCTAATCGATAGCCGGTAAGGCATTTTACCTCTCCCTTCTCCGCCGCCGAGAATGTAAAACTGCGATGCCCCTCTCGTACACTCATAGTTACTGAAACCAGTTGCACCTTCTGGTGCTCTGGTTGGTGCCTTAGTGTAAATCATCTCATCGCCAGGTGAATAATGCGTATTCTTTCCACCAGGAATTTTTTCGATTGCGTCTAGTAACATCCGACACGATTGACGCATTTCTTCGATTCTAACTCGATACCGATCATAACAATCTGCGCCTTTTACCGAGGTTGGCTTCTCGACAGCGGGCTCCCAATCTACCTCATCATAGACCGAGTAAGGATGAGCCCAGCGAATATCGTAGTTGACTCCTGCGGCACGAACGTTCGGGCCTGAAACACCGGCCTCAACCATCTCTTCAGCGTTAGCGTAGCCAACCCCTTGAAGTCTAACTAGCCAAATTGTGGATTCGTCAAGCATCATTTCGTATTCTTCAATACGCTTTTCAAACAATTTTACCTTAGCAATCATTCGGTCAGCAAATCCAATTGGTATGTCTCGTTTCACACCGCCGATTCTTGGATAGTTGTAATGCATTCTTGAGCCTCCTAATTCTTGCAGCAGGTCAAGGAACATTTCCCTGTCTCTCATACACCATGTCATCAAAGTCAAATTGCCGATATCCGGGCCAAACGCACCTAACCACATCAAGTGACTGGCAAGTCTCTGCAATTCAGCGGAGATTAGCCTGATGTACTCCGCTCTCTCAGGGACATCAGCTTCGAGTAAATCTTCCGCAGCATAGATGTATGAATTAGACCATGTCATGGCGCTTACATAGCACAGACGGTCACAATAAGGCGTTACTTGGGTGAAATCTCGCGCCTCGCAAATTTTCTCTACGCCTCGATGGATGTAGCCCAATTCAGCTTCGGTATCGACGACTGTCTCCCCATCGACTTTGACTCTGAGTGTCCACAACCCGTGGGTCATCGGGTGTTGGGGGCCCATAGTAATCCACATTTGTGCCATGGTGTCACCTCACTTTACCCGTCCCTCGTCTGCCGGTTTTCTAACGAAACCTTGGGCATCATCATACATTTCATTGTAATCGTGATAGCGGATTTTATGTTGCTTTTGTAACGGATGAAAGCCTTCTGGACTGTCGTGTGGGTTGAGAACTCTGTGCATATTTTCATGCCCTTCGAAGTTGATCCCGACCAAATCCCAGGTTTCTTTTTCATTCCAATCAGCACCAATCCAAACATGTTGGACCGTGGGGACTGATGGCGTGTCATTATTTGGTAGGCTGATGATAACCTCAAACTCAACTGGGACTTGTGAGCCAAGCATCTTCTCGGCAACAAACACCGTATTGGTATCAGGCAGTTGGTCAACAATCGGTTGACGAAGTAAATGGTAAACTACTTCCCAACCTCTTTCACTACCACCTTCAGGGAAATGTGTGCCGGTAATCATTGAACAGTAATTTACTCCAATCTCGTATTTCATCCACTTAGCAAGTGCTTGCCAATGTTGAGGGGGGGCGGTTATTCGCACAAATGAGTACTTCTTAGCATTCGAGTGCTGAATAATATCGGCATTGATACCGCTGCCGCTAAATCGATCATTAATTGCGTCAGCACACTCAGTAACTGCTATGGCGTTTTGTTCTAGAGTGATTGCCATACCCATTACTCATCACCCACAATAATTGGCTTCTCAGAATCTCTGCCGGAACTTGGTGCACCACCGATTCTGATGATTTTCTCGCGTAGCAGGCCGAAGCCATCGATAAGTGCCTCCGGTCGCGGTGGGCATCCGGGAACGTAAACATCGACTGGTATTACAGTGTCAACTCCCTCGAGGATGTTGTAAGATTGGAAATACGGGCCACCTGAAATAGCACATTCACCCATCGCAATACAATACTTTGGCTCCGGCATTTGCTCCCACAGCCTAACGATTTTATCGGCAAATTTCTTTGAAATGGGGCCATTGACAAGTAAAACATCTGATTGGCGTGGCGAGGACCGGAATAGAACACCAAATCTATCGCCATCAAATCTCGGAGTAGCCGCTGCAGCCATTTCAATTGCGCAGCATTTTATTCCAAGGTGCAGTGTAAAGAGTGATTTTCTACCAGCCCAGTTGAAAAATCGACCCGCTAAAACACTGAGGAACTGCTTAATGCGGGTAACTTTGAGCGCTTCGTCAGTCACGCCACCAACCATCTCAACCAAGGCACGGCTGTTGAAGGCTGCAAAATTCTCTCCGGTATCCGCCATCGTCCCACCTCAAATGTAGATTCTACCTCGTTTCCTAAAAACATACCAAACGCCAAGCGACATAATTGCAAAGTAAGCACTCAAAACGAGTAATGCATCTTTTGCCTTCGCAACTGCACTGTCTCGGGCACTGTCTGCTAAATCAGCAGCTGTTGCATCAGAGGCGACCATGCCTCCAAGAACCAAAAACATGAATGCAACATCGAAAACCAAGAAAATTATCGCATACCAATAATATTGGAAATGGAATTGAATCATCGCTTCACCAACAGGTTCGCTACCGCACTCGAATGTTGTTAATCTCCTAGGGTACAGACTGTGGTCCCTTTCGTAGCCCTCCAAAAGATAGGATTTTGTTATGTGTGGCCGGGCGGGATCGACTCTTGGCCTGACGACCCAAGTTATGATGAAATTAGTCAGCGGCATTAGTATCCCAACAACGGTTAGAAAGCCGATAGAGAGATATGCACTTGGCACTGATTCTAATCCGGACATTCATTCACCCAGTGCAAAGCATACGCTTAGCAAACCATCCAATAATTACCCCCCAATAAGGGTTGCCAAATGTTTGATTTTTTTTTGCTCCCGAAAGGCAGTATGTTCAGGTCTTTTACGATCTATTTTGAGGGCCTAATTGCTGAACTTTAATGCCCATGACGCGTTGAGTGATTCTATAATCATCTTCCATATTTTATAGAACGGAAGGCTGGCGAAACACCAAAGTATGCCATAATATGTTGCATAAGCCAAAATCGTGGCGACTAACTCGCCGGCTAAGAGATATATCGGAACGAGCGCCAGGAACGAAACGAAGAGCAATGCTATGCTCAGCAACGGGAACAGTGTCATGCCAAGAATGAACCAAGTCAAAGGCGAAGATGTTGAGAGTTTAGTAGAATGCCCAGTTTCAGTTTCAAGCTGCCTTACTTCGCCAACGAATTGGAAACCACGGTATAAGTTGTAGAATGGAATTATCATGAAAACCGTATGCATCAAACCTCCTGGGCCAATATTTGCTCGGTTTTTGAGTTCCTGTGCAATTCGATAGTTGACTACCAAGGTGTAAATTCCCAAGGTCACTGGCATCAAGACAAACCAACCTAGTTTGGCAGAGCGTACCGGCGGCATATTAGCTAGCATTGCTTGGTTGACTGATATTCCCTCGCCATGTGTTACCGCCATTTTTTGTGACAATTTAGCCATCTTCTTTGCCTTACCTGCCTGCCTCATTTGCACGATCGTCGGTTTACCAGTTCGGTACAATAATCCAACAAATAGCAATCCCACAATAAAATAAACTCCGCTAGCAATCTCTTCTTGAGATAGTCCTAGGCCAAGCAGGCCTTCGTCTGGTTGCCCGAGAACGGATATTTCGATGTTTTCTCTACCAACTTTCATCGGTTCGCCGTCCACAACTGGGTCTACGGAAAGAGTAAATGTGTAATTGTCTTTGATTTCAGCATTATTGGGGGGACGAACGATTACTTGGATTACTGTTGATTCACCAGTGTTTAGCGTACACTTCAAATCGTCGTTGTAATCCCTACATTCGGTGTTATCTTCTTCTAACAGCACCGACCAACCACGGAAGCCTTCAGGAGTGTAAACAATGAATTCAGTCCTCGTATTACCATCATTGGTGATGGTAACTGGTATTGTTTGTCTGCTAGGATATTCCAAATCATGATACAACTCTACTTCGTCGCTAAATTGGATATCATAGATGGTTTGTACTTCCAAGTTTAAAATCAGCCTACCAGAAGTCCTGTCGGCAGCATTCTCCTGACTAAACACAACCACTTCTAAGACGCCGGCATCTCCAGTCTGCGCAGTTGGACTAACTTCGACAATTACCGTCACTTTCTGCTTAAACTTTCTAACCTCATTGCCAAATATGCTGATATTATTACTATTCATAATGGAATTTGCTCCTGCCACCGACTCGGCGAGGTACGGATTGCCGTTATCGTCTAGCACATAAGATTGGGATGACAAGTTGAATACTGCGTATTTTGTCGTGATAGGGATACTTTCATCATACAAGTTCCCGTCGATTAGAATTTGTCTGGTGGCAATTCCTTCGAGTCCATTAATGTCGATTACTGCATAATCTGATCGCAACAACCCCGAGGGGCCAACCTGGGGTGTTCCAACGTTCTCAATCCAGAACTCAAACATCATGACTCCTTCTGGAGCGAGGATAACTGATGCTGCTTTATTGTCAATAGTGACTGAAGAATATTCTCCCTCACCAAATCTTGCATCCATCGAATAGGTAATGTTGTTTTTGATTGCCCTGATACTAAATTGGGCTTTGTTGTCAGGCAATCCATCCCCGTTGTCATCGGCAGAGTTGGAATCTTCGAGGTTAGTCACTTCGATAATGATGTCATTATTATTGTAATTACCAACATTTGGTACCAGTACATTGACATTGATTACGACTATTTGCCGTGCAGGGATGTTAAATTCGGTTTGGGAATTATCTTGTGAATCCGTGAAGGAGATATCCCAATTACCGCCCGATGATGGCCTTTGTTGCTTGGTGTAGAAACGAAATACGTCGTCATTATTGCCAAGATTTTCAATCTCGATAGGGAACACTAGAATATCATTGTAATCGCCAGTTTGAGAAATATATCCTTGGCTGTCTACAGGTATGATCGAACTAGTTGACATGCCATGAGTCTCGCTCACTGTCACTGTGAGAATTTTCGTTTGATAGGCTGCACCGCCGCCTGCTGGAAGTACCGAGAACGTTAGCTCAATGCTTTCTGTGGCAAGTGCGTTCAAAGGCACGCTTACAGAATATTGAACATTAACTGACTTGCCAGAACCGTGTCTGCTGTTAACTGTCACGGTTGACTGATCAAGTTGAACGCCCCAACCAGATGGCGGACTTGAAACAGATATTCGTAAATTGTCTTGCCCATTGCCTGTATTGGTCACAGTCAAAGTGGAGGATTTATTCTCTCCGGGCTCTATTGGGCCTAGTGAACTTGTACTGAGGCTTAGTTGAGCGCCAAAAGATTGACCAAGTATGATTGAAATTACCTTGCTACATTTTACCGTATTGCCATCTTTAGCTTGTATGGTTATCGAATTAGATGAGCCGGCATTTTCTGAATCATCTGGCACTACAATCATGTCGAAGGTTTTCGAACCAGAGCCGTCGGCATAAGGCAGCACTCCATTGGAAGGACCGTCAAAAGAAACCCAGCCGGCCCGCTCGCCAGTGCGCGCCATTGATACAGTCCAGTCGCTGTTACCATCGTTGGTTAGAGTCGCAGTGAACGTCCCTTCTTGTCCGGGATTGAGATTCAAACTTGTCTTTGATAGCGACATAGAACACTCTTTGAGCACGGGAACCTCAAGTTCCAAATCAACCGTATCCGAAACCTCTTCCGTCGGGTTTGGAGTTGTCACAGTTCCGGTAACTTCCCAACAATAATCGTCAGCTTCTTGTCCGTCTGGGACCTCAACTTCTACCTCAACTACCTCGGTATTATCATCTTCATCAGCGTCTAAAGTGACTGTATTTTTACTCAAGGTTGCACTTAAATCTCCAGAATTACCACAACCACTATCATCACGTTCTTCGAGAGTCAGGTTGACTGTTGTAGAATTTTGTTGACCGGTATTTTCTACTGTTATGAAATAGGTTAGTGTGGAAGACGAACCGGTATAGGTTAGGGTTTTCTGATTTCTATCTTTCACATTATCAAAGTAAAGGTCAACCCCCCAAAACGCGCCACCTGAGCCATCTCCTGCGGTTGTAGTAACTGTCTGGGTCGATGGTTCTGGTATTTCCGCCGCCGGCGCACCAATCACGGCAGTAATTGTTGCGGTAACCGTCGTATCGCAAGCTGTATCTGCTTCAACAGTTTGCCCAACTGTAACATTCATCGTGGTTTCTTCCGATTGACCTGCATCTATTTGTCCGGGAATTTGTCCAATGGCTGAGGTAAAACCATTACAATCTTCACCAGGCTCATTACTTGCTTGAAGATTAACAGTGACCGGATCATCTCCCGTATTTCGTACTATTACGGTATATTCAGCAGAATCTCCTGGATTTACCGTTTGTGAGTTTGGACTGACGCTTAAGTTGATGCTTGCTGCTGCGGAGACCGGAGTAGCTATCATCGGTAAAAGCGATACAACCATCAAACTAACCAAGAAAAATGCCGTTCGATTAGAACGTGAAATGGTTTGTCCACGGTTGACCATGATTGGGGGTGAACGACTAAGTATCAAAAGCCTATCCTTTCATGTTTGGAAAAAGATGAACTGAAATATGCTTACTCGCTTACAAAACCCGAAGTAGGAGATTGGCAACTTAAGCAGGTTTCTAAATCTGAAATTTTACAGGTTTTTGAATCACTTCCACAGTACCTAGCGCCACACTGCGGACATCCGACAACCTTTCCGCTGATTGGACTGCGGCACTGCCAACAAATTGCTGCTGGTTTACTCACCTGTGCAATCGGCACAGTTGCCTGAGGGGCTTGTGATAATCTCGGTCGTGGCAAGGGTAGTGGTGTGGTTTGCAAAGGTGGTACAGGGGTTACCAGTTGATTGGTTATGGTTTTAGTCGGCATTGGTAAAATCGGCATTGGTGGCTTCCTAGATTTAGGCTTCAGTAAGAACAACCCTGTCAAAATAATGGCTAAAATAACAATTGAAAATATCCCGATTTGGACTATTTGACTACCAAAGGCTGCTGATTCTGATGACTGTTTTTCAGCATTTGCTGCAAAGACATATGTTGCTGATTCAGGATTCTCTGCCGCCTTGAAGGTCAGCGTGATTTCGGCTAACCCATCGGTTTTTGGCGAAACAAGTAATTTGATGGTTTTTGATTCACCTACTTCCAAATCAACTATCCCGTCACCAATCACCTCGACATCCCAGTCCTGGTTGACAGAACCTGAAATCATATGATTGAATGGTAAGGTTCCTGAGTTGGTAACCAATACTTGAATTTCTTTAGATTCTCCTTCCTTGAAAGAATTAGAAGTCAATTCAGACCATGATACTTCCTCTGTACCACCAATGTAAAGGGAGAATGGTTCCGTGTAATCGGCTCCCGATCCGGAAAATTTTAGGTAGAAATTTGGCTCAGAAAACGGCTCTGCTGCAACACTAGTGAATACTGTACACGATAATTCAGTCGCTTCCTCAAAACCAATCATCTGTGGTGTGTCGCAGGTCACTGATAATTCTGAATCGCTGATTGGTACGACAATCGGTTGCCATTGTATGTCTGCATCATTAGTAAGTTGCCAAACGAATCTCAACTCCGCACCAGCGGGATGAGAGCCTGGGCCGTAAAATGACGCAGTGTATTCTTCACCACCGGGGAAAATAACTTTTTGAAATTGTAAGCTTGGCTGAGGGAAAATTTTGATGTCGAAAGTGTCGGACCAAGTAAATCTATCTGAGCCATTATCAAAGTGGAGAATGGCTTCTCCAGATTTAGCGTTATTAGAAATTTGGAAGGTAACAAGATAGAGTTCAGTTTCACCAATTCCTAAGTCAATTGTGCCTCCTGAACTAATCATTTGAACACCTTGAGGTAGTATGAATGTCGGGGATAGTTTAACCGCTAAATTGCCCTTATTTTCGATCGTAAAAACTGTGACTAATTCAGAATTAGGTAATAAATTGACGAGCGAAGAGTCGGTTCTAATCTCGACCGATTTGACAGCTTCAACTTCGATTGGTAATTCAATGATCCAGTTAACTACAGGGTCTGTAACAGAATTGACACTGATGGTTACGGCGGTTTGTAAGCCAGAATTAGGGACTACTGATGGTGGTTCAATGACCATTTCAATAGTTTCAAAATCACTCACTGGAATCGGCGAGCTTGTAGCAAATTGGCTTTCTGTAAAGTCTTGGACAAAATATGCTTCCCAGCCATTTGGCGGTTGTACTTGTAAGTCATAGGCAATTTCGGTATTGCCATAATTAAACAGGTAAAGCGGCACCGATGTTGGCTCGATTGGGTTAACTGGAATTACCTCATAATCAGAATCTACGCCCACATCAGGTATCTCATCTACTACAATTTCTAAGTCCAAAGTGTCGGTCAGAGAATTATCAATATCAGTAGCACTTATGCCGAGCCGGTAGGTTCCCGGGGCCGGGGATTTTGGATGAACCACCGTAACGGAGACTTCCACAGATTCGCTGCCTTGGAGTTGGTATTGATTGCCAGAAAGGCCAACATACCAATTTAGTTCTGTTCCGTCTTGAACATAAACTAGACCGGTGTCGACGATGGAGGCATTGGTCGTTAGTAATCCGGTATTTTGTAAACTAACTTGCCAGGTTGTTGACGTTTGTTCATTATTCTGAAGCTGCTGAATCGCCTGAGTTGAGGTGACATCAACCCCAGGTTGTGATACATTGATAGTGATATCTTGCCGGTTATTGGTTTCAAGCGTCTCTATTACTAGTTCGTCATTATCGATGATAAATGATACTAGATTCCCGCCGGAAACTTGCGGGGTCCATGACCAAACTAGCGTTCTTTCGCTACCACCTCCCAGTTCTAATGACTGGGTGCCAATTTCTTGTCCATCAACCTCCAATGTTACCTCAAATGGGTCGGAACGAATGTTACCAGTGTTGGCGACTACACACTCCAATTCAACTTCTTGGCCAACGCTTGGAATAGCCACATCAATGGTAAAACCGTCTTCAATCATCACCATGTCTGGTTTCAGATCATTGATACCATGGCCCATAACTGCCAGTGAGTATGGTTGGCCCCTACTGCCGCCATGATTAGCGTCGATTATCTCCACTGTCCAAGTACCGACGATTGCCGAATCAATCAAAACAACCTCGACATTGTTTAGTGAATCCGCACTGCCGCCAGTTGTCGAACGTCCATTGGTGAAATCATTGCCTAGGTAAGTTAATCCGTTTGGGTCAGTAACCTCTAGGTTTAGATTGTTGACAAGTTGTGTCGAAGACCATGTGGAGGCTGCTTCATCAGACCATGCCAACACAGCCTTGAATTGATCACCGCCATCGTCGATATCGAATGTGTAAGACTTTGAATTTCCGGTGGCTGAAAGGAGCGATCTATCATCAACCCATACACCTTGACCATCAGGTGGTGCAAGTGAATTTCTAAGATTTACTCGACCCCAACCTTCGTTGTTATTGGGTATGTCTCGGGTACCAACATCTTCAGCACCTAGAATTAGTAAAGCCTTGACAAGGGCACCTTGGGGGGATTCTCTGAGGGCAATTTCTTCTAGATACTCTCGTATCATCGCTGCTGCACCAGCTGCATTTGGCGTAGCCATCGATGTACCTGTGTACTCAAGATACCATGTGCTGCTTCCAGAGGCACTACCTGTGTCGGCTGCTTCTTGGGCGCGACATGACCAAACATAGCCACCTGGTGCCAGCACATCTGGTTTAATTCTACCATCATCAAGCGGGCCGCGTGAAGATCCTTGCATGATATAATCCGGTGCTCCTTGGTAGCGATTTTGATGCATTCCTACTGTAACCACATTTTTGGCAGTTGCTGGCGGAGTAATAGTGTCCGAATCAGGGCCATCATTGCCTGCTGCAAATAGTATAGTTAGCCCCTCGCCGCCCGAATAATACCTGTCATAACTACTTGCTCGGTCATCAGCATCTCTACTTTCAGAGGAATATTGGCCAAAACCACCACTGTTACCCCAAGAATTAGTGTGGGTGCGCGCACCTGCACTGTAAGCAGAATTAATCAAACTGTTAAGTGATGGGGATTGGAAATTTCCGGTATTGTCATTCTCCATTGCTTGGAAATACAATTGAGCTGCAGGAGCAACCCCCGCATAACCGCCTCTAAATCCATCACCTAGAACGGTACAGGAAACGTGAGTTCCATGTCCCGACCATCTATCGGCAGTTGAACCATCATTAATTACATCATTATTTGCAACAACTCTGGTACCGAAATCCCCATGATCTTCATCAAGTCCTGAATCCGCAACAGCAACTATTTGCCCGGACCCATCCAAATCTGTAGTAAAGTAAGACTGCATGTTATTGGTTTTCATGTGGCTGCGTGCGTTGTTATTTTGAATCTCAAAGACCGGATTGTACCGAATTACACTTACTGATGGTTGTTTAGCTAGGTTAATCAAATCAGCATTAGTCAAATCACCTTCATATCTACCAGAATCCCATTGAATTATATTTTCCAGTGACTGGCTGACAACATTTGCTAAATCCTGTTTGATCTCACCAGATTCATCAGCAAATGACACTGTTTGTTGTGGACCTGCCTCACCATACCACCCTTCTATTCTCAACTTCTCTCCAATCAAGGCAGATTCGCTACCTTGGAGAAGCAAGATATCTTGTAAATCTGACTGTAAAATTAGGGCGATTGGTACATTATGACTCGCATGGACTGATGCTAAATTTGCTGCCTGATGTAGGGCGGATTGAGTCCCTTGGAGGACAAATCCAGATGGTGGTAGATACTCTCGAATGACCAATTCAGGAATTTCATTCACAGCCATTCTAACCTCCTTAAGATTGCTCTGGGTAGAAGCTAGAATTAGTAGTAAATCGTCACGTGGTTGTAACCATTCCGCACTTATTGGGCGCGAAAGTTCAAGACCAAATTCATCAAATGTCCCAATTACTGTATCTGCTTGAATTAGTCTTTCCTCTGATGTTTCAGCATAGTTGTAAATCCCAACTGCCTCGCTAAAAACATCATCTCGTAGCTCAAAATGGACTCTTTCAATCTGAGGTTTATCATCAACAACTTCGATTATGGATGGGCCATCTTTTGCCAAATGTGAAGCGCTCTGCAAAACAAACAGTGTCACAAGGAACATAACTACCCCTGCTGAACGCCTACTTTGCATAGTATTAGCCCAGTTCCGGTGCGTTTTATTGCTTGGGGTATCGTGTGAGAATTTACTTAATTTCTATCCTTGAATTCTTCCCATGCCCAATCACCGACTTCGTGAGTAACTAGCATAAATTGTTCATCACCCCGATAGTCTGTATATTTCAAATCGATAGCAACCACGTAATTGTCCCAGACGGTATAACCTACGACTAGCATTTCAAGGTCATCCCCCGCTACTGATGAGTGAGCTGAAATAGAGTCGACCGCTATTCCCATTGTCTGTAGAACCTCGCCCTCTAAAGACTGGAAAGTAATCTGGATATCAACATCGGTTATTTCTCTACTACCCGTATTGTGAATCTCGGACATCACCAAATGGCCACTGCGTTGTAAATAGAGAGTTTCGACCATCACTGAATCGCGTGGAATGACCCAGTACCAAGTACTGAAAATGGCTCCAATCAACAAAAGTATGACTAAACCTGCGGTAGCAACTCTATTTGGGGTAATTTCTTTTTGTAATTCTTGAACAAACTTTGCTGCATCCTTTGAGGCTTGTAAAATTGCCAAATCCTCTGCTGAAATTTGGGTTGTTTCAACGATTGAGTCCTCGTGGATGAGGAGTTCTCCCTCATCATTGATAATGACTCCGTTCTCTTCTTCAACCATATTACAACCCCAACATAGCAAGCGTACTAGCGAGAGCAGAAGTGACCGGCTCGACCAACAAAATATGAGTGGTTTCAACGCGATTTCCAGTTAGAGTTCCAATTAAACTCAAATCAGAAACCATCCCGTTTACTCCAAGAGAAGACGAAACTGGGATTATTCCGGTAAATTGAGTATCCAACATTACCGCCCTACCATCGAACTTTCTGTCACCAATGAAATCTACATAATATCCCGGCTGAGTCGTAACCTGTGCGCTTGCAACAATCCTACCAGAAGTAATATCTTCAAGAATAATTACTGGATATTCGTAAGGCCCACGTTTGATATTAATGACGGCAGATTTCAAATCCTCTCCAATCAATTCTAATCGATCAACCGTTACCCCCGGCTGAACTGGCACATTCTCTTGCTTCATGTAGAGACTCTCGACACCATCACCCGATGATGCCACTCGCATCCCCCAATCGTTTGTTGGTTCGAGTTTGAAAGTCGATGGAAGGCCTTGAGCAACCATCAGCACATCGCCTCTGAAATCAACCGCCCGGCCGCTTGCTTCGAGGTATAAATCGAGGTCATCCCCGTTCGAACGGTAATCCAGAGTCATCATGCCTTGGAAAGAAGTATCGGCTCTAATATCAAAGTCGTTTGAAGGTACTGCTGACAGATCCATAACACTAGGTAAATTTCTCATGAACGTCGTTGCAGGCCACCAGAATCCGTCAATAAAGCGCATTTGCTGAATCATCAGTTTCTCGGCAGAGAAATCATTAGTTTCCGATCTGAATATCTCTGGTACAGTCATGGTTATGTTGAATATATCGCCAATTGTAGCAGAAAAATCCATTGATTGTGCAACATCAATAAACAGTGCCTCTACTCTGGTTTGTTCAACTCTGTCGATGAATGTCGTGTAGACTGAGTCTAGGTTAGTGCCAAAATCATAGTTCATAATTACGTTAAACCTAGGCACAATAAGGTCATCTTGAGTGAAAAATAATGCGTTGACGCTAACATCGTTGGGTTTAGTTATGTCAAGACCATTTATCACTAAATCCATATCTCGCCCTTGAAGACCGTTTACCACGATACTGATTTGCTCACGCAACGGCTTCCATTGTCCCAAGAATAAATCAAACTCATAATGCGGAATGTCATCGATAATTCTAAAGTCATACTCGAGAGATATTTGACCGGCAGGTAATTGCGGTAACCACAACCGGTTATGCCATGACCGTCTGAAGTCTAATGTAATACCTTCTTCGGCTAGCAGTGTCTCATTTAAACCATCCAACTCAACATCAAGAATCACTCCGTCTTCCAACGCGTCAACCAATTTTATTGCTTCAGTAATGTTTGACCTTGTGAGGATATCAATCGCTGTGGCTGTTTCTGTTTTGTCAATCTTGTAATCTGCCAGGATTTCATTTGACGTGATTATATCAGATTGAGTAAGTAACGGTAAGCGCGATAAATTGTAACTCAATCTTGTTGCTTCTTTGACATTCATTGCAATTCCATGTGCCCATTGAGGCTCATTAATGACGTTGGAACCCTTGCGCATATCAACGGTTAGGTTGAAGGTTTCACCAGTTAATAATTCTGAACCAAGGGCGAAGTCTTCTTCATCTCCATCAGTGCCTACCAAGTCCTTGGTGAAATCATAAATTAAATCGTTGACTGAACTGCCAAAATCAACCAAGTCGCCTAAGAAGAACGACAACGATTCTATGCCTTCACCTTCATCAAAACTAGGCAATTCAAGGCCTGAAGAGTCTACTGTGCTGGGAAATTCTAACGAAATATTAGAAGGAAGTGGTTGTAGTATTGCTCTACCATTCATACCAAGGAATTCGTCATCATATTGGGATTCATCTTCAAACATAATATAGAACGGTGATGATTGACTTCTAACCATCTCAATTTTTGAATTACCTTCTGGGCCAACAGCATCGGGAATTTGTGGGGAAAGTCGTGTTAGACTAATTATGTCCGAAATTTTGAGACTCATGCTTGCTTCAGCGGTGTCTTGATTCACCCAGAATCTGAAATGGTCGCCATCCATTGTCTTCGGTTCGCTAGAATTGGTTAATTGGATAATTATCGATTCAATCGCTTGATTGCCGGTGTATCCCAATGTATCGCCCAAGGTTAGTGAGAAGTCAGAGGGTAGACCGTTGAGCTGAATTGAATTCTGCTGTGCAGGGCTCTTCCCTCCGTATGTTATTGACTGGATGGGTGTGCTGGCTTGATAGGTAAGCGCGCTAGAAGTTTGAATAATCTTTAACGAATCGGGGCGATTAGAAATCAAGGCAGATTGTGTTATTGCATTAATTTGATCTCCGTCATTATGCTTTATGTGACCGACAAGTATTGATTCCCCGGTAGAACCTATTATCTCGATATCTCTAACATCGGTAATTGGGTTGAATGTTTGAACCACATCAGACAGCCCAGAAACTCGTAAACTGATTGCAACTGGCACCAGCGGTTTAATTGGTTCACCATTACGACCAATGACTTGCTCAATATTGGTGTCTTCAGCGATTAAGATGTGATCTTGGTTGGGTATTACAGGGTTATCACTGCTTGAAAAGGATAATTCGACCGTACCAATTTCCATTGATTCTCTAAGATTACCACCTAAATTTGCCGTGACTTGATTGTAGCAGTGAATTTCCAAGGTTCCCCCGTCCGAGCCGGTTGTACTAACTATTGAATCAGGCAGTGAATTTACTATGTCGCCAATATCCAGTACAACCTGAATTATGGTGAGCAATGCATTATCAAATATTTGAGCAATAGTATTGAGATTAGGATTATCGTAATTCACCCTGTCCACACCGGTTGGTGAGACTAGGAAACTTCCCTCTACCAAAATCGCTTTCGGTACATCCTCGATTGTTACTTCTAAAGAAGACCTATCGTTTGAAACTCCACCTCTCTCAAAGGTTGATTTATACTCCAGCCGATCGATGGACTCCGTACCAACTACGGCAATCAGGGTATTTGGTGGATCTGTAGGATTAACCGGCAATGTTGGGTCATTAATATTCGCACTATTATCTCCCGAAAAATTCTTTATCGCAATGATTAGTGATAGACGATTTGGTATTTCTCCGGGAAGGTTTACTGAGTTAGGAGCTTCGCCAATCATAGTAAAAATCGAATTTATTTCTTGTTGTGGCATACTTCCCGACGGTAAGCCATGAATCCATGCCCGAGCATCTGTCACATTGCCAAACTCTGAATCACCATCTTGCACATTGGCTCTATCCTCATAATAATGGAGGTATACATCTGAACCCTTGTCAGAATATATCTCTACTGAATCAAATGAGTTTTCTCCAAGGTTATCGTTTCTGATGGTGATATCTACTTCCTCTGGTAATTTCGTATCACCAATTTCCGGGTGGAAGCCAGCATCGAGATAGCTCATTTCTAGCACTGGCGCTGATTGTCCCCCCCCATCGCCATCGAAGCGTATGTAGCCTACGCCAACTCCAAAACCACATTTATGCTCATGGCTCGGTGCTTCATTGTCTGCTACAGGGTCATAATACGACCCATCCTCACAATCGGTTTGAATATCGGTGCCTGGAGCGTTAGGATTTCTAACCTGTACAGAGAAAGGTGCTGTAATTGAGGAAAGCGATAGGTCACTTGAGTTGAGACCGCCGATCAATAGCGCAGCAAGGAATGAGACCAAATCCTGTGGAGCAACATTGAATTCTATTCTTTCAATTCCAAGACCAAGAGTGAATTCGTGTGGGGGCTGTGTGAATCTTGTGTCGATAACAATGGCATATGATTCCGAATTGTCCAATGTGATATCAAAGGCTAAACCCTTCATTAAGCTGATTTCCAAATGCTGTAATGAATCCCACAAGGGGTCAGTTTGATCAAGTGCAGTTACTTTCCATTGGAAGGTGGGGTTAATCCACAACTGTTCGATTATTGGAATAAATCCGCCACTGGTTTCAACTCCCCATCCGTCGTTTTCGTTAATAATTCCCTCAATTGTTAACGCCACTGACAAATCGTCTTCACCATCGCCGTCAATATCAATATAATTTTCAAATAGCAGAATTTGCCCATTGACAAAAATTTCGCCAGTAAATGTGCCCTGTGCCCAGGCCTCGTAAGACGGTCCACTATCTCTAGAAGTGAAGTTTACATACACTGCATAGGTATTAATCCCGATTGCTAGGATGTTATTGAGGTCAAGATTACTGACTGAAAATAATGTTTCAAAGAGATTGTTTGGAAATCCATCGGGTTGAGTTGAGGCATCCATCAAAAACTCGTATGGCCGGGGATGGTCTGGTTGATATGGTGATGAATCGCGCATCGTGATTCCATCTAAAAATGAGTTTGACACCGCCAGCGGATCGCTCGGTGAGATGCCGCGGGCGCTAGCGTCTACCTGTGCTAGAGCCCCTTGTGCTGAATTGAGGGCAATATCTGGCTCGCCACCCTGAATTCTATCGGTGAGAGTTTCCATCAAAGCGTCAATTACGTCAAAATCGTCTCGTGAAATCGAGGTATCAGCAGCAACCGGATTGGAAATTGATAACAACATCAACATTACTAGGAAAAATGCTGGCTTCCTTGGGTCTACAGATTGAGGCAGCCCCGGCCTAACCAGCCTTAGAGAGTCCTCATTCATGATTGTTGGTCATCTTCACCCTACGATAAACTATCGCTTTGAAGTTCATCGGAATAGTCAAACAATCAAGCAAATCTCAGTTTGAAATCTTTAGCACACTGAGGACATGCAACAACAACTTCGTCGTGTTCAGGGATGGTTATCTTGAAATTGGCTGAACAATGCGGGCAGTAGACCTTTTGTATTGCAGTATCCTCAGTATTTTCCACCTCAGTCTCTGATGGAAGTGGCACCTCAGCATCTTCCATCTCAAATTTTGATTTTACTTGGTGCGGTAGTTCGATACCGCCACTAACCACCTGTGTTACCTTCTCAATAACGCCAGATTCTGTGTTGGTCTCAATTATCTCCTCATTTTCCTCCTCGGCAAACATAGCCATTGCATCTGCTGCTGCTGTTTGTAAGCCAGAGCTGTATTGAGTCCCCTGTGCAGCAAACCCTGATGGTGCAATATTCGATGGAGGAGGTGCAAATGCTGCTGTAGACGGTGAGGACATTGATTTTGCTCCGTATATTGATTGGTATTCTGCATCTTGATTTTGTTGGTTACGTTGCTCAGTTGTTACAATTTGCTGCCCTGAATTAAGCCCTGCAATCACTGGAGCATCGGCGAAAATCGGAATTTTATTCCTTTGTTTCACCATTGCAATATGTTGTTTGGCCTCGGTTTCTGATAGCCCTCTACCTTCAAGAAGTTGGATTGCAATCCCCGTCTGCCATCTCCTAAAACCAATCATCGCTACTGAAATAGTTACCAGACCAACAAACAAAACAATCATGATTATTCCAACCATAGCCGTCGGCTTGTCCGCTGCTGCGACGTTGATAGAAAATGCATGAGAATCTGAGTTACCAGATTGGTCGAATACTGTGACAACAATATCTTTTCTCCCACTTTCCTTGAACTCAACGTCTACCGAAGAACCGACATAATCTGGATCGTCTGTTGGATCACCATTATCATCACTGTCCGAAGTCGGATTTAGGTCCCAGTGATAGACTAGCTGATATGATTGGTCATAAGTATCGATTGCATTTACGCTCAGGGTTATTGGTTTATCTTCAACAGACGAGGAGGGTAATTCCTGAATTGATTGTTGAACCAAACTTGGTATTGAGGAATCATCAACAACAATTGTCGTAGTGGCCGTTGCTGAATTACCAGAGAGATCCGTTACAGTAAGATTAACTTCATAGGTTCCGATATTTGGCCAACTTATCGCAATTGAGTTATTAGAATCTGATAATACTGTAGCCCACTCCCAAAGACAGTTGGCGATGGCGTCATCATCAGTACTAGAACTGCAACTAAATGCTGTATCTTGATTGATACCAGTTTTCCAGCCACCAGAAAATAACTCTGCACTACTGGTAATTACAGGAGTTGGTGCAACAATATCTGTCACTTCAATGCTGAAGTTCACCGATGCAGTTTGCGCATTGGGGGAATTCACTGTTAGGGTCACTATTTTAGTACCTACTGTTGTCCAAGATGCATCAACTTCAAACCCTTGTGCATCATTATCGTTGGTAAAGATACCATCCAAATCGACATCTATTGAAGCATCTAAATCCCAAGATAATGTTGCTATCTGTCCAATTTTGTTGGGCGAGTCATTTGCGTCCAGTGACAGCGGTTGGCCAAGACTTGTTGCTGCACTATTTGAGGCATTGATAACCGGGGCAAGGACTGGGGCTAATTCAACTCTGACAGTTATCCTGATGTCAGAATCTCCAGTACCCCCACCTACTGGAGTATTGGTGTTATCGACTATTATCAACAATTCTTGTCCGTCTAATTCTTGCGGTACAATCCATGTGTCTGAATCTGATTGGGTAATTGATTCTAATGCCAAATCTGCAACAAACAGCTGACCTACACCCCCCGCTATATACAAATCATGCATCGCACGAGTTTGTAAGTAAACATCCGCCTCACCATCAAGAGCCCATGCTGTAACTACCACAGTTGTACCAGCATCGAGGATTAATTCATCACCGGATAATAAAGTTGCATAATTTCCCGCATCAACCTGGAGAACATCGTGATATGGAGTCCAGTAAGATTCCACAATTTGTGAAAAAGTTACCCCTACTTGAGATGTTGAACCCCCTTGGTCACCTTGACCATTATCGCCATCGTGGGCTAGATTGTCCAGAACCATATACCAGGTTTTCGGATTTATTGACGCAGGTACTTTCCAATGAAACTCGTAGCCGCCCAAGGCATTTTCAGTCGAAATTATTTGATTAAACTGAGAACGATATGATTGACCTGCGTCATATGTTAAAATCTGATTTTGATCAAAAAATAACACATCAATTGCGTCGTTTATGATTGAAATACTAACGTCATAAACCTCACCAGGTTGAAGGGTTCCTAAGTTTATTTTCACACATACACTACTATCAACCGACACCGAGTTAAGTAACTGACTTATGTCACGATCTAGACAGTTTGGAGCATCTCTAGCAGAGGTTTGGGATGATGCCATAGGCATCAACAACAGCAGAACCAGCAGAGCGGCTATTGCTGTGCAACGCATAAGTCGCTGTAGTGTACCATACACTTGAAATGAACGCTTCGATGACTCAGCGAGTCCATCCATCATCTCGCCAATAAAGATGCGATATTTCACCGGTTTCCTCGACCAGAACTCGATCGCCATCCCTCGCAGCACTAAGGCTAATGTTGGAATTGCTCAGTACCGACATTGCTTCATCCAGAGATGGTGTTGTTTGCTTTATTCTTGCACCGTAATGAGTTAAAACAAGATGCTGTGCTCCACAAGCCATTGCCGTACGTGCGGCGCCTGATGCGGTGCTGTGAAGGTAATCTTTTGCGTGTTGTGTAAAATCGTCTAGGAAGGTTGCCTCATGGATTAGTAAATTACAACCTCTTATGGAAGTCAAACCGGGCGCCATCTCTGCAGTGTCGCCGGATATAATCACCGAGAGTGCACTAATTTCTTGACCTCGAAAATCCTCACTTAACAATAATTTCCCATTCTTGCTAACATCTGTCCCAGCGGCTAATTTTGCCTTGTCATCCTCACTCAATCCTAGTTCTGTAGCTCGTAAGCGATCAAATTTACCCTTCTTGCTTTTTGCCGACACCTGCCAAGCACAAGACGGCATTGTATGTACTGTCGGTATCGCATCGATTCGATTATGCTGCCACCCATCGGGCTGCGGCATTTGCGATAGTTGGATTACCTCATTTTGACCGGTTAACTCGATCCAACGATTACTGCCCACTGCTCCAAGAACCCATCTAACCTCATAGCCAAGATTACTAGAGACGCTGCCAAGTTGATGCCAAAAACTGAATTGTATCGATAAGTCTGAACGCGGTGTATCTTCTGGTAGGGGTTTATCAGCAAGCATTGCATCGATGACACCATCTGTGGTTGGGCCAATAATTAACAACGGTTGAGTGCGATTATCCAAAGCTAGGGATTGTAACCATGGAAGAACTCCCCAGGTATGGTCGAGGTGCCCATGAGTCAAACAAAGTACATCGACCTTACTCGACTTTAATTTGTAGGTCTCAAATGATTTCATACGTTTTCTTTGTTGGGCAAACCTAGATTGAAAACCCTCTCCTGCATCGACAACTGCAATACCATCTCGACATGAAATCAAACTACCACTTACTTGACGGATACCGGTAGGACGAGCCGAAGAGGTCCCTAGTATGTGAACTTCAATAGCCATGCTCACGACCTCACTTATTCATCGGAATTGGAGTCGGCGGAAACCACCTTAACAATACAATATCATGAACTCCACGAACCCAGCGCCAAGGTACTGCAACATTGATGCCCCCCTCTACCAATTCGTGATCTGTTTCCCGAACGAACAAATGGGTACATCGAATACCATCTGTATCGATTACTACGTCATAGACAACACCAAGTTTCTGACCTGTTGGCAAGTATACATCCATACCGGCCATCCGAGAAACGTTATCTTCGCCTTGTGTCATGCTGTGACCTGTACTATCCTACAGCCACCACAAAATAAAGAACACCTTGAACAAAGACAAAATACGCTGAAACATCTTGACACTGATAATTACCACTCTTACTGGATAATAACGTTCATTTTTACTTTTAATCTGGGGTTAGGTTAACTTATTTATGGCGCAACAATTAATCTCCTGTATGACAAAAAAAAGCTATCCTGTAGTTCGAGAGCGGGTTATCGATGAACAGCAAATCATTCCGCGTTGCGGCGGGATTTATCGCTTATGCGGCAGTGGTTTTGCCGGTAAAACCATGCGAAAATATGCGGAAGCATGGGCTGCCATGGCTCTAATGGATGGACAATACGTCCATTGGATTGACGGTGCGTGTCGGTTCAATCCAGCGCGAGTTCTCGCATGCTTTCCTGAGACATATCCTAATGCCAATAATTTACTGCACAATTTGTTCATCGGCCGTGGTTTCACTGTTCATCAGTTTGCATCGTTAATTGACCGGATAGTCAATGAGTTGGCGATAACGATGGCCAAATTGATTATCGTTGATGGCCCGATTGCTATGCATCTCGACTCGCAAGTTAAAGATAGAGAAGCTCGTATATTATTGAAAAGATGTATGGCTAAATTAAATCAGGTTGCTGTGACAAAAGGTGTTGCCGTAATCGTAATAACTGCGGCGAAGTATCATTCTAAACGACATAAGATGCTGCTCGATATTGTTGATAATCATTGTAATCAACGTTTACTGGGGCGGAGAAAAAAACTCACTGGTGGGGTGAAAATGTGGCTAGTACACCGTCCTAGTGGTACTTCAGGTTTTAGCGAAGAATGGCAAGAGCAAGAGACATTACAGCAGACCTATAATCGAATATTATATCAACAACAATGGCCGAATTTTCAAGACGAAATTAATGATCTAATCTTGATTGATTAAGAGCTCGGTGGAAAATCAAATAATGTCAATGTCTTATTTCCCGCAATAATTTCATCCTCATTCCAGCCAAATGGTGCCAAAATCGCCCACATGGCTCTTACGGCTAAATTCCGGTAATATTGAATATCTATTCTCACATCTTCTGAATGGTTTAATTCTTCTAGCAAAACAACCCTGTCAGCAGGATCTTTGGTAACGTTCTTCACGACTACAAACCTTACTTTACGCCCGGGAGGAATGTCATGACCTAGGGAATTGGCCCTTAGTAGAGCTGATTGGGTTAGAGTTGAAACAGTGAACTGATCTATCGTTTTACTAACTCTACGAGTCACAACCAAATCTGATAAGCAAATCTGATCATGGGCAAGTTTGAGTAATTCATCATGCAAAAAGTTGCAAATTATATTCTGAACATGCTTATTCCTTACGTCGATTCTGTCATCAACACAGTCTGCTAAAATCTGCAAAGCCGTCTCTTGCAGGTTTTTGACCCAGTTACAAGTTGAGTGTTGTCTAGATTCTATGCCCCTAACTTTTAGCCCTTTTTTGCCATAAGCCCAATATTTAGTGAGCGACCCTGCACCGTGAACCCTACTTGGGAGAAAGCCAATGAAATAGTATAGATCTTCATGCTCTAAAGGTATGCCAATTTCTCGTGAAACCCGCTTAGCAAAACGTTCTGCTAACTCTAATTTTTCTTGACGTGAAACATCATCTCGATGAATCCAGACACAATCGACAATCGCGTGTAATACCGTCCAGCCCTCTTCCTCAGCAATGGCTATTGTCTGCAACAATATCTCACGTGCCCACGCACAAATTGCTTCATGGGCTTCTATCCTACCGAATCTTGCATTCTTGTATCCAGTGTAGCCAAAACAAGTAACTAACAACCATTTCAGAGCGTTTTGCTGTTTATCGATTTCATCACCTTTAGTGATAGTTTGTTGTTTTAATTGGCGGCGCCTCTCAATTATTGGCGCGACTACGCGACCAAGAAAACCATGAACTCTGCCACAACTGTGTGAGGATAATCCAGGCACTGGTAGAGCCCATGAATTCGTTACTGGAAACATGCCCGTTCCAATACGCTCTTCTAGATGTCGTCTTCTGAATTCATCGCTTGCCAAACTAATGTTCAGTGGCAGATAATGCGAAGGACCCAATTCATCGGTTGACGGTTGACAGCAAGCACAGTTGAGGGTTTCAGGAGAAATGTTCCGAGTAGCAATTATACTAGGAAATAGGCTAGCAAAATCGAGTTCGACAACATCTGTGTATAGTCCCGGCTTACTATCGAGATACAAACCCCCACGGTCCGCCATCATTAGCTCCCATGCGGTTTTGGTATCCTCCGGGCGATTCTTTTTCCATGGCACCAATACACCGTCCTCCATTGCTATGCGCATCTGAATCGCGCTAATTACCGAACCCGGAGATAATCTCGAGATATCTTGTGGCGACTGCCTAGAATGTCGAGAAAGTTCAAACAATCCGCGCAATCCTCCCTCTCTGACAATAAAACTAGCCCTAATGTCAATATGCAAACGACCATGAATCGGAAAATAACTATCCTTGCGTATTACTTGACCATAGGAATGCACCACTCTAGACATAGTACGCGGATTTAGTTGCGCAGCTTTGCGGCTCAATGAAAATGATTGACCAGATTGTTGACTCAGTTTTCTAAGCACGGAAAAATGCAGAAAATCGCCCCCGTTAGTCATGATTATATCGGGGTCTATGCGATTGATTATTTGTTGAAGATTGAGCAAAAACTCTGCTGTTGAATCATTATGTAGCACCTGATATTTCGTTTCTGTAACATTCTGATTAGAATCAGCATTAACTAACAAAGTGACTGAATCTAAATGAGAATCAATAGTATCAAAGCCGTCTGTTGAACTATAACAGAATTCCATAGTTAGCCTAGTTAATTTTGGCCACTCAGGCACGTTATCAAGCGTAGTAAATTGATTGCCATCCCAATGAATGTATTGAAATGGAGCGACATTATGTTCAACAAAAAACCGTTGCGCAAGATGGGCATCTACCGAATAGAGTGTGTAACGATGAAAATCCCCTCTTGATTCGATATGATTAGCAAGTTGACGGATTTTCCGACTATCTGTCATATCGATTTCTAGAACATCATGCACCTCGTACTGATCGAGAGATAAGCGTCGACGAATAAAACGCATTTGACCGACACAGAAGCGATTTTTCACCTCAGGATATTCAAGCCATCTTGCCAGATTATGCAACCGAGATTTATCCGAGTAAACGTGAATCGAAGCACACCACGGAACTAATAGTTGCTTTACTCCAGCATCTTTCAGATAAATCCAAACATCCATATTTGTGCCATCGTCACCTAGTTGAGCGTCAATAATCCAACCTTTCACATCATCACTCTTCTATGATTAACTGCTCAATCGTACTTTCAAGTTCACTGATTTTGCTGTAACATTCTAACAGCATGGACAACAACATTGGTTTCCACGAATCATGTGCTGGTAGCATACCACCGGCAGTACGTCGATTTCTAACACCGTTAATCAGCCGTGTTAGCGCCTTACGATCTACTGAATTCAAAGCCCTGTGATAGTTATCAAGCGAATGTAATTCGGCTTCAACACGATTGCGCCAAGTTGGTACTGTTCGACCCATTAACTGATATCAGCCGAGTCGAACTACCATGTTTACTAGCACGGGGAGTATAATTACGGTTAAAGTAAAAGTGATTTAACAATTCATACTAATTTCTTTTGAACTGCATAATTGGATTTATTTTCAACGACACATAAGGGCCAAATAAATTCTACAACCTGCCACAAACAAGATGGTAATTCGGTTATTTGTTGTTGGCTATCACTTGTCTGCCCTAGTAGACAATAAACATCGGTTACTAGATCTAATGTTTCTAATCCATCAAAGTCATTGGAAAATATTCCAGCAATGAAATATTTTTTATTTTTTGATGTTAAGTAAGTTTTACTTTTAGCTGGGTGGTTTTCAGTTTTTATGTCTGATAAATCCACGGTTGGAATGCCCCTCAACAAATTCCTAGCAACATCTGAGGAATCATGTGACTTAATTTGGTTAACAATCGAATTCAGCCGATCTTTGAGATAATTTGGCAATGAGGATATTTGAGCGTCATCGAGCCTCAAGTCCACATCTGGTGTATGAGGAAGTCTAGAGCAATAGTACACATTAATCCCGTTATCATACAACATCCTAGCGACAAAGGACTCAACTATACCACCACCATATACAATGAATGCTTCATCCTCATGATTGGCTGAGCGGTTGATGTAGTCTGCATATTTTGCAATGTCTAATCTTGAAGCATGAGTCTCTAAATCTCGTTTTCTAACAACCCCCATGACGGGTAACGGTGGGTAGAATGGCCGATCAAATAGCCCATGACACCATTGCACACCAGCAATTGACGAGGGGTCTCTGCCGTCAAGGGCATATTTGTCATTATATTTCTGCGCCCTTGACAGTGATTGCTCAAGTGTAGCACTCCACTGAGGGACTGCCTTGCCCCATGTCATGCGTAGGTTGTTGTGTAACTCGCCGTGTCGCAGCAACGATTGTTGACATAAATTCCACAAATGATTGGGTGACCTTGCGTACTCTAATTGATGGTCATTGAGTAATACCGGCCTTGGGTCAGCCGAGGTATTGTTCCATGATTCGATTGCCCAATGTGGTAAATTAGAACTGCAATATGGTGATTCAACGTTGACCACATGATGCCAGGCATGTTCTCTAAAAATTAACAACTCGTCAAGATATTTCTCAGCGGCTTTGGTGCCAATTGTTGCTGCCTCTCTTGCGACCTTCATTGGAGATAAAAAGCCATAGTGAAAAGCCGCTGAAAGTCTTGAAACCCCACTTGGATCGGCGGCATCATTTCTGCGCCTTGCATAGCCTCCTAGGTTCTTATCAAGGAATTTTTGCCATTTCGCCAAACTTGTAATTTCACCTCCGCGTTCTTGCCAAACCGGAAGGACGGTCGGGTCAATATTGCACTGTTTCAATAACCCTAACCGCTGTTTTACGTCTTTGATTTGCCCATCAATATCTACTGGATTAAATGGTAAATTATCGTCAAATTGTGGTGGCACAGTTTCAATACTGGGCCACGATTGTTGTACCAGACGTTTGCGCATTTTCTTAGTGGCATCTCTGAACTTGAAGGGTCGGTCAACTGACTTACCGAACATAGTCATTGGAATTACACAATGGCAATCCACCTCTATTACTGGACACTCTGCTGATTTAGCGACATTTTTAACCCAAGTTGTCCAAGGTGGTAAGGGAAATAAATCGGTGATTATGCAGCTAGCAGTTCTACCAAAATGTTGCATTACTGACTGCCGATTATCGTTCCTTGCAAGATGCAAGACGTATTTTAGCCCACGAGATTTACAACCTCTGTGCAAATCTGCAGCTCCATCCAACAACATATTATGATGACGTAATGAAGCATGAGGATAGCGTTCATCTATTGCTTGATAGATAAGCAACGGCTTATCGTAAAGGTTCGCAATTTCGATTCCGGCATCTATAGCAGGGTTTTCGTGAACTCTCAAAGAGGATTTCAACCAAACAATCACTGGTCCATTACCTGTGAACTGGTCGATTTGGTTAACGCGCCTAATCCTATCTTGTAAATGAGGAGACAGCTCTTCCAGCATGATTCACGCTGTCACATTAGGTCTTTATATCGCTGTATTTTCCTATAAAAATCGCTTTTTGCCAATTAACATACTTATATACGCTAAAGGTCAATATTAGAACTGTGCCAGAGATGATATTGACATTACATGATAGGTTGTTAGGCAAGTCAGCCGAACAGCAGGTCAGGAAGTTTGGACTTACTGCTGCTATCGTTGGATTTGCCATTCACCTCACTCTTTGGTTCCTGTACCAAATAGACGCAATAAACCTCGGTAATGCCTCAGCTGACTTGGTTGATTCGCCACTAGATGCACTCTACACGCCATTCTCAATCCTTCTTGCGTACGAGGTTTATCAACTCATTAGAGCAATCCCCGAATCATTTTCCACGGCTGTTGGTAAACAATTCGAAATTGTCACGCTGTTGGTGGTGAGAGACATTTTCAAGCGCTTGTCAGAGATTGAGTTTAGTGGGGATTGGGCGGTTGATTCCGAACTTAAACTGATTGTTCTTGAATGTCTTACCTTCATTACCCTATTCACTACTTCACTTATTTATCGGGCTAACAGCCATACTGAATCAAAGGTGGACTTCCAAGACAGTGAACTAATGAACTTCGTTCAAAATAAACAAAAGATTGCTGTTGTTTTACTTGCTACATACCTCATTGTAGCAATGTCCTCGTTTAGTAACTGGATTGTCTCAGTTAGTGAAGGCGATGGCTCGGTAACTAGAGAAATCTTCTTCCTAGATTTCTTTACCATACTAATTCTCGCTGATATACTGATACTGCTTATCTCCTATGGTTACTCAACAGATTTCACCAATCTCGCACGGAATACTGGTTTTATTCTATCCACTGTTGTGCTAAGGGTGGCAATTGGCGCCACAGGTGTTTCATCCATGGTAATGTTTGTGTTGGGTGGGCTGGTCGGTATTGCGGTACTAATCATCAGTCTAAAGGCCGATGAATTCCAAGTCGAAGACTTTGATTTCACTGATGAGTGATATCTGACATTACAAGCCTAACGGTGGCTTTTGCTGAGTTTATTACTCCTGGCAATCCCGCACCGGGGTGGGTTCCTGCGCCAACAAAATACAATCCAGGTATTTTCTTATCCTTATTGTGTGGTCTAAAATAAGCACTCTGAGTTAGTTTGGGTGCAACTGAAAAAGCTGAACCCTTGTAAGCAACTAATTCACTTTCAAACATTTTTGGAGTGTAATGGCGACGAGTCACAATGTGTTTGCTCAAATCTGGTAACTCCACCTCTAATGCCTTGATAATCTTGTCAGCGTAATCTTCTGCGATAGAATCCCAGTCGACATCTGCTCTGCCTAAATGAGGGACCGGTGCTAGAACATAACCAGCACTGCATCCTTCAGGTGCTAACTTAGGATCGGTGACGGTTGGAACATGGAGGTACAGAGAGAAATCATCGGGTAATTTTGAGCCTTTGAAAATCTCGTCGAGTAATTCTTTGTATCGTGGTCCAAACAAAATAGTGTGATGAGCAACGTCCTTGTATTCTATATCGGTACCAAAGTGAAGGACAAATAGAGACATAGACCAATCCATTTTCTCTAGTTTCTTGGCGCGCTTTTTAGCCACTTTGTTCGCCCCATATATACGGTCATAAGTGTGATGAATATCAGCATTTGATACTACAATATCGAAATTTTGCTGATGCCCACTGCCATCAGTGATTTGATGTTGCTTTCCATCGTTTATCAAGCGCGCTTGTTCGACTGGGGAGTTTAATCTAATCTCGCCGCCCAATTCTTCGAACAACTTCACAAGGGCTCTTACTAGTGCGTGAGTCCCGCCTCTAGGGAAATATACTCCCCACTGACGCTCGAGGAAATGTATCAATGTGTAAATCGATGAGGTTTGGAATGGATTGCCTCCAACAAGCAGCGAATGGAAACTCATCGCCTGCCTCAGGTGTTCGTCCTTTACGTATTTAGCTACAGTTTTGTAAACGGAGCGCTCGGCGCGTAGTTTCATAAGATCAGGAGTAACCTTGAGCATATCAGAAAACCTAAGGAAGGGTCTGTCGACCAAGTCTGTGTAACCCTTATCGAACACTTTTTCAGAATATTTGAAGAATTCTTGATATCCTTTGGCATCTTGTTCACTACGCTGTCTTATTTGTTCAAGCATCTTATCGGCGTCTCTAGTATAGTCAAATCTGTCACCGTCACTCCAGATTAATCTGTACATTGGAGCTACTTCCATCAGTTCGATATAATCCTCTAACTTTCGTTCAGTTAATTCGAATAATTCCTCAAGGGTATGTGGTGCAGTAACTACTGTTGGGCCCGCATCAAAAGTATAGCCGTCGTCATGATAGACATAGGCTCTGCCGCCCGGCTTATCCCTTGCCTCATACAAGACGGTTTGAACACCGGCGCTTTGCAGTCTTATTGCTGCGGCTAGGCCACCGAAACCGCTGCCAATCACTGCCGCAGTTTTACCCGATACTCCTCCAGCCGCCATATTCGAACCCTCGAGTTTAAGGTAAATAAAAAGCCGTTTTTAACAACGGAATGTCGTACTGCAATTTTGGCTGCTAAACAGTCCTTTATATCCGCGAGAGTGTCATAAATCATATTAGAGGCATACTCGCACAAGGAAATATGGAATGTTTACCATGTCCAATGAAAACCTAACACCCGATGAATCGCTCGCTCAAAACGGCGAAAGTTTCCATTGGGCTAAGCACTTCCTTGGCAAAAAAATGGGAACTGAGGCGGCAAAACTCTACGCGTTCTGCCGTTTACTCGACGATATGGCTGATGGTGATATCGAAAATGGGCCAGCACGATTGAGCAATATTCGTGCTGCGCTACTTCAAGGAGACACCAATGCTGACCCAGCATTGAAGTCATTTGCGCCATTGATGGAAGATCAAGAATTCCCGTTACCGGTGCTAATAGCACTAATCGATGGTTTACTAGACGATCAACGAGAAGAAGTGATTATTGCTGACGAAGCTGAATTACTTCGCTATGCATACAGAGTCGCTGGAACTGTTGGATTACTAATGTGCCATGTCCTTGATTGTCACGACCTAGATGCCAAGGCACACGCAATCGATTTAGGCATCGCTATGCAATTAACTAACATCGCTAGAGATGTGCTGGAAGATGCTGAAATGGGACGACGATACCTACCAACAACTTGGACTGGAGACATAAGCCCAGAGCAGATTGTTGCCTGTGCAAACAACCCTGATTCGCCAACCTCGAAAGTCATAACTGAATCGGTAAAACGACTCTTGGATATGGCTGAGCAATTCTACATTAGCGGAGCAAAAGGATTTGCTAGTCTACACTGGCGTGCTCACATGTCGATTGCGATTGCCGCCAAAGTGTACCGCCAAATTGGTATCCAGCTAGCCAATCGTGGACATGTCTGGTACGAAGGAAGACAAGTCACCTCACGAACTACTAAGTTAGTTTGCTCGTTAAAGGCCATTTCTGGGCTATTCAAACGGATTAGTCGCAGAAAATTGCAACACAACTCAAACCTCCACACCTCTCTGAGGGGGCTTCCCTATGTCTCATGACATTGAGATTATCGGCGATGGATGTGCCGCACTTTCATTTGCCGCTAGAGCTAGTGAAGTAGATGGTAATGTGACGCTTATCAAGCCAAACAATGCACCGCCAGCAAAAGATCATGTGTGGGGCTTTTGGAGCGACCCGCTCTTGGCAGATCCACAAACTATGGTGAGGCAAACTTGGAATAAATGGGCGGTTATCACTCATGATGATTGTGCGGTTCTAGACTCCGATACCAAGCCTTACAATGCGTTTAAGCGCGATGATTGGATGAAACATTGTCGAGGTTTAGCGGAGTCATCAGGTGTAAAAATAATTGAAGAGAAGGATTGGAATAAATCTGAACACTCACTACTATTTGACACCAGGCCACCAATCGTTCCGAATGGTTGTGTGTTACAACACTTTCACGGCATTGAAATAACCACTGAAGACGAGCGTTTTGACCCGAACGTTGCCATATTGATGGATTTCAGGGTCGATCAATCAAAAGGCATGCATTTCATCTATCTGTTACCATACTCCAAGACCGAAGCATTGGTCGAATCGACCATTTTCTCGACATCTTTGGCTGAGAAACAGTATTATCTCGAAACCATAGACTCCTATCTAGCGAACTACTACAACATAACTGATTATTCAATAACTCACGAAGAAAATGGCGTGATTCCACTTGGAAAATTATCGCTCCATGATGACCAAATACCAGGCCTTGGAGCGAATGGCGGTGCAACCAGGCCTGCAAGCGGTTACGCGTTTTTGTTCATTCAGCGACAAATCGATGCCGCAATTAAACTGAACAATAATGGTCAAAAATTAGCCTTCAGCAACCCGCACAAGAGAATCGATTTGTGGATGGATTCAGTTCTACTAACTGTCTTGAAACAATGGCCCGAACACGGACCTACCATGTTCATACGAATGGCAAAAGCACTCACTGGCGACCAATTCGTCAATTTCTTGAGCGGTGATGCGGGCTTATGGATAAGGCTGAAGGTGATTTTTGCCATGCCCAAGTGGCCGTTTATCAAAGCGGTGACGAAGCATATCATACCGAGCCGAAAAGTCACCAAACCGGTGGTGGCATGATGGACTTAATATCGGGACTAAGCGATATTGGAATATTGAATCTTATCGGTTTGGCTGGAATTGTGCTTATTGGGTTGCCCCATGGTGCATTCGACGGGGCAGTTGCAATGCACTTGGGAATTGTCAACCGATTCTCTAACCTAGCTAGATTTGTCATCATTTATGTTGCATTATCTGCACTAGTTGTAGTAACTTGGATGGTTGCTCCAACCATTAGCTTAATCCTATTTCTCACCATTAGCATGCTTCATTTCGGTGCTGGTGATGTCAGAAACGGCAAAGGTGCACTCGCCTTTAGCGAGGCAGTGGCCCATGGTGGCCTAGCTATCGTAGGGATTAGCCAATTTCATCGCAGTGAAGTGAACGAAATCTTTGCTTATCTGGTTAACCAGGATACGGCCGCAGTTTGGCTTGTGATTGATGTTCTTACAATAGCAGTTATTGCAGCAATTATCGCCTGTGTTGTCCAAGCCGCAAAGGACCCCAAATGGTCAACTACAGTGTTTGAATTACTACTTCTTGG
>CAYPPO010000022.1:0-31090 GCA_964412625.1 uncultured Candidatus Poseidoniales archaeon
GGGCGGTTCCAGAAGAAATCCGCTGGGGGGGGTTCAAATCCCTCTGCTCCCACCAGTTAACAAAGCATGAATATCTTGATGAGTGATTGCTTACTGCTTAGTTTAGAGGGAGAGAAATGAGGCAACTTCTAGCAATTTTTCTATGTGCGGTTATTTTCATTCCACTTACAGGATCAATTTATGCTCAACCGCATTATGATAGAAATGACTACATCAAGGTAGATAATTCTGGGATTCATTGGCTAGAGATTGACAGAACACACGCAATACCAAACCAAGCGGAACCCTCGTGGTTGTATGAAAATACGCCTTGGTATGAAAGGTCTGTTTATGACCAGAATAAGAATTCCATACATGATTCTATAGAATCTGCGCAAGGCTCAGTCGGTATGGCAATTTCCTACACAACAGAAATCACTGTTGACCACATCAACCAACTTGAACAGTTAGGTATCGTTGTAGTGGACACCTTGGAATCAGTAAATTCGGTGCTAATCGGGATGCAGGAATCATCCACAGCACAAAGCATCGCAGATTTGCCTGATGTTGCTATGGTGCATCAATACGGCAAAGTTGTGTTCTATGGTGATATCCAGACCCCGAACGTTAAGGCGAGAAATTCCAGCATATATCCAGATGCAGCGTGGAATTTTGGTGTTACCGGAAAGGGTGTAAATATCGCTATGGTTGATACCGGTGTGGATAATGAACATCCGGGTTTAGTTGGTAAATTTGTTGCAGGATACGACGCAGTATGTTATTTGCACACCGATCCAACCTGTGTTGCTGCAGGACTTGGTGCGCGAGAAACCGATGGTTCATATGACCCCGACGATGGTAATCAGCATGGGACTGCGTGCATCGGAATGTCCTCAGCAACCGGTATTGACGCAGATGGAAGTCAAAGTGAGTTTTACGGTTCAGCACCAGACTCTTCTCTGGTTGATGTGAGAATTGGTACTGATGCGGGAGCAGGTCCATTTGAAAACTATATTCTTGAACAGGAATTCTATGAGTCCGCAATGAATGGTATTCAATGGATTATTGACAACAAGGATACTGCGTGGGCTGGAGTTGATGAAAGTCTTCATGGTATAGACATTATTTCACTCTCATGGGGTATCACTTCGCATGAAGGAGGGGGCTCAGACGGAACCGATATGCACAGTATGATACTTGATGCAGCAATGGAGGAAGGCATCGTGGTCAGTGTCGCCGCTGGCAATGATGGTCCAAATAATGATGGTTTGTCAGGTATGGGCTCGTCAGATTTGTCAATTACAGTCGGGGCAACTGATGATGGTAACACCATCACCAGAGATGATGACACAATTGCTTCATACTCCTCAAGAGGCCCTCGTCGTGATAATGGTGATGGTAATCCATTGAACGAATTGAAACCAGAAATAACAGCACCAGGTACAAACATCATACAAGCTGAAGGTTGTGTGACATCAGGCGGTTGTAATAATTTCCTTGGTGGCGATGCCTCTTCTAATACCTATACTAGCAGAGGCTCAGGTACTTCCTATGCCACACCATCGGTATCTGGAATACTAGCATTGATGATTGAAGCCAACCAGAACCTGTCCACATTTGAGATGAAGGAAATCCTAAAGTTTACTGCTGAAAGAAAAGGCGAGCCCACCCAACCAGACGTTGATCCGTTTTGGAACAGAGATTTTGGCTGGGGCTTAGTTGACGCCTATGAAGCGGTTAAATTGTCACTTGAACTGAAGGATTTGGGCTTGACAGGTTCTATTGATGTCAATGCCCAAGTTCATGTCGAATCAATGGGCATCGATAACCAATCAATGCTGTACTTAATTGATGGAATTGCATGGGGACAGGTGGGTTCAATCAATGCCATCGAATACAGAATCAACGGTGGAAGTTGGAATTCTGCTTCGTTTGAAGAATCAAATGGCACACTAGGCGCGCTCGAGAGATTCGGTTGGTCCATAGCATTGGACGTTGAAAAAATGTCGAAGGGAAATAATACAATAGAAGTAAGAGGACTAACCGATAATGGCCAGTCTCTACCAGTAATAATGACGGTCATGGGGGAGGGTAATTCGAACTCGGCTTCTGAATCATTATTTCACAAACTGCATCTCGATTTTATTTTCATTGTATCAATTATATTCGTGGGATTACTTTTGTGGTTTGGGAGAGCTTCTAATCCTGAACCATTAACTTTAGACAGTAATGAGTCAATAGATAAAGTTCTGAAAGAGGATGTTGATATTGCCTCTGTTGTTGATGCAGAATTGTTAGACGGATAGCGATAGGTGGTAATTTGCGGACATTTAGCAGCAGAGCGTTGGCAATACAACCAACGGGTGTTAGGAAGATGTTTGACTTAGCAGGTGATGATGCTATTTCATTTGGCTTAGGTGAACCAGACTTTCAACCACCAAAAGTTGCTATTGATACCTTCTATCAGGCGATGTTAGACGGACACAACAAATACACAACGACTGCGGGTTTGCCCCAGTTACGTGAGAAAATTGCTCGTTCCTGGGATAGCTATGAAAATAGTATGAATGCAGACAATGTTTGTATTACTATGTCAGGAACAAATGCCTTGTTGAACCTCTTTTTGACGTTGGTAAATCCAGGAGAGAATGTATTACTTCCCGAACCGTATTTCCCACTGTATGGTCCGGATGTCACCATTTGCGGTGGCGAAGATCGTTATTATCCTTGTAAGTTTGAGAACGAATTCGTACCTATGGTAGAAGACTTGGAAAAACTCGTTGATGATAACACAGTGGCAATATTGTACAATTTCCCTAGCAATCCAACAGGGGGAACTCTAAATCAAGCGCAGCGAGATGAATTACTTGACTTTGCTGTAAGAAATGATTTGTGGATAATTAGCGATGAGGTCTATGATAAGATTGTTTTTGAGGGTCAACACGTATCATTTATGGGCGTAGATTATGACAAGATTTTCGTCGTAAATTCCTTCTCCAAAACCTTTGCAATGACCGGTTGGAGAATCGGTTACATAATATCAACCAATTTAGAAGCAATGACACAGGTGATAAAAATGCAATACTACATCACCGCTTGTTCGACTGATGCAATGCAATATGCAGTCCTTGCTGCGATGGAATCAGCAGCAGATTATCCAGAATTAATTGCTAAAGAATTCAAGGAGAGGTGCGATATTATTGTCGACCGGCTAAACGCTATGCCAGGAGTTGAGTGTCACAAGCCAAAAGGGGCAATCTATGTTTTTCCCAAGGTTCACATCGATGGGATGAATTCTGAAGAAGTCGCGCTAGAGTTGCTAAAAGATGGCGTTTTATGTTCACCAGGCTCAGCTTTCGGCCCATCGGGTGAGGGCCACCTTAGGTTTGCCTACACCGTTTCAAAGGAAAATATATCATTGGGCATGGATAAAGTAGAATCAACTTTAAAACGACTTAATGGGTTGTGATAATTGATGTCTTTACTGGCTCCAATCGGGTATTTTTCTTTTGGCTTTATTATTGCGTATCTGTTCCCACGCCTCCCAATTGTTCTCATAACTCGCGGCAGGGGTTTCAATACGGCATTTCCCGATCATCCAGCACCCATCCCACTATCGCCGAAACTTACTCAAAGAGTCCTGCACATGCGCATGATCTATTGGCTGGGTTTCGTGGTTGCAACCTTGCCTTTATTGTTCGGTCTTGCGTCGATTAAATGGGGCAATACTGCATTTGGTTTCGGATTGTGGCTTTCCTCTGGTTGGTTCATCCTCTCGAGGTTGCAAACCTTTGTCGGAGGTGAAAAGCCACCTTGGACATTAGATATGGCTCAGCGCCTACAGATGATAATGGATGAGACAAAATCAGATTCCAAATGTTGCAATTATCCTGAGGCGGAGTGGAGAATACTTACCGTTTCATGTGTTACTTGCGGTAAAGTGCTCGAGAAATTACCTAGACCGGATTTAGGTAGGAAAAGATTCGATGGATTGTTTGTTGGTGGATTTAGATTGCTATTGACCGACGGATATCCAACTATTACCGAAGACGGTGATGAATTGGATGATTTACTAGATTCTGAAGAATGATATGTCCCAATAAAACCGACTTATCCTGTAGTAACTAGTAGCAATCTTTGATAATTGATTGGATAGACGTCGCAGCATGGCGGGTAAGGGTCGTAAAAAACCGTTCAGTGCTCGTCTATGGTTGACTGTAGTTGCACTTTGTCAAGTCTTCTTGACGCCACTAGTCGCTTTCACTCTAACATATTTAGTCGAGTTCAGTTTTTTTGGCGAAAGCATCAACATTTCATTCCAAAAAGAAATGCTTCCTTGGATTGGTGCAGCATCGCTGATGTACGGGATGGTAGCGTTATTTCTCGCTCTAATCATAGGTGGGTATACTCCGCTGATTGTAATTGAAAGTGGTGGATGGCGAAAGTTTCTAAAATTTTCACGCTCTACTAGAAGCGCCACTCAAAGAAGAATTGCCAGACAAAGTTACGCATCATCACCTCATGGTAAAGTTACGGTGTTAGCTCACCAAAGATGGCAACAGGGGCATTCAATTATATCGACACATGGTGGTTTAATCCTTCTTGCCGTGCCGTTTCAAGTATTGCTGGCAACCCTGCCGCTAGCCATGGTTTTAATGGTGCCAGACAGTATCATGAAAGAAAATCGTCGTCTTGAATTAGCCTTAATTCTGTACATATTTACCTTGGGTGTAGTGATGAAATACTATCCCACGGTTGCCAAGAAGTACATAGGGATTGCATCTTTCACTAGAAAATGGTTAATCTCAATGACAAAAATTTCTTGGCTTGCACCAATACTTATTCTGTGGTTAATGGGTCGCATGGCGAGTGTTGTTGTACTTGGTTGGATTGGCTCAGACATAGATTTGAATATTGACTTTGAAAAATCATTTTTTGAAACCACCTTAAACATCGGTTCAATCCCTGAAACCTCATTTTTAGATTTAATTGCTGCACTTGCTGTTATCCCCTTGGCAACCTTCACAACACTGGCTGTCTTGGGCGCTGGTTCTGGTGATCCACCAGAGTGGATGGTTGAAAACCTGGAATTACAGAAGTCAAAAGAAAGCAACTTGTCTGATACTGTTGATAATCTTTCCAACGCCATCGTGAGCCCTGAGGTTTCTGAGGTGCTTGGAAAGTTTACCGCTAATTCAAATTATCCTGATGATTCAGAGGCTGAAGAAATGTCCGAAGTGTTGGAACATCATGAATCAGAGATGGAATCAGACGTCAATCCAGAAAGTGCTGATTTAGAGTCAACCAAGGATTTCGATTTTGAACATTTTTTCGATGGAGATTTTGGGCAAACTAGTAAACAACCGTCGCACGATGAGCCATCAATCAGGGGCTTGAAGTGATTAAATTTGACATGTTTTGTGACAGACATTCATCAATTACTTTCATGTGTTGAATGTTCATGGGTGGTATGTTGATGATTATGAGAAGGCTGTCCTCGGTTACAATTATTACTCTGTTATTATTACAGACCCTGGCATTGAATTACTTGCCAGAGGCAGATGCTGCATCTGCAAGAGGTGGCTCAAAAGACGACTTCAGCATATTCAGTATCGAACTGGGTAACGCCACACTAGAGCCTGAAATATGGATTCAGCCGAGTGGTGATGTACAGGAATATTTACTCCAAGATGACGTTGTTGAAGTGACAGTTACCGTATTCAAAGACGGGTCAGTAACCGGCACTCAGAAGCAAACAGATGCCAAATTAGAGGTTGTTCACCCGATTGGATTTGTTATTGAAACTTTCACTTGGACAACCGATTTGATGCCGGGCGGGGGGAAAGATCAGCATACAATTTCTTGGAATCCTCAAGCAGCACATTCGATATTAAACACCACAACAAATGAATTAAGTGGCGGGCTGATTTTACGTGCTTCGGTCAATTTTACCAATGATGATAGAAATGATAACGATGTGATGGACAAGCAGGTTCCAATCGCAATACACAAGGACACAATGGATACTGAATCTACCTCGACCTCACTATCATTCCACCCTGGAACATACCCGATTGGTGGTGGTGACGCAAACGCATTTGGCTCATGGTACATCGACGAAGATGGAGACTCAGCAGTCGGTGATAACCATTGGCGAATGATTAACCAAGCAGGTAATACCTATCCATCGAGCTCCTTTGATAGACTAGTTCACTCGTTCTATTACCCTGACTCGGGTTGTGATGGACAAGCTTGGGATGCCGGCTTAACTCAAACCTATCAAATCAATGTATGCCGGCAACTATTCCAATCGCAAGAGTACATCTCTACTCAAGTGCACTTGCAAGCATGGGGGACCATGGGCGCTGGCGATGCGGCATATCTCGAGTTCTGGAATGGTAACGGCAATTTCACAGACCCGTTCCAATCTGTTCACTGGGATGTTGCAGAGATTAACCCTAGCCCAATTCCCGGACAGTGGAAGAATATTTCCTGGGATCCACAAACAGTCTGGTCACAAAACCCTCTATTAATTAATCCAGATTTATTACTGGGAGGTAATTCATGGACTTTCAGTTTAGTTCTGCGCTCGGACAATTCCGGCGCCACTCAGGGTATGCATTTTGATGACTTCATCCAGTTTGGTGTATCAAAGGTTGATGGATACACATTATCTGCGACATGTGACAATCCAGTTGGAGGCTTTGAAACAGTACCTAACGATTTAGTTTCTTGGAAGTGCTTGGTAACAAATAATGGTTACAAAAATGTACAATTCCGTGCGCAAACAAATATCACCAATGCATCCTGGATGGATCCAGTAATCCCTCAATTAAGACTCGATACCGCAAATCCAAATGATAATGATTTCAATGTCGTTATTCCGCCAATAGGCCCTTCAGAAACTACCGAAGTTTGGGCTAATTTGTCGATCCCTCCTGGCTCCGATGTACAAATTCAGGAGTGGGAGATATGGTTTACTGATGCAAGTTCAGCCAACTCCGGCGAAAAAGCGAGAGTTTCAACAACCGTTTCGATCAATTCTCAATATAGCGTCAAACTTACATCAACAGCCCCACAGATTGCCCTTAATATGAATCCAGGAGAATCAAAATTACTCCCATTTACTGTGTTTAATACTGGTAACTTGGACTCAACTTTCCAACTTCAAGCAACCTTTAGTGAAGATTTGTGGTCAGGCATAGTCCAAGATGAACTGGGTAATGCTATAACCTCAATTTTTATGCTCAAGGGGACATCGGCAAATCTGAATTTATTAGTATCCGCAGAGGATAGGGCTCTACCTGGGCAAGTTACCGTAAATATTAGGGCGTCAAGAACCAGTGGCGATGTCGTCGGTGACTCATTACTCACTCGTACTATCGACGTGCCAATCTATCGTGACTTTGAACTTGAGACAAGTTACTCATTGTTTAGTAATGATGATGGCAGACTTTATGTTGAAGGATTCGCTAATGAAGAATCAAAAGCTATCTTGATGTCTTTGTATAATAACGGTAATGATGAGGAGTCATATAATATCTCAGTGACTAATGATTTCCCGCTAAAGTATCGCCAATCTGGCGCTTATGTTGACACTGTTCAATCACCTCTATTGGATGAGTGGGGCGGCTCATGGACATTTTTCCTCAACCTTCCCATGCCAATAGGGATGCCCGAAGGTTTCTATGAGGTAGTGGTTACAGCAACCAACGTCGACGATTCATCACTCTCGGTAAGCGAGGTAATACCTGTAGAGATACAAAAGACTGCCAGTGTCCACGTTGAGACGGACATATCAGACCAGTCGTATATTCCGGGTGATATTGCACAGGCTATGACTTTCGAAGTGACAAATTTTGGAAATATACCAGACAAATTTGACATGAGCCTAAATCTGCCACAAGGCATGAATGCCCAGTTTACCAATCTTGTTGATGGGAGATATACTCCTACAATAGACAGTGGTGCAAGTTACAATGTAACGGTAGAATTTTCCTTCGATAGCGGAGTTAGTGGCAATCTACAGATGGTGATAGTAGCAAGGAGCGACTATGATAACTCCGTCATTGCCAGTGGTGGTTCAACCTACTCAGTTGGTAGTTCCAATCAATGGCTGAAGATTCTACCTTCACAGCAAGTAATTATTGATAATTTTGAGGATGAGGTAGTATTGGAAGTAACGGTACGAAACCAATATTCTACTGCACAATCTGTTTCTATGGATATTGATTACGGGAACTCGAGTAGTTGGTATCAGTCTAGAATCGACAGTAGCGATCGCCAATTTGTCCTCGGAACAGGTGATGATTCAATCAGAGTCGTAACAATAAGATTTGAAGTGACTGAGGATACTCTGAAGAGCCTAGAAAACCCAACCTTTGATTCCGAAATAATCTTGTGGGCTCGGTCTGATACGGTCAGCGATGCTGCTCAATCAACCATTCAAATTCAATTGCGTAAGATTATCATTGAGACAAATGATGACACAGAATCAGGTTTTGACTTCGCAGGTGCTGCAACATGGTTCGGCTTCATCGTAATCATTGCGGGTGGAATAGTTGTAACAATTCGAATTTTGAGAAGCGTTGAAGATGACGATGACGAATATGCCAACTGGGGCCAAGAAGGTTATCAGGACAGTTTGACATCGAGCTATCAATCAGTTATATCTGCTCCAACAGTGCCTACTGGTCCGCCAGCTTCTGTACCTGCGGCAATGCCGCCACAAACAATTGAGGCGCCCAAACCAGTTCCCGATATCATGCCACAAACCCAACCGGCAACACCGTCTGGGCCACCACTGCCAGCAACTGGTTTGCCAGACGGCTGGACAATGGATCAATGGAATGCTTATGGTGAAATGTGGCTGTCTCAGAACCAGCAAAATTGAAATTTGTCGGGGAATTGTTTCATCGTAGGGTTCAATACTTAGTCGCCCTCGCAGACCATGAGGCGAGCACATGTACGGTAATGGACAAGCACCAATTTTCATACTGAAAGACGGTACACAAAGAACTAGAGGTAGAACCGCTCAATCAAATAACATAGCAGCAGCAAAAGCAGTTGCCGATGCTGTAAGGTCAACTCTTGGTCCAAAAGGAATGGACAAGATGCTAGTGGATTCAATGGGCGATGTAGTTATCACAAATGATGGCGCAACGATTCTCAAAGAGATGGATATTGAACACCCTGCTGCGAAAATGATTATTGAAGTGGCCAAAACCCAAGAACAGCACTGCTTTGACGGAACCACAACTGCTGTTGTCTTATCTGGTGAGTTACTCAAGCGCAGTGAAGATTTAATTGAACAGAATGTACATCCGACAGTTATTTGTGAAGGTTTTAGACTTGCTGCCGAAAAAGCGGTTGAATTGCTCGATAGTCACGGTATTGCTACCAAGAATGATGACTCAGTTCTTTTGGAAGTGGCCAAAACTGCACTAACAGGTAAGTCGGCTGGGGCGGTAAAATCCTTCATGGCTGACATCTGTGTTAGGTCCGTCAATGCTGTTGGCTTGATAGAAGGCGACCAGAGAATCGTCGATCTTTCAGATATCAAGGTCGAGAAGCGTCAAGGAGGCTCTATCAAAGACTCGTCCCTGATTGATGGTATAATCTTAGACAAAGAGAGAGTTCATGCTGGTATGCCAAGATCAGTCAAAGGTGCAAAGATTGCTCTAGTCAACTCTGCTATTGAAGTTAAGAAAACCGAAGTAGACGCAAAAATACAGATTACCGATCCAAATCAATTATCCAAATTCTTGGAAGAGGAAGAAAACTACATCAAAGGATTGGTCGATAAAATCAAGAATTCAGGTGCTAACGTGTTAATTTGTCAGAAAGGCATTGATGAATTAGCCCAGCATTACATGGCGAAGGAAGGGATATTTGCCATCAGGCGAGCAAAAAAATCCGATATGGAGGCCTTGTCAAAAGCCACTAGCGGAGTAATCATTACCAATTTAGATGATTTAACTGGCGATGATTTAGGTAATGCAGAAAATGTTGAAGAGAAGAAAATAGGAGAATCTGAAATGACATTTATTACTGGATGTCCTGAAGCAAAATCAGTTTCTGTGTTGTTACGTGGTGGAACAGAGCACGTTGTTGACGAAATTAGAAGAGCATTTGATGATGCGGTTGGAGTTGTATCCGTTGCATGGGAGGATGGGGCAGTGTTAACCGGTGGAGGGAGTGTCCTCGCTGCATTGTCGAGAGACTTGAGAACTTTTGCTGAAACAGTTGGAGGAAGGGAGCAGATGGCTATCGAAGCCTTCGCATCAGCGCTAGAAATAATTCCTCGAACGCTCGCAGAAAACGCTGGTTTAGACCCTGTAACAACGCTCATTGAACTAAGAAAAGCTCACGCAGATGGTCAATCAAATGCAGGAATAAATGTGTACGAAGGTGGTGTAGTTGATATGAGGGATGCTAATGTCCTTGAACCGATACGAGTCGTCGAACAAGCGATTCAGTCTGCTACCGAGACCGCAGTCATGATTCTCAGGATTGACGATGTCATTTCGTCCAAGGGCGTATCCATGGGTGACGAGATGGGAGATATGGGCGATTTCCAGATGTGATTTGTTTAGCAAAACAGCATAAATAGAAATGTCTGCACAAGAGGTATTTCAAGCAACCTTCAAAGACTACGGCGGTTTGGAAATATTGGGTGAGCAGTATGCCAGAGGTACCTGATAGGCGTCTTACAATATATTTCGGTTCGCAAACTGGTAACGCCGAAGAGCTTGCGGGAAAAACAGCAAAACTTGCGAAGAAATTCAATCTACAAGCCAAAGTTGTTGACATAGGGGACATAAAACCTGAAAATTTTGCTGATTCCAAGCGTGTATTCATAATCACTTCAACATGGGGTGAAGGGGAAATGCCAGACAATGCAGAGTCCATATGGGCTTCAACATGTGAACAAAATCCAAGTCTGAACTCGGTTAATTTCTCTGTTTGCGCAATCGGTGACACATCATACGATGAGTTTTGTAAAGCTGGACTCGATTGGGACGCAAAATTCAAACAATTAGGAGCTAATAGTGTTCATGATATCCAACTTTGTGATGTTGATTATGAACCTGCATGGCAGACTTGGGCCAACTCAGCACTCCAAGCAATGTCCGATTTGGATACTGGAACAATAACCGTAGATGAATCAGAAGTTGTCGCCGAATCCTCAACATCCGAGGTTACAGCTGTTGCAACATCTGGTGAAGCCAGTCAAGAACTGATGGCTCTGATGGAAGGGGATAGATCCCTCGCAATTTTATTTGGTTCACAAACCGGTAATGCTGCAGGATTAGCGGAAAAAACCGCTAAATTAGCCACTGACTACGGGTTAATTCCCAAAGTGTATGATATGGATGGGTTTGACGCATCCACGCTTGCTAATCACAAGAGGACTCTTATTATCACATCTACTTGGGGAGAAGGTGAAATGCCTGACAACGCTGAGTCATTGTGGCAAACAGTGATTTCACAAGGACCATCTCTCTCAGGTGTTAATTTCAGTGTATGCGCAATCGGAGATACCGCTTATGACGAGTTCTGTAAAGCAGGACTTGATTGGGATAGTAAGTATCAATCGCTTGGGGCAACTAAAGTCCAAGACATTCAGCTCTGCGACGTTGACTACGAGCCCCCGTGGGCAGCATGGGTTGCTGAAGCTTTACCCAAGATAGCCTGTGTCGATTCCTCAGGAACTCTACAGATAGAACTTCTTGATGAGATGATTGCTTATGGTTCGAGCAGTGATGAAGAAGTGGTTTCGGGTGATTTTGCTCCTGGAGTTGTCAATAAAGCAGAACTAACTGTTACCTTAGAGATATTCCGTTATTGCCCCACCACCGCTGAATCTGGTTGGGATGCAGTTACCTGTACTATGCCAGCAAATGGTTCGATTCAAGATATGTTAACAGCAGTCAAAAACAATGTCGATGGTAGTTTGACATTTAGAACTGGAGATGGGACTGGTTCACCAACATCAGGAGTTAGGGTTAATGGACAACTCGTGCTAGCAGATGTCACAGCCATTTCTGAAGTCATTGGAGTCGATGGCAAAATTAAGATTGAACCGATGTCCGGTTTCCCGGTAATCAGGGACTTAATGGTCGATTATTCAAGATTTGAAGAGCGCCGTATGAAAGCAAAACCATGGATGTCTTCCAGTTCCAGAGAAGGAGCATACCTAATCAATGGTGATGCGGTAGGAGTTATGGAATCCTCAGACGCAGTAAGATTGCATTTGATTAGTGATGTAAAATCGTATCATCTAGTTCATTCTATGTCAGACACAGTTGCTTATGACTCAAGCTATGAAGGTCCTGGAATCCATCTTCAAAGATGGGGACGTATTAATGATCCAAGGTCCAGTGAGAAATACAAGAACTCTCTCATTGCCTCGCTCAATAACTCAACTGGAGTCTGGGGTGAAGCAGATCTTGCCTCGATTGCAAGATATGGACAAGAAGGAAAAACAGCATCTGACGGACTCAACGACATACGAGCATACATACTAAACCAAACCAATTACCGTGGTGCTCACGGAAGACTGGTTAAATGGTACGGACGCAGCGTAAAATGGACCGGTAAATTAAACGAGACAACTCTCTATCGACAGGTGTTAGGTCCAATTGGATTAATCAGTAACATCTTCGACGGTGTATCTGCAAGAATGGTGCTCGGTTTCACTAGAACTGGTGGACCACCAATTCGCAGCCTACAAGCGTTGATTTTGCCACCAGCAGGAATTGGTAAAATCCCAAACATGTTTAACTCAAAGGTTAAAAATCACCATCAAGTTGTCGGTTTATTCAATGAAATTGACCAGAGGTTCTAAGTGGTTGGTATGCCAAAGATTGCATATTATCCGGGAAATGTTGCTAGAGCTGCTTCAATGGAGGTTGAAGACTGTATCCAACCTCTTTGCAAAACACTTGGAATAGAATTAGTCGAATTGCCCGATGCAACAAGTGACGGGGGAAATATAATCAAACAAGCATCTAGTAAACTTCAGCACGCTTTGGTTACTAGAAATCTTGCGCTAGCTGAAGAAAAAGGTCTAGACATAATGACCACGTGTGCAACCAGTCATGGGATTATGAAAGATACAATGCAAGATTTGAGGAACGATCCTGTATATGCAGCCCAACTTAACAATTTGATTGCTCGCTCCACAGGTGTTGAGTATCGTGGTGAGGCAGATTCTTGGCACTTACTTCATTATCTAGTAGAGGAAATTGGTTTGGACAAGGTGACTGACGCAGTTGTTAATCCGATTGAATTGAATGTTGCACCATATTACGGTCCAAACATGCAAAGAGCTGGGTTTTGTGGAAATGATAATCCATTCATGCCTAATTATCTTGAGCAACTAATAATCGCTCTCGGCGGTAAACCAGTTAATTATGATTTGAAATGTCAAAGCGTTGGTGCACCATCCCTGTTAACTTTAGAGAAGTCAGTTATGTCACTGATATCTTCGGTGATCTCAGATGCTAAGTCTAATGGCGCAGATCTTATCGTTAGCGCTTGTACAGTCTCACATGCCAACCTAGATTCATATCAAACAAAAGCTGGCAGAAAGACTGGAAAAAATACCAGCATTCCAGTGGTTCATCTTGCCGAATTAATCGCCTTTGCCTTTGGGCACTTCCCGGATAGACTCGCCCAATTAAGAACCAGAGCGATATTAATCGGCGGATGATTAGTAAAAACAACTTAATTTTCGTAAATCTTCTTCGCATAGTTCCTTGGAATGTTCTGCTAAACTGATTCGAAAAATACCTGCTATTGATTCATACTTATCAAGCAAAATACTACAAGTTTCACTGCCAATTTGGGTTATTGATGATAGCAACTCTACTTGTTTAGAAATACCGTTTTCATTCCAGCGTTGCAGTAAAAAACTTGAGTTTTGACCTTGATTCACCATCGCTGATATTTCTTGTGCTGCTGCTTGACACACCTTATCTATTTGTTCCTCATCGATTTTGTTGTAGGTGACAAATCTCCGTATGGAGTCTGAAAAACCACTGCTTTGTTTCGCTATTAAGTATACTAAGTGCGCAGATTCCATTGAATTTTTCGTGGTAATTATTGGAATCCCTAAATCAAGAGTCACATGCGCCAATGCTCCTAAAACTGCGTTAGGGTGAACAGAGTTACCAATCTCACCTAATTCAATTAGCAATAGTGGTTTAACTTCTGCATTTCTCATGCGTTCGCATTGTTTGAATAATCTTCCATCGATTATCGAAGTTAACAAATCCCGTGAGGTTTTTCGTTCAATCAAGATGTTATCCTCAATACAGATATCTCCAGTAACTAGACTATCATACTCCACAGTAATACCAAGACTGCTGATGTAAGCAGAAAGTGTTGAAGATGCCTCTCTATAGTCAAGGGTTACAGTCGAATTAATACTTTCAATCAAATCGTCAACTACCTCATTTGCCGCATTAATGGCATCGATTGTTTGTTCTCTTTGGGTTTTGTTTTGTGCGGATTCTGTTGCGAAAAATTGGTCTAATCCCGTTTGATTTCGTGGCCGTTTATCCTTAGCTAGCACGGTAATTTTTGGCTTGCCATAATCAGTAGTAATGTCTTTTTTGACCACCGTATCCATTGCTTCTGTGGGATATAATTCATTTAGTTTTGTAATTTCTGATTCGAGAAATTGCTCTGCTGTAATGCGATTATCGTCTAATTCAATGTCAAAAAATGATAAAATTTCTTCCATCGAACTGGGGCTGAACTGTAGGCGTCCTTGGCGCTTGATATCTGCCAAATTGTTGTACATTTTTTTCTCTCTAGCCTTGGCTGCATGGCTGACGAACTGATCTCGAGTCTCACGTGCGACGAGTGTCTTAACAGTTCCAGAAGTCTGTCGGGCAGTTCTACCCCTCCGTTGGATTGATCTAATAGCACTTGGCACCGGCTCATACAATAGAACTAATTCTGCTGCTGGGACATCCAATCCTTCTTCACCTACTGAAGTTGCCACTAAAACATTGACTTTGCCGCTTCTAAACTCTTCAAGTCTTGCCAGTTGCTCTTTCTGTGTCATGCCCTTTTGCTTACCGCTACTGGATTGGCCGATGAATTGTGATACCTTTACCCCCTCGATATTTGACAATAATTCAGTAAGATTGTTTACTGTATACCGATATTCAGTGAAAATTATGATTCTTGAGTTTGGGTTTTCAGAAATTTTCTGCTTAACCATTTTGTTTACGATTTCCGCTTTTGGATGCAGTTCGCCTAAGTTTCTCGCATCGTTCCGGAAATTATGGATTACCGGTTGTGCCAAAAATCTGTTAGTACCCCTGTCACCACTGCGTCCCTCTGATTCCGCCTTGTCCAAAAACGCCAATCCCGCTTTGACTCCTTGAGTCTTTAGTAAATCGAGAAGCATGTGCATTCTTCTTATGTCGGATACTTTCCTAGCAGCGTTATAGCCGCGCTTGTCTCTCCGGCCTATAGCTCGGCTAATTGATTGCTGGGCTTCAGTAATTATTCGGGAGGTGAGATTTTTCACTGAGCCCATAAAACCCATCCTCTGTATGCTCTCAACCTCGAGTGATTGATGTTCTTGAAGTGGAAAAATTAGGGTCTTAAGTGACTCTGGAAGGTCAACATAAATTACATCGTTGTGTAAGGTTACCGCATATGGTTTTAACAATGCTTCATCTTTCATAGAAACATCCAATCTATCAATCCCTAATCGTTTAGCAACTTCAAGAATTGCCCCTTTAGTTGAACCAGGACTTGCTGTTGCGGCTAATGTAAATCCGCTGGGGTTTTGACTCAAATACAGGTCACCAACTTGTGCATATGCGTGATTTCCAGTAGCGTGATGAGCTTCATCAAAAATAATTAACGAGACATCATCAAGCGAGATTCTTCTATTTGTTGCATCGTTTCTAATGACCTGAGGTGTCGCCATCAATATTCGTCCCTTTCGCCAAATTTCATGGCGTTTTTCGGGTGCTGTTTCGCCAGTGTAACGCAAAATGTGTTCAGGATCGATGTCAATCATATCCCTCGCCATTCTTTGTTGTTGAGCAACTAGGCCCGTAGTTGGGGCTATGAGAATAATTTTTTTGTCGTGTTGCCTAAGGAATTCTGCCATTACCATCCATTCTACCGCAGTTTTTCCAAATCCTGTTGGCATCACCATAAGGCATGATGAGGACAAGGCATTTTTCAGTGCTCTAATTTGATATGCTCGAGCTTCAACACCATCTTTCAAGAATGGGTGAATGACTACAGGCATCAGGTTATCTTCCAGTCGAGGGTTCAAAAGCATGATGTTAAAATTTCAGTATCCTCAACCACTAAAAATGTCCCTGTTTTAGTGTCGTATAATCGAGTGACACAATCCCAATGATGACCGAACCACTCATATACCAAAGGTAAGTCGGATGGATGCTTAAAGGTGAGCAGCCAGACACAATGGGCCATCCCTCGAGGACCCCAACAGTCTTGGTCCGCAATTGTCGGAACGGGGCGCAGTGTCACGGCTACTCCTGTCCTAAGAGCCCTCGTACGCCCTCTCGGTGGGGCCCCTGCGTTGTAGAAATAATGGAGGAATCCGAATGGCGAAGAGAAGTCACCCACGAAGAGGTTCGATGGCGTTCAGTCCGCGCAAGCGCGCTAGACGTCCTTTCGGACACGTTAAATCGTGGCCAAAAACCGAAGCGAGCGATGTTAGAATACAAGGATTTGCTGGATGGAAAGCCGGCATGACTCACGTTCTAGCTCGTGATTTAAACCCAAGAAGCCCGTCAGCAGGTCAGGAAAAAAGGATTCCTGTAACAGTTGTTGAGTGTCCAAAGATGCGAGTACTAGGTGTTCGTGGATATCAAATGACTCCTTATGGCAAACAAGCCGTAGGTGAAGCATGGGCCGATGCAGGACAAATTGCTGATGCCTTTAGTGATTTATTCAAGCGATTGCCAGAACGCAAAGAGCACGATGCCGACAAGCACTTTGAGAATCTGGAAAATTCAGATTTAGTCGAAGTGAGGATGATCGTTGCGACTCAACCTAGTCAGATTACCGGAGTTCCAACAAAGATTCCAGATGTCATGGAGGTAGGACTCGATGGTGGTAATGTAAGCGAACAACTCAACTTTGCCAAGGAAAAGTTTGGTGAGGAATTTTCCTTTGCTGATTGTTTTGAAGAAGGTGGCTTGACTGACATAGTAGCGGTAACAAAAGGCTATGGTTGGCAAGGTGTTATTCGAAGATTTGGCGGAAAGCTACAATCGCACAAGAACTCGAAAAAGCGCAGACAACACGGTAACATGGGTGACTTTGGTACTGGATATGTCCGTAAGACCATCAGACAAGGCGGTCAAACTGGATACCATCAAAGGACTGAATATAACAAGAGAATTTTGAGAGTTGCTAACCCGGAAGATTACTCGATAACACCGGCTGGGGGTTTCCTCCATTATGGTGAAGTCAAATCGGACTACATTCTGGTAAAGGGCAGCGTTCCGGGTCCGTCAAAGAGATTGATTAGGTTCAGAGACGCCACCAGAGGTTCAAACAAAACACTTCACGACTATGAAATCACTTACGTAAGTACAGCATCCAAGCAGGGGGCCTGAAGATGAAAGTAGCAGTTAAAGACATAACTAACACAATCAGTGCCGACGAACTAGATGCTGGTCGATTACAAGATACCTTTGAGATCTCTGTCAAAGATGGGTCAAAGGTCACTTTACCAGATTCATTTGCAACTCCTCTACGTGCGGACCTAGTCAAACTTGCCGTTGCATCAAGTCGTGCTAACCGCAGACAACCATATGGTTCGAGACCGCATGTTGGTAAGAGAAGACCGATGTCTGGTATGAAACATTCAGTTGAATGGTGGGGCAAGGGACGAGGTGTCTCAAGAATTATGAGAAGAACTGGTCAGCGCAGAGGTGCTCAAAATCCCCATACCCTTGGTGGACGAAGGGCACACGGTCCTAAGGTCGAGAAGATATGGGCTAGGAAATTAAATCAAAAAGAGCGCAGACTAGCAAGAGATTCTGCATTAACTGCAACTATTGACATGGAGATGGTGAGTTCTCGTGGCCACCGTGTGTCCGATGAAGTTGATTCACTACCTATCATCCTAGGAGACTATGTTGAAATCAAAGACGGAAAGTCTCAGGAATTTGATATCGAATCGTTCAATCATGGCTCTGCCACAAGAAAAGTCATTGCGATTTTCAATGAGCTTGGACTCGGCGAAGACTTACAGAGGGCTAGAGATGGAAGAAAAGTCCGTGCAGGTAAAGCGACGATGAGAGGCAGGGTGCACAAGACGCCTAAGTCTGTACTACTTGTTGTCAAGGAGAAATCTGGTTTGGCACAAGCAGCCAGAAATCTACCAGGCGTAGATGTTGTAGCTGCTAAAGACTTGAATGCAGAAGATCTAGCACCCGGTGGCGACGTTGGTCGCTTGACGGTCTTTACAAAATCTGCTTTGGAGGAACTCAACTGAGGTGATAATTATGAACGCATACGATATAATCATACAACCATGGCTAACTGAAAAATCCATGGAAGCGAGATCTACTCAACAAAGACTTGAGTTCATCGTGAGAAGAAGCGCATCAAAAGATGATATTGCCAAAGCAGTAGAGACCATCTTTGATGTCGAAGTGGAAAAGGTCAATGTAAGAAACAGCAAGCATGGCAAACATGCATCTGTAAAACTTGCTGAGGGCTATGACGCAGAAGATGCAGCAATGCGTCTAGGAGCATTCTGAGGTGATAATTATGGGTAAGAGAATACGTGCACAACGAAAAGGTTCATCGCCAAGATACCGTGTGGCAAGCCACAGATTCCCTGGTTCCAACAGGATGCCAAGGGACAATGGAATCGTTGGGGAAGTTACTGAACTGATTCACAGCCCAGTACACACTGCACCACTAGCGAGAATCAAATTACCAGATGGTGACACAACTTTGGTCGTCGCTACAGAAGGGTTGTCGGTAGGAAGCAGTGTTGCAGTCGGTGAAAATGTTTCACTTAGACCTGGTAACATAACAAATATTGGCAACATTCCTGAAGGAACTGCGATCAATAACCTTGAACTCCGTCCTGGTGACGGAGGTAAAGTCGCACGATCTGCTGGTAATTCATGCTTTGTTGAAGCCAAGATTGGCGACAAGGTTCGTATCAGAATGCCTTCAGGTTCACTAAAGGAGTTATCGGCAGATTGCCGAGCGACTATTGGAGTACTTGCAGGCCATGGTAGAGACGAAATGCCACTCAGAACTGCTGGCGCCGCTTACTACAAGGCAAAAGCCAGAGGAAAATTGTACCCGCATGTAAGCGGTGTGGCAATGAATCCAGTAGACCACCCACATGGTGGTGGAAATCACCAAGCCGTTCACGGACCCAACTCCGTGGCTCGTGGAACTCCACCTGGTGCTAAGGTTGGAATTATTGCTCCGAGAAGAACCGGTAGAGGCCGAGGAAAGAAGGTTTGAGGTGAGATAGAATGGGACGAAAGAAGAAGAAGTCGTTTATGACCCCAAAAGCTAGTAGAAGAAAAGCCAGGAAGCGTTTGTCAACTACCACTGGGCGTGTGAAGAAAGAATTCACCTACCGTGGATTTAGCATGGAAGAACTATCTCAAATGGACTTGTGGCCTACTGAAAACTCAGAAACATCCATCATACAACTCCTGCCGTCAAGGGCAAGAAGATCAATTGGTCGTGGAATGTCAACAGAAAACGAACATTTCCTAGCTAGAATGCGCAGAGGCAATTCAAAGACTGTTAGAACACACAGAAGAGACATGCCTATCTTACCAGAATTTGTTGGCAGAAGAATAGCGATTTACAATGGACAGAATTTCGTAGAGATTGATATCAAGCCAGAAATGATTGGACACTATCTTGGCGAGTTTGCCGTTACTAGAAAGGGTGTGGCCCACAGCGGTCCAGGTGTAGGTGCTACCCGTTCATCAAAGCACGTTGCGTTGAAGTGAGGCTGATAATATGGTAAAGCAAAGACAAATGGACAGGAGATCAAAAAGGCAACAATTGCCCCAAAAGGGATTCACTCAATTGCTCCAAGGCAGTAGAATGGCTTCAGCAAGGGCCGTTAATGTGGACATGCATGCCAAGCATTGTTTCGAAGTCTGCCGTGCCGTCAAAAATATGACAGCAGGTAGCGCTATTGATTATCTGAACGAGGTTTTGAGAATTGATTCCGACCGTGCAGATATCAGAAGGAAGGCAGCCGCAGTTCCATTCAGACTCGGCAGTGGCAACAAGAAACGCAAGCGCAGCGGTCCTTCAATGGTTGGTCATCGAAAAGGTGGTGTTGGCCCTGGAAGATACCCCGTTAAGGCATCTCGAGCCATAATCAAGCTGATTCAGAGTGCCATGGATAATGCTAGACACCAGTATGAAGATATTGATGCTGAAGAGATGGAAATTACTCACATTGCTGCCCATCGTGGCCAAATCAGACGTGGTTGGATTCCAAGAGCGAGAGGCCGAGCGACTCCATCTAATCATTATCAAGTTAATTTGGAAATATTCCTTGAAGACTTTAACGCAGTAGATGACGAATTGGAGGACGAATTCTGAGGTGGATATTATGAGTGGAAAACAAAGCGTACTTAGAACAATAGTCAACAGAAATGTTGAGAGACAACTTGTCAAAGAATTCTTGATGGAGAATACCAAAACTGCAGGTTTTGGTGGCTTAACTATCAACAGAACCCCGAATGGTACTAGTGTCGAAATTAGAGCAGAAAAGCCAGGTAGAGTCATTGGTAAGCGTGGTAAAATCATCAACGATCTACAAAAGAGACTGAATGATGAATTTGAACTTTTCAACCCACGCTTGTCTGTTGAAGAAGTTGAAAATCCAACTTTGAATGCCCAAGTGATGGCTCAAAAAATCGCCTCTGCGCTAGAACGTGGTTGGTACTACAGAAGAGCAGGTGCCTCGGCTGCCGTTAACATCATGGACGCCGGCGCAAGAGGGGTAATTGTCACAGTAGCTGGTAAACTGACAGGTGCTAGAAACAGGACTCAGAAATTCATTCTGGGTCACGTAAAGTATTGTGGTGAAACTGCGCTACAATTCATGGACAAAGGATATGCAGTGGCAGTTAAGAAACTCGGTACCATCGGTGTAACAGTACAAATCATGCGCAAGGGAATCACTTTGCCACACGAAATTAGCGTGTTTTCTGAAGAAGAACTGAGAATTCGTTCGGAAGCTGAAACAGCAGAAGTTGAAGTCGTTGAGGAGGCGAGCGAATGAGTCACGTATCAAACAGAGAGATCGCTGCTATGAGTTCGGAAGCAAGAGAAGCAAGATTGCTCGAACTTCAAGAAGAATTACTACAGTTACGTGCTGAGAAATCGCTCGGTGGTACACCAGCAAGTATCGGCGCATACAAGGCAACTAGAAGAAGCATAGCCAGGCTGAAGACGCACATGAACAACGGATGATTAAGGAGAAGAGTATTCATGATGAGTGGAATTTGCAATGTATGTGGACTACCAGGTGAATTATGTATATGTCAGGAGATTGCAAAAGAACAACAATGTGCGATATTATCAACCGATAGAAGAAGATATGGAAAAATAGTAACAAAAGTAGAGGGTTTGGAGGATTCAGCGATAGATATCAATCAATTAGCTAAACTACTCAAAAACAAATGTGCTGCAGGTGGAACAGTAAAAGGGAGAACAATTGAACTTCAAGGAGATCACAAAAAGAAAGCAGCAGGAGTACTCAGAAACAATGGATTTAATGTAGAGGTGAGATGAATATGAATATTTACAATAACAACTGGTTAGGTAAGACCCTTAACGTTGTCCATTCCAACGACTCAACGCTCCTATCAAAGCAAGGAATCGTTATCGACGAGACCAAGAAGACCATCACAATTCAAGAAGATGGCAGATTAGTCAAGCTAGGCAAATCTAGTATCAAATTCACAATTTCCGACAACGATGTCGTGATAGATGGGGCGTTGGTGGGACAACGTCCAGAAAACCGAACCCACCGCAAATATAGGATGGCTTGATACCATGCGAGATATAGGAATAGATGTAAAACCCCCAACAGCTGAGTGGGATGGAGACGAAAACTGCCCATTTTATGGTAGCCTGCGCCTTAGAGGACAAGTACTTGAAGGAACAGTCTCCAAGGTTGGTATGCAAAAAACGATTACGTTAGAAAGGAACAATGTAAGATACATGCAGAAGTATGAGCGATTTGAAAAGCGAACTAGCGTTGTTTCTGCTCACCTACCATCATGTATAGGAGAAGTAAATGTTGGAGATGCGGTGAAAGTTATGGAATGTCGACCACTTTCCAAGACCATTTCTTTCTGTGTTGTTGAGATTAATGGAGGTGAGGCTTGATGCGTGGAATCGCTGGTAAGCAAACTCGCGGCCTTCCAACCGCTGCTAGATTGCATGTTGCAGATAACACCGGTGCAAAAGTCGTTCAGATAGTTAACATCTTGAAACTTGGTGGTACCATGCGTAGGTATCCAGCTGGAGGAGTTGGCGATCTTGCCAAGGTCTCAGTAAAGAAAGGTACCCCAGATACTCGTAGACAGATGTTCAATGCGGTGATTATTCGTCAAAAGAGACCATTTAGAAGAGTTGATGGCACATGGGTTCAGTTTGAAGATAATGCCTGTGTAATTACCAATGAAAAAGGCGACGTTCAAGGTTCAGATATCAAAGGACCAGTATCTCGGGAAGCAGCTGAGCGCTGGCCACGTATTGCAGCGAATGCAAAGCAAATTGTTTGAGGTGATAGTATGGTGAAAAGTATGAAACCAGGAAAGCAGAGAAAAGCACATTTCAATGCATCAATGCATGAAAAGAGAAAAAGACTCTCAGCAAGGCTGCAATTGGAAAAGCCGGATTCTCGATTTGACGGGGTAAGAACCGTTACTGTGCGAGTCGGCGACACCGTCAAAGTTGTTCGTGGAGACTTAGCTTATGGCAGCAAGCGACATGGTGGAACAAGAAATGCTGAAGCATTAACAGGTTCAGTTATTAGAGTAGACTCAAACAATGGCAGGCTGTACATCGAAGGTGCAAAAGCCAGTAAATCAGACAACAAAGAGGAAGCAGTACCGGTTAGTGCTTCGAACGTTGTCGTTGTTAAATTGGATGAGACAGACAAGTATAGAGTCCAACAATTAACCGGAAACAGGAGCTGAATAAGATGGGAAGTAGTAATCATTTGAAGCGTTTGGCAATGCCTAGAAGCTGGCCTTTGCCACGTAAAACCTCGATATGGGTCACCAGAGCTAGCGCAGGTGCCCACGCACTTGAATTATGTATGCCGGTACGAGTAGTAATTAGAGACGTAATTGGCTATGCAAAGTCAGCAAGAGAAGTACGTCACATCATTCACAACAATTTGGTTTCTATCGATGGTCGAGTTTGTAAAGATAGTCGAAGAGGTGTCGGATTTATGGATGTTCTAACCCTTGGCGAAGAAAATTATCGCTGCGTTATAGACCGGAAGGGTAGGCTGCGATACAGACATATCTCAAAGAAAGAGGCCGAAACGAAAGTATGCCGAATCAATGGCAAGACCACGATTAAGGGCGGTAAAACCCAACTCAATCTTCATGATGGAAGAAACATCCTAGTCGATGATGCGGCTGAATACAGCACTGGAGATTCCCTAGTGCTATCGCTACCGTCACAAGAAATCAAAGAACACATTAGGTTCGCTGAAGGCACCAAATGTTACTTGACTGGTGGCGCTCACGTAGGCGAGTTCGCTGAGGTTTCTGAATACATTGTCAAGCGTTCAAGCATGCCTAATGAAGTTCAGTTTGGCGACTTCGGTACGATTATGGACAATGTTTTCGCCATCGGCGCCGAGAAATTACCGTCTACGGAGGTGGTTGAATGAGTCAAATAAACCCAATGTTGGAACCTAGAATATCCAAAGTTTGTGTCAACATTGGCGTTGGTGAAGGCGGCGATCGCCTTGTCAACGCAGAAAATGTGCTCGAAATGGTTACTGGAGTAAAACCTCAAAGAACCCTTGGTAAAATACAAAACCGCGACTTGAAAGTCAGAGTTGGTGCACCGATTGGTTGCAAAGCGACAATTAGAAATTCAGAGAAAATCCAGCAATTCCTAACCGATGCGTTCTCGTGCAGAGAGAATGTTATTCCGGCATGGAATTTTGACCGGGAAGGTAACCTATCTTTTGGCGTCAGAGATTATACTGATTTCCCTGGCCAGAAGTACGATCCAGATATCGGTATCTACGGTATGGATATAACAGTAGTACTCGAGCGACCGGGTCACAGAATTAGTCGCAGAAGAAGAGCCAAAAGCAAGGTTCCAAGCAGCCACAAAGTGACTGCAGAGGAATCAAGAACTTGGTTTGTTGATAATTTCAGTATCAAGATTTTGGAGGAGTAAAGATGGCAAGAGATCACGGAGAGAGAATTGGACGTACAATCGGCTGCAGGAGATGTGGACGACGCCGAGGATTGATTAGAAGACATGGTCTAAGGCTGTGCCGACAATGCTTCAGAGAAGTAGGGCCCGAGATAGGTTTCAAAAAGATGAGTTGAGGAGGAATAAGAATGCAAATTGACCCGTTAAATGATGCACTAATAAAAATGTATAATGCAGAGCAAGCAGGTAAGTTCAATGTTGAATTAACCCCAGCTTCAAAACTGCTAGGTAATGTCCTAGAAATAATGCAAAAATCAGGCTATGTTGGAAGTATCGAAAGAACTGAAGATGGCCGTGGAGGTAGTTACACTGTTGAATTGCGTGGAGCAATTAACAGATGTGGAACAGTAAAACCACGGCATAGTGTTAGAAGACAAGAATATGAACAGTGGGAAACAAGGTACCTACCTGCACAAGATTTTGGTCTGCTGATTCTAACAACTAATTCTGGTGTAATGCACCATTACGATGCTAAAGATGCGAGAATAGGTGGCAAATTGCTGGCCTATGTATATTGAGGTGAATAGAAATGGTAAGAATCGACAGAATCGAACATATCGTAACCATCCCTGAAGGCGTAACAGCCGAACACAGTGAAGATGGCGTCGTAACAATAACTGGTCCGAAAGGCTCACTTAACAGAGAATTCAACAGCACCACGGTTAATATCTACCAAGAAGGTAACATACTAATCGTTAGGTGTGACATGCCAAGAAGGAAAATGAAGGCTTTGGCAGGAACGTGGAACGCCCACTTGAACAACATGATCAAAGGAGTTACCGAAGGATTCACCTATAATCTGAAAGCATTTTATTCTCACTTTCCAATGACATTAGAGGTCAAAGGTAGAGAATTCGTAGTGAATAACTACTTTGGCGAAAGAGTACCGAGACGAGCCAATATCCTTGGCGGAGTGGAAGTTAAGGTGAACAACAAAGTTGAGGTCACAGTTACCGGCATTGACAAAGAGAGTGTTGGCCAAACGGCAGCAAACATTGAGCGCTGCGCCGTCGTTAAAAATAGGGATAGAAGAGTATTCCAAGATGGGATTTATCTTCTCAGCAAGGAGTGATATAAATGGCAGAAGATTATGAAGGTATGACAGTTGCTGAACTTAAAGCACTACTCAAAGAGCAAGGACTTCCGGTATCCGGCAAGAAAGCCGATTTGATTGAAAGATTGTCCGGCGCTCAAGCAGAATCAGCAGAACCAGATGAGGAAGGCGCACCAGTGGTTGAAGAAGCTACGGAAGCCGAAGATTCCTCGGAAGAATTTGTCGAAGACGACGATTGGGATGACGACTGGGATGATGAAGAAGACGAGGGACATGTGGCAAAGCAAAAACCAGTTCTGTCTGATGATATGAAGGTCGCGCTGGCGCTTAGATTCGAGCAAAAGAAAAAGACTCCAGCGTTCAAAAGAACTGAATGGTTTAGATACAAAAGATTGTCCAGATCTGGTTGGAGAGCTCCACACGGTATGGACAACAAACAACGACGAAATTACAAGTATCGCAGTTCACTAGTACGAGTCGGTCACGGAAAAGTCGCTGCTGCAAGAGGTCTACACCCCTCGGGATTCAAGGAAGTAATGGTTCACAACACTGGCGATTTGGAATCTATAGACCCTGAAACAGAAGCCGCAAGAGTTGGTAAGACTGTTGGTGGCCGAAAGCGTGAGCAAATCTACACTAGAGCAGATGAATTAGGAATTAGAGTTCTCAACAGAAGGAGGGATGTCTGATGCAAGTAACCAATCAAAAGCGACTCGCTGCTAGATTACTGAAGTGTGGTGTTAACCGAGTTTGGATTAACCCAGACTACGTCGACCAAGTTGCATCTGCTGTTCAGACCGATGACATCAGGGAGTTTATTGATGAGGGCTGGATAAAAGCAAAACCAATCAAAGGCACATCTAGAGTTCGCGCAAGAATGCGTCAAGAACAGAAGCGCAAGGGACGCAGAAAAGGCCAAGGAAAGCGTGCAGGTTCTGCTAACGCAAGAAATCCTAAGAAATCACGTTGGATGAGGACCATTAGGTCTCAGCGAAGGGTGCTCAAGGGTTATCGTGAAGATGGAACCATCAATCCTTCGCAGTACAGACGATACTACCTAAAAGCGAAGGGCGGTTCTTATCGTTCAATCGCTCACTTGCGCTCACAGATGACGCTTGAAGGCATTACAATCAAAGGAGGAGATGAGTGATGAACGGAACACGTAGAAGATCAATATTTAGAAGAAGATTATCGGGTCAAACCGATTACCATCGAAGATTAAAATTACTGCGTGGGAAGAAGGCTAGAGCTGTCGTTAGAGTCTCAAATACCAGGGTAACCTGTCAGATGGTTAACTGGTCTGCTGGCGGCGATATTGTAGTCGCATCGGTCACTGGCACTGATTTGTCAAAGAAATACGACTGGCCTGCAGATTTCTCACAGAAGTCAATTCCGGCATGTTACCTAGCAGGATATGCTCTCGGCAAGGAAGCCATAGCAAAGGGCTGCACAGATGCAGTCCTAGATATCGGTCTGGCTGGTAGTACACCAGGCGGTAGAGTATTTTCAGCACTCAAGGGCATGATTGATGCGGGTATGGAGATTCCTCACAAAGATGAGATACTGCCCGAGGATGATAGACTGAATGGCGAGCATATCTCAGACAAGATAGGCTCTGCTGTCGAGTCAACCAAGAAGAAAATAGAGGGGGCATACTGATGAGTGAAGATCAACCAACAATGGCGCCAGGGCTTATCCAAGCATTCAATCCTGAAGAATCAGAAGAACCTATGGATGGTAGAAGGAGAGGAAAAGGCCAAGATGATCCAATCGTGAATCTGCGCTCATGGACTCCAAAGACTAGATTAGGAAATGCAGTTATGGCAGGTCAAATAGTTACCTTCGAGCAAGCACTAGCAAGTAAGCTCCCAATCAGAGAAGTGGAAGTTGTTGATGCGCTTATCCCCAATCTTGAGGATGAAATTATCAAGGTTAACATGGTACAAAGAATGACCGATAGCGGCCGACGTGTGAGATTTAACGTAATGGCTTGTGTAGGTAATAAGGACGGTTACGTCGGACTTGGGATGGCTAAAGCAAAAGAAGTCTCACAAGCAATTAGAAAAGCGATTACCGCTGCGAAACTCAACATCATTAGCGTACAAAGAGGCAATGGTTCATGGGAATCATCCACTGGGCCGGGTACTTCAGTGCCGTTCAAAATTAACGGACGGTCTGCATCAACAAGAGTCACACTGATGCCTGCCGCAAAAGGTAAGGGCCTAGTGATTGGCGAAACAGGCAAAAAAGTTCTCGATCTTGCTGGAATCACTGACGTTCTTTCCCGGACAAAGGGTCAAACTAGAACTACCATTAACTATGCAGCAGCAACATTCAATGCTTTGAAGAATTTGAATATAACAAGAATTTCAAATCAGCAAAGAGAGAAATTATACATCAAAAAAGGGAGGATGTTTGAATGAGTTGGATAGTTGTTAGAGTAAGAAGCAATGTCAATGTTGAGCGTTCAATTCGTGAAACAATGGACTATCTCAATCTCACCAAGGTTAACCACGCAGTCATCATTCCTGAAAATGATCAATACCGTGGTATGTTGCAAAAAGCGAAAGACTACATCACTTGGGGAGAAGCGACCGAAGCAACTGTTGAGAAAATGCTCACAGAGCGTGGTAGAATGTCCGGAGACTCGCCATTAACGGATGATGTTGTCAAAGAAAGCACAGATTTCAAGAACATCCAAGAATTCGCTAAGTCGGTAACATCGGGTGAGTCAACAGTGAAGGATGTACCGGGTCTAAAGAGAGTCTTCAGACTACATCCTCCTAGAGGAACAAAAGGCTGGGGCGGAATCAAACGCTCCTTTGTCGTTGGCGGCGCTTTGGGTGCCCGAGGCGATGCGATCAACAATCTGGTTGATAGGATGATTTGAGGTGATAAAATGGGAATAAAAGCAAACAAACATCGTGGAAGAAATCGATATCATGGTCGCGGCAAGAAAGCCGGCCGTGGTGCAGGAAAGCGTGGAGGACGCGGTAATGCTGGAATTAACAAACATAGAGTTATGACCCGAATCAAGTATATGCCTAAGCACTGGGGTATGCACGGATTTAATCGCCATCCCTCGTTGAGAAATGTCAATGCAACAGTCAACGTTGGCCAATTGGAAGAATTAGCCGGCGACAGTGACTCAGTAAATCTAACAGAGATGGGATTCGATAAGCTACTGGGTAGCGGCAGAATCACTAAATCACTAACAGTCACAGTCTCAGAGGCTAGTGCAAAAGCCACGGAAAAAATCGAAGCCGCTGGTGGGTCAATAGAAACCTCAGGTGACGACGACTGGGGCGAATGGGAAGAAGAATAACCATAAGGTGTGATAACAATGAGACATAAGCCAATACCATGGGCAATCGCATTGACCGGAGTTTTGTACTTTGGTCTACTAATATACTGGCAATCAGACGAACTTTCTAGTGAAATTGCGGCACAGAGGAACGCAGCACAATTTGGACTAGTTCTATCGGTGATATATGTTGCTTACCTCATGTGGTGTTTCAATAGAGACCTACCAGAAGGATTGAAGGATGCTCCAGTTATTGGCCGGTATGGAAAACTCCTCGGATGGTTAGCTATTGCCGGTGTTGCAGTATGGTATGTCAGGCCTGACAAATGGGGCGGTTATGACGACGGCGTTGGATTTTTCCTGGTCGGGATACTCTTACTTGGATTTGGTGCAGCAGCCGCTTTGACCTGTTTTATGTGGAGTGGTGACAAGAGCAGCAGATTGTATGCTCTTCACCGATTCGTTGATGTCTATCCAACTATCACTAAGCCTGAGCGCCACGTTAGATTCAATGAGAAAATGTGGACTACAACTTTTGTTCTAATCATCTACTTCGCTATGACCAACGTTATGCTGTACGGACTATCTGGACAAGCCCTAGACCTGTTCAGCGGTTTCCGTTCAATTATGGCTGGGGCGTCTGGTACAATCATGCACTTGGGTATTGGCCCAATTGTTACAGGTTCCATTATCATGCAGCTGTTTGCTGGTGCCAAGATTATCAGGCTTGACCTATCTAATTCCGAAGACAAAGCGATGTATCAAGGTGTGCAGAAATTATTGGTATTGATTATGATTCCAATTGAAGCAATTCCGCAGACCTATGGTTTCCTCGACCCCATGGAATTTTTGATAGATTCTTACGGTATGGGTTGGGCTAACTTCGTAATTGTTGCTCAATTATTCGCTGGTTCTTACCTAGTGTTCCTGCTCGACGAATTGGTCAGCAAGTGGGGTATTGGTTCAGGTATGTCATTGTTCATCGCTGCCGGAGTTTCACAATCTACGTTTGTCGGAACACTATCCCCTCTACCGGTCACCAGTGGTTTGGGATACTCAATGTCTAATCCACCGTCTGGTACTTTGCCGATGATATTCTACATGTTTAGGGAGGCTACGAATTATGAAATGATCTCTAGTAACGGTTTTGAGACCATACTACTAACACACGTTAACCCTCTAGCAGCATTGTTCTCATCAGTAGTGGTGTTCTTAGTTGTCGCTTACGCAGAATCGAGTAAATTGGAATTACCATTGACCCATGGAAAAGTCAGAGGTCATAGAGGGAAATACCCAATTAGACTCGTTTATGCATCTAACATTCCAGTTATTTTGATGGCCGCTCTACTTGCTAACATCAATATGTTCACCTTACTATTCTGGAGTCACCCCACGCTTTCACAGACACCGTTCTTGGGCCGAGAGGGTTATGGTTCATTATCGGAATACATAGGTACCTATGATCAAGGGCAGACTACTGCATCAGGAGGTTTTGCTTGGTATGCGAGCATGGTAAATGGAGTAAATGATTGGCTATTGCCGCTGTTAAACCAAACGGGTGATGTATACGGACACAGTTTGACACAAATTATGGTTCACGTGGTGTTCTATGTCGTCTTAATGACTGTTGGTTCAATGGTTTTCGCAAAGTTTTGGATTGATACAACTAATATGGGTACCAAAGATGTTGCTAAGCAAATTGAGCGAACTGGGATGCAGATTCCAGGATTTAGAAAGAATCCTAAAGTGCTGGAAAAGATTCTAGAGAATTACATTCCACCAGTGACCTACTTCTCAGGGGCTTTCGTAGGATTGCTCGCTGCAGGTGCGGATTTGTTGGGTACGGTTGGTAATGCTACTGGAACGGGTCTGTTGCTGGCTGTTGGTATTATTCTGCGGACATATGAGCAAATTCAAAAAGAACAAGCGATGGAAATGCACCCGATGATTAGACAGTTCTTCGGTGCAGAATGATTGGCAATTATAGCAACTAAACAGATATAATTTGTATCTATTTTGTTTCGCAGTTGCGTGATTTTACCCTTTTTCACATCGGGTATGTTGATATAGGGGAGGTTAGTGGCTTAGTTGCTTGCGTTGTTGAGAACGGCGTTAGATTCTGAGTCCTCGGACTATGAAGAAATCTATCCTCTCTTTACGCAATGCCGAGGATATTGCGATCTTGAAACACATAGTTCAAGGTCAGGAAGGTGATCGAGATTATGATGTATTTTTGTGCAAGAGCTCAAGTGCAA
>CAYPPO010000023.1:0-29805 GCA_964412625.1 uncultured Candidatus Poseidoniales archaeon
AAGTCGGATATCTTGGGATTTGCCGGTGGGGAGGGAACGCCAAGATCGGAAGCCAACCGCATTCTGTTTGAAAACGATGAAGTTGGAGTAGCACATTCGATAGTCCATTTTGCCAATGGGTCAACCTCTGAAGCAGTGCTATCATTCATGAGATTTGAGAACGGACAAATAGTTTCAATGGAAACAGGTGCAACTCCACTGTCCGATGACTACAAGTTAGTTGGACAGGATTAACTTTCTAGCTCCTTGTCTAGCATATCTCTCATTTCGCACGCTTTACAGCGATTGTTTGAGGTCATTGAGCCGCATACAGGGCACTCTTTAGGGGGTTCTGGACGAGACTTACCACCACCGAGTTCTAACACTTGATTTCTCAACTCCTTGACATTATCTGCCATGCGGACCAATCCGTGCCTGGTTCCTGGAACATCTGCCTCCATTGCAGCGACCATTTCTCGATGCCGCCAACGCAGTGCGCCCCTTGCGTGTGGGCATTCTTCATGATGAATTGGCAAATTCTTGTGAACTGCATATAGGTGGACCTCTTGTTCAGGAATCCATCGTAATGGCACAATTCTTGGTGGTAAACCATCAATCGGGGTGGTAGTGTGAGGGGCCAGTCTAAGGGTTCGCTCCAAATCTCCGTTTGACATATTCATCAGTACTGTCTGAGCCATGTCGTCGAGATTGTGGCCAAGTGCCATCACGTCAGCTTTGGCTTTTTTTGCCAAGTGATTAATACCCTGTCTTCTGAAAACACCACAATATGAACATGGCATACTTGGGGCGCTGGAGTTTGTCTCAGTCATGCCGGGAATTAGTTTAGCTACTGTATCCATTTCTTCAAAACCTAGTTCCTTGTATGAAACAGTGATAAATTCAACCCCAAGATCTTCGCACAAATCTATTGCGCATTGGAGTGATGGCGGTCGATATCCTTCGATACCCTCATCCACTGTGCCGGCGATTATTGTAACATCTGGCCTAATGCCTACTATGTCAACAAGTAGTTCTAGCAAAGCCGCAGAATCTTTGCCGCCAGATATGGCGACAAAGATTGTTGTGTGTTGGCCTTTCTTGAGAATTAGTTGCTTACGCAATTCTTTAGCGACCTTCTTTCTGACTGATTTTGCCAAATGTTCGCCACAGAGAATTCGCCCAGAGTAAGCTTGTTCAACAACAGCCGGTTTACGACAAACATCACATGCGGGTATTTCCAGACCGCTGTTATTGCCTGCCATGCTTTATCCTAATACTACTCTCGTTTGAGTTAATCGCTTCCTCATGCTATTTAATGCGGCGAGATATTGCATATAATTTATCAATTGAAAATTTAAATTTCCAATTGGAAAATTTTTTTGCTATTGACGAGGAATTATGGCTATTTTTTGACGTCTTACAATACGCGGATTAATTGCTTAAAAGCGCTTTCCGCGCCGACCTACAAAAATTAAGCAGTTGGAAAATTGAATTTACCTGCTAAATCCCCCCGTAGGGGGGAAAAAACGCAAAACTTCTTGAAGCCTACAACGCTCACGCCCTTTTTGAGCGACTATGTTACAACGTGTTCTTGCTGGCCTAACTAGGACAGAAGGCGTTGAGCAAGCAATGCTGCTTGATGGACGTGGCGATTTACTCGCATGCATTGGCAATGAGGGAAAATCCCCAAGAATTGATGCAGCGATTGAAGCCACTAATATGGCAACAGAACTTTGTTCAGCGTTAGAACTAGGAAACTTGTACGAGATTTGGTGTGAAGGGAAGGAGAGAATGATGATCGATATTGCTCACCCTAGCCGAATTGTAGTCCTTACTGGCAAGGGCGGACGGCTCGCAAGATGGCGTCACGCTTTAGACCGAAATCGCAAGATAATTGCTACAACCCCGCAGATGTGATATTATGTTTAACTTACCAAAAGGCATAACCGTAGAAGAAGAGATTGATGTATCAGAGGGGGTAATTCAACCGTTTACCCACGGCGTAATCAGCACTTGGATTGGCAAAAGAAAGACTCCGGCTGGCCATAGGATTGTACGTGCTGGTAGAGTGGTTGGATATTTGGCTGAAAGTGAAAAAGCATCGATTCTTCTTGGCGGAGCCGAAGCTAAGGCTAGGTTGCTAGAAATTGAAGCAGAGGGAATGTGTAGATTTGAGGCTGAAAGTTATTCGATGAATGGATTAGGTTCGGTTGCTGAAGTAATCCCAGAAGCATTCGAACATCCAGCAGACGCCCAAGGACTACTCTCGAGAGGTGATTCAGTAGAGAGGCTCCTGTCACGCGATTTATCGGTTGTTCTTGCCAAATTAGTAGAGAATATCACGGTTAGAGGAGCAATAGCCGTCGACTCAGGCATGTTGATTGACTCAGCGGGAGAATTACCTACCGATGCTGAGCAATTAGCCAAGCAGGTTGGCGAAACGATTGTCGGTAGAGAAAAAATTGCCCAGGGTCTTGGTTTTTCCGATAGTGGTCACTGGACTTTGCACACCGGTGACAGTGCGCTACTTCTTGCCCATACCGGTGAAATTGCCATAGCTGTTTGGACCGAAGCAAATGCCAATCACACTAGACTGGTCAACGCTGCAGTTGCGGCATTGGAAGGTGAGATTGTTGAAGCATCTGGAACCAGTGAACCACTGCCGGATGGATTTATCCTAAGGGAAGGAAAAGGCGGTGCTGATGCCGTATTATCAATGTTGACTGATGCACTAGAGGAAGAGGTTACAGGACACATTCAAGCGGGTAAGTCATCAAAAGCAGTAAGTCTGCTACTATCTAGAGGTGTGCCGGTTGGGATATATGCGCCAAGTGCAGAATCGTTTGAAGAGGCAGTGTTAGGTTTGACGGAAGCAAAACGGGTAATACGATTACACAGGCTACCGGCAGGAACGATACTTTCCAGAGAATCTGGAACCGTTCATGATTTTTCTCTTTCATACTTTAGGGATTTACTGGTAACGGTCAGAACAAGATCAGAGAGCAGGAGGGCGAATTTATCTCACCGGATAAACAATTTAATCGGTTTCGAGATTGGTATGGAAAATCTCAGAATTGCTCGTTCAAAGGCAAAATTTTCACAAACCACGGATGCAGTTCAAAAAGGACTTGACAAAGTAGAACTCACCCCAGTGCCAGGAATAGATGCTGGATTAAGAAGAAGACTGGAATCAGCAGAGCTAAGGATAGATGAATTAGTCAAAGAGAAAGCACGGTTAACCAGCCAATTAGCTGCCGCTGAAACCTCGAGAAAAGCCGCTGAGATAAAAACAAGAGAAGCGATTGACACTCGCAATACGCAAATGGAAAGCGTTGAAAATGTAAATTCCGAGATTAACTCTATGCAAGTACAACTGGCTGAAGCGAGAAATCGAACCGAAGAGGCGGAATCAAGAGCGGAAAAATTGGTTAAGCGAGTCAACGAATTGGAACATCAAGTAAGCGTAAGGGCGACAGAACTAGCCAAAGCTCTTGGTGAAACCGAATCCAGTGAGAAACTTAGGCAATCGATTGAAGAAATGTCCCTAAAAGAGGCGGGACTCAACGCAGAGCTGTCGGATGCCAGCGATAAATTGTCATCCATACGCCAACAAACCGATGATGATGAGAGAAGGCTTAGAGTGCTTCAAGAACAAGTAGCGGCCACGCGAGAGCGCCATGCTAGAGCTCAGGCAGAAGCGATGAAGGAAGAAGAACGCATCAACAAAAGCAAAGCAGAACTAGAGATACTTGAATCTGAAGCAAAAGTCGCTCGTCGCAGAGCCGAGGATGAGCGAATTCGCTTGAGTACAGACGAGGCAAGATTCGCCAATATTCAGGGTGAAATGCGACAGTTGATGGAAGAGCGTCGAAACCTGTTAAGAGAATTGGGCGATTTAGGAGCCAAGCGTGGTCATGCGGAAGGAGAGTTAACTATTCTGCTCGAGAAAGCCGAAACCTTAGCAGATGCTCACGAAGAGGCATTGGCAGATATTAATGAAGCTGAGAGAATTAGAGCAAGGCTTGCTGAGGAACCACTTGCTCAGGCTCTGTTAGATGATGCTTCGACATTTGAAGGACTTGCACCCGTACTGGAAAGGCTCGAGCGTTCCAGAAGCTTGGGATATTCGGTCACACTACTTGACAGAGCTGTGGAACGAGCGTTACAAGTTATCCAAAAGACAGTCGATCATGTTGCTGCAACCCCGCGTTATTTGCTATCGAGTGAGGTAATGGAACTGCTAGAACGTCAAGTGCCTCAAACTGCTGGAGCGGTTAGAGGCCTCTCGAGGTGGTCGGTACAACAACGATTGGAACATCAATTGGGTGAAACTGTAAGTCATTTGGTAATTGACTTGGAAAGATTGCTTGAAGATTATGATCACTCAATAACGATGCTGAGAAGATTAAGAAATGTACTAGAGCAATTAACCCGATTGGGTGCGCCGCCACACGAAGTTGAGTCATTACTGTCTAATTGTAACCGTCCAGAATCCTTACCGTACATTGCCCAATCAACCAGAAAATTGATTCAAAATGCGCTTGATGACATTTATTTAGAAGCCGATCAGCGAGATGCCGGCGAAGCTATTGCCCTAGAAGAAACAGCAAGAGTGCTTGAGGAATTAATCACTCAAATAGATGCTTCCGGACTGGCAGGTGGAACACCAACTGGATTGCTATGGGATTTCCAAAGAGATGGCTTATTACCGTACGAAAGAGAAGTTGTCGACCCTGCACAGAAGACTCCAGTTGATGAGGAAATGGTTAAGCACATGGAATCAAATCTTACTGGTGAGCTAGTTGAAGAACAATCAACTGAGATTGTCGAAGTGGATGAAGATGGGTGGGAAGTATTAGAGTTGCCAGCAGACGACAACACTGCGGAGGAAGCGGTAGAAATGGCAGAACTGCAACCAATCAGTGATGATGATGAACGGGCTGAATTAGAGGCTGAACTAGCTAGGTTAGATGCCTCATGGAATCACCGCAGTGAACCATCCACTGCAACTGACAATGCCTTGGATGACTTGGAATCAAGGCTTTCTGACCTCGATATGTAGGTGGTCAAATGACCGATAGTCAGCCGCTTAATCTCGCCGGGCGCGACGAGGTAATAGGTAGAAAATATCCAATATTTCTAGAACGGATAATATTTTTAACAATAGTTGTGATATTTATCTTGGGTTACCAAGAAGTAAGTGATAGGACAGGCGACGGCTTTGTTTCATTGCTCAGCACGTGGTGCTTCTTTCCATTCGTTTTATTATTCTCAGCTGAAATGATTGGTCGACTAATCCAAGCAATCAATCGAGGCTAGACTAAGAAGTCAACAAATTCTTTTTCATTAGAATCTTGTGTATCATTATTGGCGCGCCCGTTACGCAAAGAATAGGTGAATCCCCAAATTCTCTGCCACGGGATTAGGAATCTGAATAACGCCATGATTGAAAGGAACATCACAGCAGAGATAACAAGTCCATAAGTGAGGGAAAGCTCGATAGATTCGGAAACTTGTCCAGCCCACTGGCTTCCGGTGGTATCACTAACTAAACTCAACAAGACGCTATGGAATCCTAAAGCAACCATTGTAGCTATACCGGTAAGCCCGAGGAAGCCAAAGGTATGAACTAAGTGTGTGTTTAGCATATTGTCCATTTGAGTTACATATTCTGGGTCACGTTTGCAAGATTCAGGGAGCCTGAATGCGTACTCAAGATACTTTATGACACCAAACGCAGACTCCTGGAATACTAATATCAGCACTGCAATTAAGATCAAATCAAATTGTTCATTGGTTACTAAATCAACACCGAAAAGTCCGATTGTTGGCTGAGATATTTGTGATTCGAGTGTGGCTAAAGCGCCACCATAATCTCCAAGTTGGGCTCTAATTAGAGGGAAGGTAAGAATTGCATGAATTCCCAGGAACAACAGAGTAAAGCCAATCGCCCACGCAATTGATTTTCTTGACAGTCCCCAAATACCTCTGGAACCCATTATGATGGGTAGTAAGTAAACGAACATGATTAGTAATGACATAATCATCAATAATGGCCATTCTAGAGTTTGTAGTTCACCATCGTCTGGTAATCTTAATTCAAAGCCCAGTAACATACCACCTAACCAACCCAGGGCTAGTCTACCGACTAACAATGCAATCAATCCAACGATAAACCCTAATTTGATTCTTTGTTGAGTTTTTGGAGTTTGATATGCTACCAATGCCATCAACCCACCAACTACTAGACCGATAGCAAGCGGTACGAAAAATCTTGCAAGACCGTTTCTGCCTTGACCAGTAAACCAATCTCCAAGTGGTAAATCATCGCCGACTATCTTCTCGATTGATGCAAACAGCATCGTGTGATCAATCGAGCCAACTACGTATGTGGAGACAACTTCAAGATACATACCCACAAGTGCTGCAGTTGCAATAATTTGTAGTGTAATAATTTGCCATTGCCTGCGCAGAGTTTTGAGGTGCAATGTCCTAGCACGAGCACTACCTTGAATGGTAACATCACCCTGAACTTGGACATCATCTGCCATTTTAGTACCCCCTTACCTGCATTAATGCTTGCGACAAATCCATATCTGGCATCCAATCGATAACTTGAGCACCAGAGCCAGCGAGGGTTGTGAGGCGATTTTGGCGTTCCAGTTTCAAAACTTCGTATGACATTCGAGGAATTCTGCTAACCAATCTTTCGAAGTCGATGCTGGACGGTGAAAGAACAGTAACTTCATGACCCCGGCCTACAAGGTCACGAACTGCTGCTGGAACTGTACCATCGCCTTCACATGAAGAGATGATGAACACGGGACTACCACGACTAAATCTCCCACTAAGTGAGTTAGTCACCGCTTGCAGCGGCATTTCTCCTTTGGCAGTAACTCCAGCAAGGGCGCTGAGAATTTTGAAATACTGTTTGTCACCGGTATCCGGAGGTAAGTATGACAACTTCTCACCATATATCCCCAACGCCACAGAATCTCTTCGCTTGAGGAAGAAGGCCGCTAGGCTGGCAGCAGAGACTGTGCTCATCTCCAGTGGATTTTTCAAAACTGTACCAATTCTAGATATGTCTCTTGAGTCTATGAGCAGATACAAATCAGTTACCGCGTCTCGACATTTTTCGTTGACCATCAATTCTCCGGTTCTAGCATATGCTTTCCAGTTGATATTTTTGAATGGGTCACCAGATACGTACTCTCTAAGCGAATAGAATTCCGAACCTTGCCCTGGGGTTCTCAAGGTGGTAGCACCAGTGTACATTTTTGGTGTACGAGACCGCAGAAAAGCCTCTTCAACTTCTTTTATTTGCGGGAATATGACGATGTCACTATGGTGATCAACGAACATTTCTTCCACTCCGAGGTTGAAGGTATTTCTTGAGCGTAATGAAACTGGCCCAATTGAATAATGACCTCTTAGCGGACAGCGCAAAACATACCTGATTCTTGCGCTTTCTCCCGGACTTAAATTTAATCGCATTTGATTTAGGCCGCTTCGCAACTTCATTTCATGTGGAATGTTATCATAAACTTCGAGTAGCTGAGTCTTTCTGTTCGATCTGTTAGTGATTAGTAACTCGACATAGAGGTCATCGCCTTTGTACAAATTATCTGCTGATAGTGTACGTTGAACTTCGACATCTCCGTGACCAGAAATCCAAGAGTTAACAACGATAAAAGCAATCAGTGCCAGTCCCAAAATCATCATTTGGTTATTGGCGATCATCATACCAATTAGAATCAACGCGATACCACCAGTAAAGGTAAATGCGGCTTTCCTAGTCCACATAAATATCACCTCCTACCCCATGCTTTTACTCGTTTTACTATTGAGACGGTTTGTTCAAGTGAGTACTTCCCGGGTTCTATGGCAAACTTCGCTAGTGTTGGGTCACTAATTAGCGCAACTAATTCTCTGGCAGACATAGCGTGGAATTCTTCCCTTGTTAGGCCGTTTTGATTGCGTACTTTAGATAAGAAAACCTGTCTAATTTTTTCTACTTTGGAATAGTAAGGATACCGGTTTGCGTCGCCAAATCCGTAGTAGATTATAGAGAATACATGCCGCCAATTATCAGGATCTTTCTTGCGAATCAAAACTGCTTCAAACGATATGAATAGAATCAAGAACAGAACAAGCATAGCCAATCCTTCGCCAGTAAAGTAAACCAAGAGGAAGTAAATGGTGTTGTACGAATCTGCCAGTACAGCATTTTGCGGGTGTCTTGATTCATCGAAGATGACCATAGCATTCTCGGCGGGTTCCAATCCTTCATCCTCTAGACTGGTCATCATTGCCTCAGCGATGATATCTAGTGCCCACTTTCTGTTGTCATTTGCCGGGATTATCGTGTCGGTCTGTCCATATTCGCCATCCGCAAATCCTTGATAATCGTAAATTGCGTTAATCAGTGGTGAGCCATCTGCAACGAAGAATACTCGACCACCATCGTCTGGATTACAAGTGGATTTAGCGCATGCCTCAACGCTCAAATTGAATTTTCCGTAGAGATCCGGAGTTTCTTCGTTTTGCTCGCTACTTACCCAAATCTCCCCGTCGCCATTAACATCGACACTCGCTTCATTGCTAGTTACGGCTCTGATAGCTAATTCTGGTAAGGGATTTTTATTATTTGGCAGCAATTCCAATGCAGTGATGTTGTTTAGTAGAACTCTGTAAGTGCCGTTGTATGATATTTGGCCATCCTGCCAGTGATGTGCACAAACTCCGGCCTCAGACTCTGTCATCACTTGTTCGTCAACTAAGGCACATGGATGAGCGCTGAGAGCTGAGGATGTGTCTGCCCATCGTTCGTGGGTTGACAATGTGTCAACATCGATTTGACTACCATTCATACTGCAAGGTGTTTCCTGAACACACATCCAGATGTAATTGTAGTCTAATTCAGTGGCATAGGTTGTATCAAACAACTGATATCCGCTATATTTAACGCCAAACGCTTCAGCAATAGTTCCAGCAAAACCATAATCTTCGAGGATAATTGCCGTGCCACCATTATCAACGAATTCTACAATAGCATCAACTTCAGATGGCGAGTAGCCATCTTCGGATGCGATGGTAATAAATCCATCTTCATCAAATTGGGGCAGCGACAGAGTGTCTCTTTCTACCCCGGCGACTATGTAAGTAGTGTTCCTTGGATCCTCAATGTCAGAAAGTAATAGTGGACTGCTGACTAGTGACCTTGTTTCTATGCCCATATCTTTGATATCTTGTCTAAATGCTGACATGTCATTCCAGTCATCATCGTAGGCTGAGAGTTGATTGGTGTTTGACAAATTGACAAAATTGCTCAAAATCATAATCAAAAGCACGAACATAACTGACCAAAAAGCGGTTTGTAACCCGATTCTTCGGTAATTTATTTCGCGCCACTCAACCATGTGCACACCTACTAGAGCGTATTTCCGACACTGGACGCACACACATCAGTTTAGAATGTTGTCTATATTTGACAAATAAATGCTCATCGAGATTTTACTTCCTAAGGTGGATTCTGGTTGATATTCTAGAGACATCGTCAATCGGTATGGTCATTCTACCATCGCGAAAATCCCATGGAAGCATTGTCGGGTTGAGATTGGCTTCAAGGACGACGATTATTTGAGTTACAGAACCTGATAACTTATCAATAACTAAATCACTGATGGTGCCCAACTTTTCATTGTGTGAATCAACGACGTCTCTTCCCATGACTTCCTTCGCAAAAACCGCCACGCTAATCTCCCTCGCCAAGTTGTTGATAATTACACAGTGTTTGAATGCATCGATAGTCTCCATCTCACATAGTTTCTATTCCATGGCTGAAATCTTTGGTCCGCTTGATGTTCGACATGCCAGAGGTTAGTCTTGTTTCCATCTTTTGGTAGTATTCTAGCATGTCAGGGGTTACAGTTGGTCTAACTCTGCCAATAGCTTCTTCGAAGTGACTTTTTGTCACCTTCTTTTTGTTAGCACGCATACAGATTAGTGCTGCTTCACGACAAACTGCTTCAATATCAGCGCCAGTAAATCCATCCAATCCTTTTAGGATATCTTTAATCGAGAAATTGGATAATGGCATACCTTTGCAGTGTATGTTAAAAATTGCCTCGCGAGCACCAACGTCTGGTGGTGGTACATGTAAAACACGCTCGAATCTGCCGCTGCGGAGCAAGGCTGGATCAATCATTTCTGGGCGGTTGGTTGCGGCAACGACAATTACTCCGTCAATAGATTCAACACCATCCATGCTTGCTAATAATTGGTTCACTACTCTGTTGGAGACATCACTACCTTCGCTAGAATTAGAACTCCTCATATTTGCAATTGATTCAAACTCATCCAAGAAAATAATAGAAGGAGACGATTGTTTGGCCTTCTTGAAAATTTCTCGGACTGCACGTTCAGATTCACCGACCCATTTTGAAATCATTTCCGGTCCCTTAATACTGATGAAATTTGCCTGAGCTTCATTAGCAATTGCCTTGGCTAGTAGAGTTTTTCCGGTTCCGGGGGCGCCAAACATTACAATTCCTCGAGGGGGTTTGATACCGAAGTGTTCGAACAACTCTGGTTTGGTTAACGGCCATTCAACTGATTCCTTTAGCCTGCTTTTAACGTCTTCCAAACCACCAATTTCATCCCATGTAACTTCAGGGACTTCAACGTATATTTCTCTTAAAGCAGATGGTTCAATGTCCTTGATTGCTTGGTGGAAGTCTTCCATGCACACTTCCATTTTCTCTAAGACTTCAGGCGGAATTGTATCTTCTTCTAAATCGATTTCGGGAAGGTATCTACGAAGGGCTCGCATTGCAGCTTCTCGAACTAGTGCCGCAAGGTCGGCACCGACAAAACCATACGTATTGTCGAGAATCCATGTAATGTCAAAATCTTCTGACATTGGCATTTGCCTAGTGTGAACATCCATAATTTCGCTTCTTCCCTCACGGTCAGGTACGCCAATCTCGATTTCTCGATCGAATCTGCCAGGTCTTCTCAGTGCAGGGTCTAGGGCATCGCGACGGTTTGTCGCACCGATAACTACTACATTGTCACGTCCTTGCATACCATCCATTAGGGTCAGCATTTGAGCGACAACTCTTCGCTCAACCTCGCCACTGACGTCTTCTCTCTTTGGGCAAATTGAGTCGATTTCGTCAACAAAAATGATGGCTGGAGCATTATCGCTAGCATCATCGAAAATTTCACGCAATTGTTTCTCTGACTCTCCGTAATATTTACTGATAATTTCCGGTCCGTTGATACTCTTGAAATGAGCATTAGTTTCGGTTGCTACAGCCTTGGCAATCATAGTCTTTCCAGTACCTGGAGGTCCGTGTAGGAGAACTCCTTTCGGTGGGTCAATACCTAATCTACGGAATAACTCTGGGTGTTTTAGAGGTAATTCAATCATTTCTCGAACTTTCTGGAGCTGCTGACCTATACCTCCGACATCTTCGTAAGTAATGCCCTCAGACTGACCAATATCATCATCATCGATTGCTTCATCCTTGATCACAATGTCGGTATCGTTGGTAACCTTTACCACACCTTTTGGTGTTGTTTGGACAACTGCGAATGGTAGAGCTTCAGCAAACAAGGTCATACCAGGAATAAATATTCTATCGCCTTGAACGACTGGACGGTTTTGTAAGCCGCGTCGAGCGAAACCTTCGATACCAGGACCAAATTTCACCTTCTGTTTATTGGCCATAACCGGCGAGATAACCAATTTCTTACATTCTTCTGCATCAACCTTGGAAACTGTGACCTTGTCTCTTAGGCTTACACCGGCGTTTTTTCTAATTATTCCATCAATTCTAATTATGGCCATTTTATTGTCTTCTGGTCTACTACGCCAGTATATGGCAGCAGTTGAGCGTTTCTCGCCATTGATCAGAACAATATCACCCGGTTTTAAATCTAGGCCGGAATCACCCGAGATTCGGGCTCTCCCGTGACCGACATCGGATGGAATTGATTTTTCCACAGTGAGTGATATGGTTTCATTTTGACCGGACATGATAATCGCTCCTTTACCTCGGATGGACTCTCAGTTTAATACTTAGAGGACAAACTCGAGACATAGTTGTTTAAATTCTCATAGTTCTTAAACACTACATGCTTTAAAATCAATCATTTTTACAAACCATTTTGAACCATTATATTCAATAGACTGACTTTGGTGGGCTGTACATGGTTCATGTTTTAGCAACGGGATTGGAATTTATTGCTCAAGAAAACCCCAACGGAAAGCCGGCAGTTCGCGGTTACAATATTATCAATGGTCAATTAACCTCTGCAAGTGATGGCTCGACCTTCAAATCCACGAATCCAGCAATGCTTGCTGATTGTTTGGGAGAATTTCCGCTATCCACTAGAGATGATGTAAGAGATGCCCTGCATGCAGCAAGAGCGGCTTTTCCTGACTGGTCTGCAACGCCAGCCCCGACCCGAGGCCAAATAATCGGCAACATGGGTCGGCTGTTAATGGAGCATAAAGACGCACTGGTTGCGCTAGAGACCCGTGAGATTGGTAAAACTTTGAAAGAATCAGGGGGGGAGATTCAAGAAGCAATCGATACGTGTTTATTTTTCCAATCAGAAGGTCGTAGACTATATGGTCAAACTGTTAACTCTGAATTACCAGATAAAGAATTGTTCACTTATCGAAGACCGTTAGGCGTATGTGGGATTATCAATGCCTGCAACTTCCCATCTGCAGTGCCGTTTTGGAAGATGATACCAGCAATTATGTGTGGCAATACCTGCGTTTGGAAAAGCCCTCAAGATGCGCCACTACTATCTTTTGCCCTGGCTCGAATAATGTATGAGGCCGGGCTTCCTGATGGAGTAATTAACTTGGTCCATGGTAAGGGAAGTGGCGCAGGACAATACCTAGTAGATGCAGTCGATGAGGGCCTTGTCAACAAGATTTCCTTTACCGGATCGACCGGTGTCGGTAAAATGATTGGTGAGGTTTGCGGTCGTAATTTAGTATCATGCTCATTAGAACTGGGTGGTAAGAATCCTTTGGTCGTTATGCCTTCGGCTGACATCGACAATGCAGTGGAAGGTGCCTATTGGGGTGGTTTTGGAACCGCTGGTCAGCGCTGTACAAGTCTTGGGAACTTAATTGTTCACAAAGACATATACGAAGAATTCATGGATAAATTCATGGCTAAGGTAAAATCCACTCGCATTGGAAATTCAGCCGTCCACAAAGATGTACTCTATGGACCAATGTTGTCGGAAAAGTATGGCAAAGATTTCCTCTTGGGTATTGAGATGGCTAAATCAAGTGGAGCTAAGCAAATTTGGGGTCAAGGTACGATTACTAACGATAATGCACCGGAGAATTTTATGGGTGATGCAAGCGAAGGAGTATTCATGTGGCCTCATGTTTTTGTCGATGTTACAGAAGATATGGAATGCTTCCACGAGGAGATTTTTGGACCGGTTGTTACAGTTGTAAAAGCAGATGACTTCGATCATGCACTACATCTTGCTAATGCTAGTCCATACGGACTTTCATCGGCAATATACACCAATGATCGCTTGGAAGCGTACCGTTATAAAACTGGAATTAGAGCCGGTATGACCGGTATCAATAACAGTACAACCGGTGCAGAAGCACACTTACCATTTGGTGGTGTTAAGGGTTCAGGAAATGGTACCAGAGAATCTGGCATATGGGTTATAGAAGCATACTCATATTGGCACGCAGTGAATGATGAACTTTCAGGAAAACTTCAATTGGCTCAAATGGATGTTGATGAGATTGAAATGGTCGAGGCTGATGTTGATTGGACTCAACTGGCATGAATGAAAACTGGGATTTAGTTGGGAATCATACTATACTTGATATATCAATAGTAATGGTTGGTTGATGTAGCAAGTTTGCTTACATGGTGATTCAATGGTTTCAATCTTTCAATTAGGGCAAGAAAAACCAACGATTGCCGATAGGTTAGAAACTGCCTACAACGACTGCGAAACAATTGCTCGGAACGCATCAAGTTCATTCTTTAGATCATTTAGGCACCTCCCAATTCACAAACGTCGAGCAGTAAACTCCCTTTACGCATTCTGTCGCAGAGTTGATGATATTGTCGATGGGGACTGGTTGCCTGACCAGTGCTTATCCCACCTCGATGAGCAGGCTGAAAGCCGTAGCATACAATTATCGATTGACAAGCAATCTGAACCTGTTAATGATGACGTTAATCATATCAAAAAACTCCGTTCATTGATGTGGTTTAGGATGAATTTAGACAATATCGAAAACGGAGTTCCGGTTGATGAACCAATATTTATTGCACTTTCCGATGTGATTAAGAAATTCCCTGTTGACCTAGACAACTTAAGGGAATTAATTTCAGGCATGGAAGATGACCTGTATGATTCTGACTATCAAAACTTTGAGGATTTGCGACGGTACTGTTACCGAGTTGCGTCTACTGTAGGTCTCTGCCTAGTAGAAATCTATGGCTACAATGATCCCAATGCTAGAAGACATGCTGTGGAAATGGGAATTTACCTACAGATGGTCAACGTGCTGAGAGATATCCAAGAAGATCTCAGCAGGAATAGGGTTTACATGCCAGCTGAAGAGTTGGCAAAATTTGGTATTACGGAAACCGATCTAAAATCTGGCAAACTCTCTTCGTCAAAAGGCTGGCAAGAATTCATGCGGCATTATCTTGATCATGTAATGATGCACCGGAAAAATGCTGTAGGCTTATTGTCCCTCCTAGACAAGGATTCCAGATACTCGCCATCTTTGATGTGTGCCGCATACGATGCTATCCTTGAGGAAGCCATGAAAAGAAATGGCGATGTCTTCACCAGAAGGCTTAGCATGAGTTTCTACCGCAAGTTACAATTCGCTTTGGGAATAATCAAAAAGCCAAGACTAAACTTCTAGTCTTACCAAATTCCTAGGCAATCTCTCAATGCAGGCTCTAATTCATCGTGTTCGAATCGATATCCTGCATCAAGCAACTTTTTCGGCAATACTTTGGTGCTCTCAGTGGTTAATGCTACTCCCATTTTGCCGAATAAAATCCAAATACCGAATGGGGGGGTTGGAATGAATGCAGGACGTCTCAAGACTTTACCCAGGATTTTAGCGAATTTCTTTTGCTGCACAGGGTTTGGCGCAGTTAGGTTATACGCCCCCTCACATTCATCATTCATGACAAGGTAGTGAGTTGCGTAAATTTGGTCATCCATCGAAATCCAACTATACCATTGTTTACCTCGACCTATAGGCCCTCCAGCCCCAAGTTTGGCAGGCAACAACATCTTTCCTAGTGCTCCACCAGTAGCGTCAAGAACTACTCCAGTTCTAAGGTTGACAGTTCGAATACCCGAATCCCGAGCTGCTTGACATGATGCTTCCCATTTCGCACAGATTGTGGGTAGAAATCCTTGGCCCGGTTCGGAGTTTTCGTTGAGTTCTTCATCGCCTCTTTCACCGTACCACCCAACAGCACTAGATACAATGAATGATGCCGGTTTGCTTGTTAGATTGGCAATAGTTTCTGACAGAAACTTAGTGCTAGTTGTTCGGCTTTCCTCGATTAGCTTCATTCGTTTTTTGGACCACCTTTTATCACCGATACCGGCACCACCGAGATGAATTACAGTATCAAATCCTTCGAGTTCAACTGGGTTTATTTTTTGCTGAGCCGGATACCATTCTATCTCCTTTTCTCCCGCCTTGGGTTTTCTTCTAACCAAACGCCAAACATCGTGACCTCCAGTATCTAAGAACGCAACCAGTTGGCGACCGATTAGTCCTGAGGACCCTGCAACGAGAATTTTTTTCTTTGCTAGATGACTAAATTCAGCATGTCGCTTCAAGTCGCGTTCGAGCCTTATTTCTCTAGCGGTGAACATGCGACTAAGTCGCTTTTTGATCATTCTCCCAGCCACGAGGTTGCCCAAAAACCCTAACGGCAACTTGTAATTCACTTTATCATGAATCATTACATTCCCATCTGAAGTGACCTCGAAACTGTGTGTGTGGTGCCAGGATTTGAAGGGTCCTTTCAGCATGATATCTTCAAACGAATGCGGTGGGTTGTATGCTGTATGTTGGGCAACCCAACTCATTTTTACTGGCCCCATCGGGAATTTAAAAATCCGCTGTGAACCCTCTTTCAAGTTGTCGTCCGCACGAACTTCCTCGGCAAGTTCCCACGGCGGCATTAACCTCCTGAATGCACCCTTTCTCTCGTGCCATTCAAACGCTTCTTCAATGGTATTTTCAAGATGAGTTTCATGTTCGAAAACAATGCTCATTTCAACGGCTCCTATACTGCTGCAGGTATGGCTTTAGATTCATCTTTTTCCTCGTGTTTTCAGATGACATGTACCTAATCTTGCCAAAAATTGCTCGTTCTGGACCCCATGCTCTGTCGTGTCGACCTAGAACCCAAAATATGCCGGTGTATGAGTTAGGGTCTCTTCCGTCCAAGGCATACCTGTCGTTAAGTTGAATCATCCATTCAGCAGCTTCTTCAGGGGTCGAGGCCCATTCAAGAATTCTTTTGCCCCACAGCATTCGTAGGTAGTTGTGTATGATTCCGGTTTTAACGAGTTGATTTTGTGCAGCGTTCCAAATCTCATCGTGAGTTTCTGCATTTTCAATTTGTTCAAAGGTGTACAATACTCTTTCATCATCGGAATGTTCAGCTAAAGTCTTTTTTGCCCATTCAGGAATTGATTCGTATTTGTTATGGTTGGTATTGTGGTGAGCGTTATTGAAACCTAGTTCGCGCCATGTAATAATTTGATCTAAGAAACTCTCAACTCCTTGACTCAAACCCCACCAACCTTCTCTAGAACCCTTCCTAGCCATGTCTATGTGTTCTGGACTCCAATCATTCTGGTTGAGGATTTGTTCAACGATTTCGATGGAAGAGATGTGTCCAAAATGTAGCCATGGTGACAGACCACTAACTGCGGGGTTATCCACGCTGTTGCGGTCCAAATGATACCGTTCAAGATTGTTAGTCAAGAAGGAAGCGAGTTTTCTCTTGGCGGTGGTTCGACCTCCAGTGGCCATTCTCACAGGTTCGACATCATGATCGATATCGATCGCTGACAGGGCTTTACGTCCTACTGAGCCGCCTTCTGAACAGCGCCATAACCACTCAAATGGCGGTAATTTCACGCTACAATTGTCAATTATTGAAGAAAATAATTCATCACTCATCGACAAGTTACCGTTTTTTGGTATTGGGTTTCTCTGCGGCCATGTTTCCGGGCAACGACTAAAATTATTGTGGACCCATCTTCTAAATCCATGAGCAGTGGTGTGCGCGCTTTCTGTCCAAGACATTGGGATAACGCCATTGGAGTCGGCAGTATACATCTGTATTGGAATGGACTTGCTAGCGGCTTCAATGGCGCGCCTAGGATAGTATGTTGGGAATTCGTCGCTGACAATAATCTTAGCACGACCGGCAATTTCTTTCAGCAAACCTATCGGTCCGCTTAGTGGAGTTTCTACCCAGGGAATATATCGAATATTGTTGTCCCTAAACGTAGAAATGTTCTCTACCATTCCTTGAATCATGAATGTTGCGATGCGGTCATTCGCAAATTTGTGGCTGGTGGAAATTTCTTCGACTACTAGTAGTGGCACCGCATGTTTTTCGGCTAGTTCAGCAGCAAATTGTAGCGACGCATTGTAGTTAAATCGTCTTGTTGCGATCATCCAATATAGGATAAACTCGCCATCTTTATTGATTGGCTTATCATTGACGAGCTTGACTCTGTCACTGATATTTGATATCACAGGCTTACCTCCGTATTTTGATGTAAGAGGTAAGGATATCCTCGCTGTTTTGAGTAATCGGTTGTGGAAAATGGTGTTTGATTAAGGGCATTTGTTGCTATTGATTTCATTGCTTCACTAACCCACAAAATATCGTCAAAATTACTCTGACAAACAAATTTGGCTTCAGTGACCTCACTCGCTGGCGTAGGAACTTGACCTGGTAACAGTTTGACGCTGTAGGCGATGAAAACTGCGGGGCCAATGTCTGTGAGATTTTCCCTGATTGCATATATCCCGGTGACTTTTCCATCTACTGCACATTCTTCCCTAAGTTCTCGCAATGCAGCATCACGAGGTAATTCACCATCATCAACGTAGCCTTTGGGTAGCCCCCAATGTCCAGAGTACCTTCCAGCAGCCTCTTTGACCAATAATACCTTGGTTGACTCGGTGATAACTGCTGCAACTCCTAAATCACAGCGGACGCTACCCATGGAAAGTAATTAAATCCCGGAGGATATAAAGCGGTGTTTTCGAGCGTGCTCGATATTAAACATGTCATTATAAGTCAAACCTAAGAATCTACGTACATGGAAAGCGGAACCATTGACCCAATGAAAATTGAAGCTGAAGCATTTTTGCCCACCGAATACGGAAATTTTCGTATCCGAGTTATGGTGGACGAGAATGGCTCGGAACATTCTATCTTATCGGTAGGATTAGAACAAACAAACAGAATACCACTTGTAAGAATTCACTCTGAGTGCCTTACTGGTGATGCATTCACATCCTTGAAGTGTGATTGTGGACCTCAACTAAAAGCCTCTATGCAGCGCATACAGGAAGAAGGCTGTGGGGCTATTCTATACCTCCGACAAGAAGGTAGAGGCATAGGGCTTCATGAAAAAATCAAAGCCTATGCACTCCAAGATCAAGGCTTTGATACACTAGATGCTAACCTAATGCTAAACCACCCCCCGGATGCCAGAGATTATGGCTTCTGTGCTCAAATGTTGAAGTCTATCGGGGTTACTAAAATCAGATTGATGACCAACAACCCACTCAAAATCAAGGGCATGGTCGATAATGGCATCAGTATAGTAAATCGTATTGAACACATCGAAGGCCTTGGTTCACACAACGAAGGCTATCTACTAACCAAGGCAAAGAGAATGGGGCACATTCTCCCATTCGTTTTTAATGAATAGTCTCCCTGCCTATAAATCGGGGTTGGGACATGACTAAGGAATTGATAGGCCAAATAGCGCCGAATTTCACACTAGAATCCAGTACAGGTGAGAGTGTAAAGCTAGAAGATTATGACGGCAAATGGAAAGTTCTGTTCTTTTACGCTAAGGACGGCTCCCCTACATGTAAGCGAGGCTGTCTAAATTTTAAAGAACAATACAACCTGTTCCAATCGCTAACTCCACCAGTAGAAATTATCGGAATTAGCGAAGACTCAGCAGAAGACCACAGGCGTTTCAAAGAGGAGTTAGAACTTCCATTCTCGTTGCTCAGCGATCCTGATCGAGAGGTAGCAAACGCTTACGCAGTTCCGATGTTTCTTGGTAAATTCCCCGGCAAGTCATCCTTCTTAATCGGTCCAGACAGAACAATACACTACTGCTATGATTGGCTGTTTCGGCCACGCAGACATGTTGCTAAAATTCTCAACACATTGAGTAAATTATCTGGTAGGTGATGTAATGGACTGGGTAGAGTTATTTGAAGAAGCAGGACTGACAGATAGAGAGGCGCGCTCTCTTGTATTGTTGTCGTCCTCAAAAGAATTGAAGGCTAGCGACCTAGCAAAAAAACTGGGAACAAATCGTCTTGATGCCTATAATTCTCTATCTCGTTTGACGCAAATTGGCCTAGTCAACGTTACCGCAGACCGTCCAATGAAATTCTCTTGCTCTTCATTGCCAGTACTGTTTAAGAAGTTAATTAAAGACCAAAAATCGCGAATCGATAGAACTACCAAAGCATTTGAGAGTATTATGTCCGGTGCAACAGAAGACGCTCTTGAGGCGGACAATGCTCGGGAAGATACTAGTGCAAAGTTTGCAGTATTGAAAGGCAGAGATCACATACAGAAAAAAATTGGCGAGTTGGCTAATGAAGCCGAAGGGCAGGTAGTATTGTTTCTAGGTAGGTATGGGATTTTGCACCTATGCAGGTCTCCATCCATCGATGAGATTAACTCTGCAGCAGAGCGAGGAGCAATTGTCAAAGTATTAGCTCAACTAGATAGAAGGACCCTTAAATTCTTTGATCAGCTGCATGATTCAGTTGAAATACGGCATTCAGATGAAGTTAATTCACTGGGTGTGCTGAAGGATCAAAGCGATGTTATACAATTCTTGTTTGTCGAACAAAACCCGGTTGGCAGAGGTAGAGAGGATGCTGCGTTAGTAGTATCATCAGAAGTTTTTGCCTCTTCTCACTATGAGTTTATGATGGCAATTTGGAATCGAGCAGTCGATTTCGATAGTGCGAAGAAACGATTTACCGAAGAAAGAATCGTCGACCCACTGAGATTAACTATCGGTGAAGGTTCATTTCTTGAACAGTTTAGAGAGGCTTTGGACTTTAGCGGTGAATTGCCAGATGAGGACACACCGTTTAACCCTGATTCCTTCCTTGCATCGAGTAGCGAAATCAATCAAGCGAGAGCCGCCCTACAAGATGGGACAGTATTCAGCCTTCAACAACTCGGCATAGATATCAAAACAATGCTCCGACAGGTCGGTCATCGCATCGGCTCTGAATTAGCATTTAGTTTGAGAAATATCGAAGGCCACGTTGAATTTCTCAGCGAACTCATGGACTGGTGGGAGTATGCGGGTCTTGGAGAGTTAGAGTATGACACTGTACCGTTCTTTCATATCAAAGTAAATTTAACCCATCCACCTGTTCAAGACAAGGATGTGTTACCATTGTGGGAATTAGACGATGGTATAATCGAAGGGGCGTTAAATTCAAGATATCCCGAAGAAAGTAATGTGAGAATTAGACGAGAGGAAGATCAAAGCGACGATGAATTATGGCGCTATACACTAATTTTCGTGGAAGACAGTGACGATTGAAATATACATGTATTGATAAACTCAAAGAAAGGGTTTCACGATATGCGAATGCTGACATTCATTAGGTTCATGCGCCAGATAATGCGCAAGAAACCTGCTGATTTAGACTGGATTCAACGTCAGGGCTTAATGGCTGTAAAGCTCGCCCAAATATTTGCATTGAGGCCTGATTTGTTGGGCGAAGAAAAGTGTAAACAACTTCAACAATTATACCAACATGCTGCTTCAATCCCTCCAGAAGATTGGGAGGAAACCCTCAGAAGTAAGGCAATTCCAAATTTCTTTGACAATTTCAAATCAATCAACCCCACCCCACTTGCAGCGGCCTCAGTTGGCCAAGTGCATAGAGCCACGCTACTCAACGGCGATGAGGTGGTTATTAAATTCGTTAAACAGGCTAACGCAGTCAAATTCAGACAAGAAGTCGATAGGATGAAGTCTTGGTTACGGATATTTTTGATATTCTCTCCAAGACTTCGCAAAGTAGGTAACCCGATGGCATTATTGAACCATGTTGCCGATTACACCACTAGAGAACTAGACTTACGGAACGAAATTCTGGGTGCGGAAGAACTGAAGAAAATCCAATCGGAAATCGCTGAGGAATTTCCCACTCCAAAATTGAGGTTTCCAAAGTATTATCCAAAATTATCCAACGAAAATGTATTGGTGTCGGAGTTCATTGAGGGTATTTCACTCGAAGAGGGAATCGAAAGTAAGTCATTAGAATGGTCAACGTTGTTGGAATTGTTCAGAATTCACGGTGCGTATTTATTCGGAATTGGAACTTTTCATGGAGACTTGCACCCAGGAAATTGTATCATTGACGAGGAAGGACGATTTGTGTTCATCGATAACGGAGCAATATGTCATGCGCCATCGTTTGTCAACAGATCGCTGTTTAATTTCTTTGAACATCTGTCTCGCCAAGAGATGCATTCTGCGTTTATGTCGTTACTAGACATGACAACAAAGAAACCCAACGGTAAGAAAATGCAAAAATATCTGAATCGCATGAATGAGATATATGCAGACTTTGAAAAGAAACCTGTAGGAGAGCAAAGTCTGACAAGAATTATGATGCAGACCGTGAGAGCAGCAGTAGAGTTAGCTAATGCAGAATTTGGTGAAGAAGCATTCCCAATCATAAGGGCTCTGATGTATCTTGATGGATTAGTAATTAGAACTCATCCTGAAGTCCTACTAATCAAGTCTATGGGCCCGTACCTTGACGAATTTAGAGTCAAGTTGGGTATTGATGCAACTACGGCTTGAGTGATGTGATGAAAAAAGCAGCCGTCGTTGGTGCTGGAATTAGCGGTTTATACGCTTGCTTGTTACTTGAAAAACACGGCTACACCGTCGACCTATATGAAAAAAGTAATTCAATTGGCGGCAGGATGAAAAGCGAAAAGAAATCAGGCTTCGTCCTTGATAGAGGATTTCATGTTCTTCAAACAGGCTATCCTCTGGCTAGCAAAGTGTTAGATTACCAAGCGATGAGTTGTCGAGCGTTTGAACCAGGAGCGTTGATTATTAGGCCGGATCATAAGAGTCCGAAAATTTGGCGATTTAGTGACCCTTTTAGACGCCCGGTAAAAGGAATTCTTGGGGCTTTTAGCCTGTTCACTTCTCCGCTAAACCTACTTAGGGTCGGATTGCTTAGAATTAAACTGAGTCGACTTAAGGATACAGATATATTTCAAAAAGAATCACAAACAACGCTTGACTATCTACAATCCAAAGGATTTAGTCAATCATTCATCGACCGATTTTTCACCCCTTTATTCGGGGGAATATTTCTTGAAACTGAACTTCGTACCGACTCCAGAATGTTTGACTTCGTTTTCAAGAACATGTCAAGGGGAGATATGGTGCTGCCGGAGGACGGAATTTCAGCGTGTCCACAACAAATTTTTGACCGTCTAACAAGTACTTCATTGATGCTTAACTCTAACATCTCAGTTATCGGGGAACGTAAACTAAGTAACGGGGAGGAGGAGTTTGAATATGATGCAATTATCAAAGCCTTTCCTAACAATAATTCAAAGTTAACTAGAGGAGTTTGGACCTTGCACTTTGCTGCAACAAAATCTCCCTTAAATGGCAGATACATAATGCTCAATTCTAATTTGAAATCAAAAAATAAGTTAATCTCTCATTTGGCAGTACCATCGGATATTCAGCCTAGTTATGCTCCGCTAAATCAGGCTCTTATAACGGTCACCGTGGTGGCTGAGGATGCTAACAAGCACGGTCTGTCGTCGAAGCAAGCGATTGAAGATTCGGTCAAAGAAGAATTACATCAGTGGTTCCCGAATGAGGTTAATGATTGGCGAACTTTAGATGTTCAATTTATTGAGTCTGCACTGCCGGAGTTCTCTGGCGAGGATTTTGATAATTTATCTAAATCAACTGTCACCAATTGCTGTGGCGACAACACCTATCACGGAAGTGTTGAAGGCGCGTTACTATCAGTACATAGAGTGATTGATAACATTGTAAAAAATAGCCGCTAGAAAAGAAGCAACTAGTGCAGGATTGCCGTGGAAATAAACTCTTCTTTATATGTCTGTTTTGATGATTTGCCATCATGCAAGCAGAGACAAAACCTACAGCAATTATCGTTGGCGCAGGTCCCGGAGGGCTAGCAAGCGCAATGCTACTTGCTCACTCAGGCGTAGACGTAACCGTGATTGAAAAAGAATCCAAGGTTGGCGGTAGAACCAAACTAGTACACAAAGACGGATTTACTTACGACCGCGGCCCAACCTTCTTCCATTACCCAGAAGTAATCGAACAAATATTCCAAGCGGTTGGATTAGATGCTCACAAGGAATTGGAACTTATTCCGCTGACCGATCCTTCTTACAGACTTGTTTTTGGTGCTGGTGGTCAAATCGATGCAACCAGCGACCTAGATTTGATGACCCAGAGAATTCGTGAGTTGTCCGGCGACAAAAATGCGAGAGGTTTTGAAAAATATGTTAAGGATAACAGAATGAAACTCGACCTTTCGAAGGATTGTTTGCAAACGCCGTGGACAGGGCCCTCGAATCTGTTCACAAAGCGAGCCTTGCGAGTCGCTAAAGTGCTGAAGCCATGGGCATCAGTAGCGAGTGATTTACGAAAGAATTTTGATGATGAAAGAATTAGACTAGCGATGTCTTTCCAAACCAAATACCTAGGAATGAGTCCGTTCCATGCCCCTTCGCTATTTACCATTCTGGCGTTCTTAGAATACGAACATGGAATATTCCACGCCAGAGGAGGCCTTGGCTCAATAACGCCAAAACTAGCGAAAATCGCTGAAAGGTTCGGTGCTAAAATTAGAACATCCACGCCGGTGAAGGAACTTATCTATGAGGGGAAAACGGTAGTTGGAGTCAAACTTGAAAACGAAACTATCTACGCCGACAAAGTCGTGGTAAACGCAGATTTCGCTCATGCAATGACCACATTGGTGCCGGACGAAAAGCGAAAGAAATGGTCCAACAAGAAGCTGGAAAAGAAGGGTTACTCATGTTCGACATTCATGCTTTACCTCGGTATGGACAAGACTTACGACGACCAACCTCACCACCAAATATATGCCTCACAGCGCTATGAAGAAAACTTGAATGACATAACCAATCACAAAATCACTTGGGATGACCCATCACTGTATGTTCAAAACGCCTGTGTAACAGACCCCCAACTCGCTCCAGAAGGATGCTCAACCTTGTATGTACTAGTGCCGGTGCCAAACACCCATGAATCAATAACCTGGGAAGATATCAAAGACGAGTACCGAGACGTTATTATCAAGCAAATGGCAAAGCTAGGCTACGATGATGTCGCCGACCATATTATCTCAGAGACGATTGTAACTCCCGATGACTGGGGTGCATCAGACATCTATCGTGGAGCGGTATTCAACCTTGCTCACAACCTAAGTCAGATGCTATGGAAGAGGCCGCAAAACCGATTTGAAGAGGCTAAGAATCTGTACATAGTTGGCGGTGGAACACACCCTGGTAGCGGTTTGCCAACAATTTTCGAGAGCGCTCGAATAAGTAGCAAATTGCTTCTTGCAGACTTGGGCCTAGATCCTGACTGGAACGGAGTAAGCAATTGGTTCCCAGACGTTAAGAAACCAAAAGTCGCCAACAGAACCTCGGGCTCAACGAAGCGAAATCATGCTTCCGGTGAGGGACATGCAGCCTAGATTTATCACTGCGCTACTCAGCATAATGATTCTCCTCTCCGGTTGCACGGCACCCGTTGAGCTAAATGAGTCATCAAATCCACCATTGCAGTTGACATTCACTGCTGAGACACTTGATCGCAGTGAAGATGCAGGAGCAGAATTTAGCCTCAAAGAAGCATTGCAATCTAAACCCGTATTGGTATTGTGGATTGCCGCTGGTTGTTCTGGTTGTCACGATTGGACTGAAATGATTCGAGAGGCGATAGACAATGAAAGTGTAAACCAATCATCGCTGAATGTCATAAGTCTACACCGATGGGCTGAAATTGAATCATCGGACCAAGTAATGGAGGTTTTTGGCACAAAGGACAATAATTCATATTACACGCCATGGCCAATTGTCCTGCCTAAAGAAAACGACAAAATCCTAGATTTCGACACTGGTATGCCAACTGAATTTTCGGTTTATGAGGGCTTTAATAATCCGGGCACACCCACAGTCCAATTAATCGGGCAAGATGGAATAAAAATGTGGCAATCAAAGTCATATTGGGCCAATTTCTCAATGCTTCAAGAAGCTTGGGAAATCGCAGAATACATTTCAACCTAATTGGTATCTCAATAATCAACCTAAAAGACTGCGACAGATAGGGTTGCCTTAGTCGTCCCCGGGGGGGGAAGGCGGTGAAATCTTTGGGTGAAGGAATTAAACTGCCTGTAATCAACGGACTGGGCCGCACAAATCGGGTTGATAATTGGTGGTCGCAGCCATTGGCTATGGGGCTTGCTCTAACCTTAGCACTACTGTACACATTCTGGCGATTGTTTCTTTATGATACTGGAATTTCATATGAGTTAGATGGCAGCACAGTTATGTCACCAATTTTCTCTCCCAATGTTTTGGAGTGGAAACTGTTTGGTTTATCAGAATGGAATCATCCTAACTGGGTTAACGCAGCAATTCTTGTGCTGTGGATTCCATTCGGTTTCAGAGGAACTTGCTATTACATGAGGAGGGTCTACTATCGCACATTCTTTGCGAGTCCGACTGCATGCTGGGTTGATGAACCAGAAATCAATAAGAAGCTTGGTTACAAGGGTGAAAAAAGAGTCTTTATCCTCAATAATTTGCATCGGTACTTCCTGTATGCTGCGATTATAATAATTGCCATAAAGTGGTGGGATGTTACCCACACATTGACTTTTGAGGGAGGCCGATATGGTTTCTCTGTGGGAACCCTTGTGATGGCTTTTGAGGCATTCTTACTGACGATGTATGTTACATCGTGCCATGCTTTGCGACATCTTGCAGGTGGTATGCTGGACCGATGGACCACTGGGATTAGCAGAATTAGAGGCAAGTTATTTGGCCGACTGAGCCTAACTAATCGCTCTCATGGGTTTTGGTTTTGGACTTCGCTGTCGTTTGTTTTCATTGGGGACCTTTGGGTTTTCGCGGTCAATGAGGGTTATTTTACCGGTTTAGCCGATTGGAAATTTATTCTGTTTTGAGGTGACATGATGGCTGAAGAATTCAACAAGTACGAATATGATGTCGTGGTAATCGGTGCAGGCGGCGCAGGCTTACGAGCTGCAATTGAAGCGGCAAGAAGTGGCGCAAAAACCGCAATAATAACCAAATCATTACTTGGTAAAGCACACACTGTGATGGCGGAAGGCGGCTGTGCTGCTGCATTACAAAATGCTGATCCTCGAGACGGTTGGAAAGTTCACTTCCATGACACTATGAAAGGTAGTAAGTGGTTGGCAAACTGGCAAATGGCGGAGTATCATGCAAAAGAGGCACCTGACCGGGTCAGAGAATTGGAACAGTGGGGCGCTGTATTTGACAGAACCAACAAGAATTTAATCAATCAAAGGAACTTTGGAGGCCACACATTTCCTCGATTAGCGCACGTCGGTGATGCGACAGGTTTGGAGATTATTCGTACGCTTCAGGAGCGTGGGATTCACGAAGGAATTGATATTTTTATGGAATACACAGTTCGCCATCTGCTCAAAGAGGGCGATAGAGTAACAGGTTGTGTAGCATACACCAGAGTGGATGGTGATTTCCATGCATTTTCTGCCAAGTCGATTGTACTTGCAACTGGCGGCATAACGAGAGTTTGGTCTGTTTGCTCGGGTTCATGGGAGTACACTGGTGATGGACATGCCTTGGCATTGTGGGCTGGGGCAGAATTACGCGACATGGAGTTCGTTCAATTCCACCCCACAGGCATGGTTTGGCCGCCTTCAGTACGCGGTATCCTAGTTACCGAAGGTGTTAGAGGCGAAGGCGGTCGCTTGACTAATTCTGAAGGTCAAAGATTCATGTTCGATTATGTTCCAGAAATGTTTGCTGGTGACCATGCTGAGACGATTGAAGAATCAGATCAGTGGGTAGAGGAAGTAGTATCAGGTAAACTTGCTACTGTTCGCCGTCCACCCGAACTACTGACTAGAGACGTGGTTGCTAAGGCCATTAACTCAGAAGTCAAAGCCGGTAGAGCCTCGCCGCACGGCGGTGCGTTCCTTGACATATCTCATCGAGGAGAAGAGGCAATTCTCAAGAAACTACCTTCGATGCACCACCAATTCAAAGAACTCGCTGGTGTTGATATATCGAAGGAACCGATGGAGGTTGGACCGACAGCACATTATGTCATGGGAGGGGTTCTGGTCAATGCAGAAACCCAAGAATCTACCGTTCCTGGCCTATATGCGTGCGGTGAGGTTGCCTCTGGACTACATGGTGCTAATCGTTTAGGCGGAAATTCGCTGTCTGATTTAATCGTATTCGGTAAGCGTGCTGGCGAATTTGCCGCAAAGCGTGCTAAAGATTTAGCACAGCCCGTAATCGATGATTCTCAAGTACAGCACGCCATTGCAGAGATGCTAGAACCGTTTGCTAATGAAGGCGGCGAGAACCCCGGTCTCATTTACGATGAATTAAGGGATATGATGCAAGCAAAGGTCGGAATCATTCGTACTAAAGATGAATTAGATGAGGCAATAGAGGATTTGAAAGGCTTTGAAACAAGGCGGCTTGCTGCTTATCCTGGCTCATCCAGGAAGTATAACTCTGGATGGCATCAAGCTCTTGACCTAAAAAATATGGTTGATATTTCCTATGCCGCAACTCTTGCTGCAGTTACCCGTGAAGAGAGCAGAGGTGGCCATACAAGGGATGATTTCCCAGTTCCAGAGGATGAATATTGGGGCAAGACCTTGAACATAATCTACATGGAAGACGGTGAAATAAAGATACGCCAAGACCCTATTGTGGAGATGCGTGACGACCTCAAAGATGCCTTGAAGGAAGTAAAACAAATGATTGCAGAGCGTGCTGCTGAAGCAGGGGGTGGCAAATGATGTCTCTCAAAGGCAAGACGCAAAATTTCAAAATCACCAGAGGCGAAGGCGAAACCGCCTCGGTGGAAGACTACAAAATCGAGTTAGATGAAGGGATGGTTGTTCTTGATTGCGTTCATCGAATACAATATGAGCAAGAACCAGATTTAGCCGTAAGGTGGAATTGCAAGGCTGGTAAGTGCGGGTCCTGTTCTGCAGAAATTAATGGCAGGCCTCGGCTAATGTGCATGACTAGAATGAGTGATGTAGTTGATGAAGTTGACGAAGGAGATCCGATCGATATTCGCCCGATGAAAACTTTTCCACACATCAAAGATTTAGTCACTGACGTTTCATGGAACTACGAAGTGGCTCAAAAGATAAAGCCGATTAATGGCCCCGAAGAAATGGACTGGGAGTTCAACCAAATGGAAGCAGACAGAGTCCAACACTTTAGAGAGTGCATCGAATGTTTCCTATGCGTAAACACTTGCCACGTACTCAGAGACCACGAATTATTCGACGATTTTGCTGGCCCGCGCAACCTAGTCAGACTTGCACAGTACGAAATGCATCCCCTGGATTTAGAAGACCGAGTTCCAGAAATCAAGAAGGAGTTCGGAGTTGAATATTGTAATATTACCCGCTGTTGTACGGAAGTTTGTCCCGCAGGAATCCAAATCACCGACGATGCAATTATTCAACTGAAAGAACGCGTAGTCGACAGATATTATGATCCGCTACAAAGAATTTGGCGAACGATAACTCGCCAAAAGGTGCGATACTGAAGGAGATCTCAATGAGTAAAGCAATGTTGGCAAAGACTACTTTGGCAACCGTTTTGGGTCTATTTTTCATCAATGTTGGTATTGCACATTTTACTGATACACAGTGGTTTGAACCAATAGTCCCTGAACCCTTAGGTGATCCTTCATTTTGGGTTTTAATCACAGGATTTATGGAAATCGCTCTAGGGTTAGGTTTGATAGTGCCTTACACTCGTAAATATTCAGCCTTATTTATGACCTTATTTCTTGTAGTAATCTACTGGGCCAATCTAAACATGTGGGTTAATGATATTCCACTAGATGGTAACACATTCGCAACTATTTGGCACGTGTTAAGGCTGCTTGGTCAATTAGCTATGATAGTAATTGCGCTTTGGGTTGGAAACTGGTTCCCAAAGGCTGACGCGAGTGACTAATTAGCTGATTTGTAATAGCTATATGATATGAAATAAAAAGACCCCTTCGAGGCCTAAACCTGCGAAGGGGCAGTTATATTCCGCAGAATATATCAGTACATAAGGTGTCAAAGACTAGGAATTGTCACTCAAAGGTGCTCGATTCCGATCTTCTTGACGTTTGCCTTCTTGA
>CAYPPO010000024.1:0-29589 GCA_964412625.1 uncultured Candidatus Poseidoniales archaeon
CACCGATTGATTTAGTGATTTACTATGACAGTACGTCTGGAATGATTCAAGAAAATATCCAAAATGGTGCACAGGTATCATTTTCAGGCGTCGAATTATCATTTGATTATGCATATACAAAATCAACCGCAGGAGACATCGAATCATTTTACTTCGAGGCGGGTGACGGTAGCAGTCGGGTTACTGTAGATGCTAACGAAACTGGAGAGATAACCTACAATTACGCAACCCATGGATTATTCACAGCAAATCTAGGGGCAATCGATAAAGCAGGCAATGAGGATAATACTACTATAACTATCAGAATCGATAAGAAAACCCTCTGGGGTCAATCCGGCACAACTGATGTCGATACAATGAATATCGACACCACACCAGATTGCGAATGTCCAGCACCCAATCAAGTAGCTATAGATTCAACAGTAGAAAATCCACAAAATGCAGGTGGATTTTTTGGAGGCCCGGTAACAATAAATTGGAAACTATCTGGTGAAGGAGTTACCCGTGAGTCTGGTCAAGAACAAATTGCTGATGGGCAAAACGCTCAGTGGCTGCACGATGAGTTCAATGTTGGTACCCAAGCATGGGCGCTAGATGTCGAATTGAGTAATTCAGACGAACAAGTAAATGTCGATCATGAAGTGACAATCACCTACAGTAGTCAAGAAAGCAACCCAAACCCTATGCCATTAGAATCTAACTAGTGAAAAATTTGTGTCTTCACTTTTAGTTCGTGTGAAAATGAAGGTTAAACTAAAATATTCCACCTAGTATCTCATTTATTGCGATAATTTCACCGGTTTTTGATAAAGTTAGACCTAATAGCCTGTTTAATCCATTCATATAGTAAACACCAATCGTCAGGGTTGGAAGTGAAAAGGATGGCGACCAAAGCAAAGAAAAAAACCAAGATTGAAATTGAAAAGAATGAAGACCCTCAAGAGGACACGGTGTTAACGATGACCCAAGATGATGACGCTCCTGAGGTGAAAATCGAAGACTTACCCGGTGTAGGTCCGGCAACTGCTGAAAAACTTAGAGAAGCTGGTTTTGATGAACTTCTAGCACTAGCGGTCATGTCACCTGCTGATTTGGCAGAACAAGCAGAAATTGGCGAAGCAGTGGCCGGCAAAATAATTGCTGCATCAAAGAAAATGGCCAACATCGGTGGTTTCGTATCTGGTGGAGATCTATTAGAACGCAGAAAAGAGGTCCAAAAATTATCATCAAAAGTACAATCTATTGATGACCTACTCGGCGGCGGTTTCGAAACCCAAGCCTTGGTTGAAGTTTACGGGGCATTCGGCAGCGGAAAAACCCAGATTGGGCACCAACTGGCGGTTAACTGCACACTTCCATTGGAAGAAGGTGGTTTTGATGGTGATGTCTTTTACATCGATACTGAAGATACCTTTAGACCTGAGAGGATTACCCAAATGGCCCGAGGTCTTGACCTTGACCCTGACCAAGTATTATCTCGGATACATGTTGCTAGAGCGTACAACTCTGCTCACCAAATGCTACTGGTTGATGAGATCAAGCGAATGAGTAAGGGCTTGAATGTCAAGATGATTATTGTCGACTCGTTAACTAGCCATTTCAGAGCTGAGTTCATCGGTCGAGGTATGTTGGCTAATAGACAACAAAAGTTAAACAAGCATTTGAAGGAACTCAAGCAATTAGCCGATATCAACAATGCACTTGTTTTGGTGACCAATCAAGTACATTCTAAGCCGGATGCTATGTGGGGCGACCCAACAAAACCAATCGGCGGACACGTATTGGCTCACGCAAGTACGTTTAGACTATACCTTAGAAAAGCTAAGGGCGGCAGAAGAATTGCAAGATTGGTTGACTCGCCGAATCTACCTGATGGTGAGTGTGTATACCAAGTAACCGAAGAAGGGCTCAAAGACTGAACCGGCGTAACCGGAACGGTGGTAAAATAGACATTTTTCCGCCTAAATCCGTCGGCACCTTCAAAGATAGTTGGATAATCTTGCCTTCATGCGCCATTTGATTGACCGCGTTTTAGAGTTGAGTGAAGAAGACCAAATTAAAATCACGCCAAGTGACATACCGCCAGGACAAGGCAATGAAGCAGAACTCAAAGCTCTATTAGAATCGTTGCAACCTAGAATAAGAGTATATGGCGCTGGAGGAGCCGGCTGCAATGCTGTTAGTCGACTCGCTGAGGAGGGGTTATTCGACAGCAGTTATGTGACTGGTTATGCGATAAATACGGATGCACAAGCGCTTCTAATGTCGCCAATTGAAGAAAAGGTTCTGATCGGTCGTACTGCTCGTGGTCGAGGTGCGGGTGGAGATCCAACGAAGGGTGAAGCTGCTGCGTTAGAATCAGAAATGGTACTAAGGAGAATTACTAACGACACTCAATTAGCAATAATAACTGCTGGAATGGGCGGAGGTTCTGGAACTGGTGCTGCAGGCCACATTGCTCGTCTTGCTAAACAGCAAGGTGCAATGACTATTGCAGTTGTCACTTATCCATTCAAGTCCGAGGGGTCGCTGCGCAAACAAAATGCTGAATGGGGACTTGAAAGGCTAAGAGAGCACTGTGATACAATTCTCGTTATTCCAAATGAAAGGTTGCTTGAAATTGAGGGAGTTAAAGACTTACCAATTGCCAGTGCATTTCGAGTTGGAGATGAGTTGTTGGTTAGATCAATTACTGGCGTAACAGAGTTGCTCACAACAGATGGAATGGTCAATCTTGACTTTGAGGATTTGAAGGCAGTCATTAAATCTGGTAGTGGGGTTGCTATGATTGGTCTAGGGGCATCTTCAGCAGCAAATAGAGCAGAGGAAGCAACGCTTGAGGCGCTACACTCTCCGCTGCTGGAATTAGATACCTCTGATGCGAGAGGTGCGCTAATCAATGTGGTTGGTGGACCAAATTTGACATTGGGAGAAGCTGAGAAATGTGCTCAAATAATTCAAGAAAAGATTTCACCACATGCTAAAATAATTTGGGGGGCTGCAGTAGACAAAGAACTCGGAGATGAAATCCGAGTAATGCTAGTTTTAACTGGCGTCAAAAGTGAGCAAATTCACGGTTCTAGCGAAAATAGACAAATGCGTGCACTGAGAAATAAGAGTATCGAATTTGTAAATTAATCTTTTACAATTCTAAAACAAATATACAGTAGACCTATGAGGCCCAAAGTAAGCATTGCTTTGTCAAATAATTCTAACCCATGTTGAGTAATCTGGGAATTTGGTATTGAATCGAAATTCTGCTCTCCCGGCACATAAATGTGGAGAACATACCAATTATCGCCGCTTGACAATTCATTACCATTTACCGCATTACCGTGAATAACGATTTTGCTCATTGTAGTGTTATCATTCGGCGAGAGCCAGGTAAGATTCCATGCTCGCTGTTGATTTGATGACTCGGTATGTGTCCATCCATCATCAATTAATTGCCCACTATCATTCTCAAAGAATAATGTGCCCTTGTCTGTAACTATTCTAAATCCTCCCTGTGCGGATTCGGGGGCTGGTTTTATGACATCATTTGAAAGTTCAAGAGTTAAACTATAATTCGTATTGGATGCAAACTTTTCTGGCAAACCTGACAATATTATTTCCGTACTTGGATTAGAATCCCCGTGACATAAACAACCCTCATTGCCGATTTTATTTACTCCGTTGGAAAAGCCGTCAACATTGTTTGCAGGCATAAACAGCATAATTCCAACGACTGTGAACAACACTAATCTGTTGAAGCTGGGGTTAGCCACATTTAATCCAGAATGCCGTCACCTTTGACATTTCTTATCCCGCTAATTGATTAAACTATCTTGATGCAAAACGCGAAAGGGGATAACATTAGATTAAGTATAATGAGACCACATGTAATATTCAATGTTTGATAATGATGCTTTCGAAATGCCTGACTCATTTGATGAAGAAGACATCGATATTTTTGCTGAATTAGGAGTTGTCGGAGTTAGACCGGTAAACAATTTAAGCGTGCAAAAACGTCAGCAAGAGGAAAATTTAGCAATTTTGTTAGCCGACAATGACGCTGACGAGGATCAAAGTTCTGAATTACCAAACTCTGTTAACCATACTGATCAGACTAACGGAAAAACTCCAGTTCATCTATCAGACAAAACAATTGGTGAATTACTAGAGGTATTAGTCAAACAAGATTTATCTGCTTCAGAAGGCAAGCAAATTATTGATCTAATCCCCACTAAGGCTAGGCTCAATCTTGAATCTGCAAGGGTGAAAAAAACGAACAATGAGTTCGAAATTTCTGTTATCATCGATGTCGATGGTTCCGGACCTGTGAGACCATTTGCCAAGATAAAGTCTGAAAACAATGTTCTGAAATTAGATGATACTCCAACCACGATTCCAAACGGATGGGTTCCACTGTACAATATCCTTAGAGATATTCTTGCTAACGCAATGCAAATGTTGTCCTCAACAAAGTTCACCATTAACCATAACATCTGAAGTAATCTCTACTGTAGACTTGAACATATTTGATACTGTACAATAAGTTTCATGACTTTTTTCGACCAATCTTTTCACCAATTTTTTAGGCGCGTCGGCATCTACATGGTAAATCATATTTATTTTTGTGAATACCTTAGGCGATGTTGTCTTCCGTTCCGCGGCTAACTCTATCCATATTCTATCGATTTTTCTTCCTTTTAGACCGGTTTGAATATCTGCTAACGAACAAGCACCAATCATTTGAAGTGTTATTTGGACAGGCGTTGGCCCATCATCCCAATCTATTTCTAGGCAATCTCCTGCCTCATTAAAGCAATCAACTTTGGAGCCTCCTTTCCATTCAACACGTCCCAACATGATTCGCCGATGTGCGGTTCATTCTTGAAGGGAGTGCATCTGGGATGTACTGAGTGGAATGACTGGCGAGAGTATTACCTTAGAAAACGGCATGTTGAATGTACCAAATAATCCAACGATATATTACATTGAGGGTGACGGAATTGGTGTTGACATCAGCCCTGTAATGATGAAAGTGGTTGACGCTGCGGTCTCAAATGCTTATGGGTTGGAAAGAAAAATCCATTGGAATGAAGTTCTCGCCGGGGAAAAAGCCTACAACGATACTGGCGAATGGTTACCTGAAGCAACCCTTAACGCTATGAGAAATGGTTTGGTTTCTATCAAGGGACCTCTTACCACACCCGTCGGTGGGGGCATCAGATCGCTAAATGTTGCACTTAGACAAAAATTAGACCTTTTTGCCTGTGTTAGGCCAGTGCGCTGGTATGATGGAACTCCATCGCCGGTTAAAGCACCACAAGATGTTGACATGATTATTTTCAGGGAAAACAGCGAAGATGTGTATGCTGGCATTGAATGGGAGGCCGGGTCGGACGGAGTTGCTAAACTAATAGATTTCTTGCAAAACGAAATGGGCGTAGACAAAATCAGATTCCCAAATAGTTCGGGGATAGGAATTAAACCAATCTCAAAAGAGGGAACTGCTAGAATTGTTAGAGCAGCATTGCAATACGCAGTTGATAACGATAAGGATTCAGTAACTTTAGTGCATAAAGGCAACATTATGAAATTCACAGAAGGGGGATTCAGAGATTGGGGATACCAGCTTGCCAAGGATGAGTTCGGTGCAGTAGAGCTCGATGGTGGGCCTTGGTGTACTTTTGACAATCCAAAGACAGGTAATCAGATAGTTGTGAAAGATGTTATTGCCGATGCAATGCTACAACAAATAATCACTAGACCGGGGGAGTATTCTGTTCTGGCAACTATGAATCTAAATGGCGATTATATCTCTGATGCGCTAGCAGCTCAAGTTGGTGGAATCGGTATTGCACCAGGAGCTAACATAAATTACGACACCGGGATAGCAATTTTTGAAGCAACACACGGCACGGCACCAAAATATGCAGGTCAAGATAAGGTCAATCCAGGAAGCGTAATATTGAGTGCGGAAATGATGCTGCGCCACATGGGATGGACTGAAGCTGCTGACCTAATTGTGAGTGGCATGGAAGGCGCCATCTCCGCTAAGACTGTAACATATGATTTTGAGCGGTTAATGGATGATGCTAAATTGCTCAAATGTAGTGAATTTGGCGACGCAATCATATCCCACATGTGAGAACAATGGACAAAATCTCTGAAGCGGAACGCGAGCTGATTATTTCTCAGGCTAAGTCTGCGGTCAACGATGAACCGATTGAATGGTTCGACCAACTGTACGACATGGCTGATAGAGATTCAGCAAAAATACCATGGGCAAGGATGGCGCCTAATCAAATTATGATGAGTTGGGTGAACAAAAATTGCCGTATCGGTAAGGCATTAGTAATCGGATGTGGTCTTGGTGACGATGCTATTGGCCTAGAGAGTATTGGTTTTTCTGTTACTGCATTCGACATTTCAGAACACTGTATTGAGTGGTGCAGAGAACGTTTTCCAAATTCGGGTGTTGAGTGGTTAGTTGGTGATATACTCAATCCAAATGAAGAATGGTATGAGAATTTTGATCTGATAGTTGAGATACATATCTTACAAGCAATTCCCGATGGCGGGATAAGAGAAAGGGCCGCTAATCAAATGCCAAAACTGCTTGCTGAAGATGGAATAATGCTTTGTATTGGACGTCTTGATGAGGGACATCAAACAGTACAACCACCCCCGTGGCCTTTAGAGGAATCTTGGCTTAAAGACTCATTCGCTATGCTAGACTCAATTGAATTTACCCCTTTTAGGAATGACGATTCTCTAGATGTCGCAAGATATTATGCTGCCTGGCGAAAGCAAGTTTAGCTTAACCAAGAATTGAGCATTTTACTATTCTTGATTATACCGTACCCGAACCTTTCCTCAAATGCTCTTGCTGTTAGAGTAAAGTCGCCATCTCTAGTTGCTATCAGTATGCTACCTAGGCCTTCCAATGATTGTGTTGCCAGTAATTTGACAATCGCCATTATTTCCCTATCAGCGGCCTCGGGGAATACCTTATTGGCACCAATCTTTGTTCTACTCTGCTTTGGTTCTCTAGCAACTTTCATCTCTGTAAGTTCTTCATAAATTTCAACGTACTCATCGAGGAATTCGGTGATTTCTTCGACATTCTCTTGTTCAACAGCTTCTTTCTCAAGATGGATATCAATCGGTTTCCAGCGATTAAATTCGGTAATTATTTCATCGACAAGATGAGTAATTTTGTTGTTTTCAAATACAGAATCCAGTACCTCTGGCTTCACCAATGAAGATTGAAATTTTGCTTTCAATCTGTTATGTCGCTTGCTTAATTCGACAATTTCGTGCCTGACTATTGAAGGTAACCAAAGATTGATTCTACCAGCATCTGCACGACTTAAGAGTACCTTGTGGAAATTGTCATGTTCAAATGAATCAAGACTCGTTTCACTTGCTAATTCCAAACTATGGGCAATCTTGTCGACTAAAGCATCAACCAGGATATTAGTATCGACAATCACTAGCGGAGGTAAGGCTAGATTTTTCAAATAACGACGAGCTGAATTAGGAATTTCTCGCTTGTGTGTTGCAAACAAACTTCTCTCTGCGTCAAATAGTCGTTTCATCTCAGAGGTTGAGAACTTGCCTGAGTTCTGTGCTCGCTCTAAGTACATCAATCCCTCGATTGGATTCTTGTCTGCTGAATCTCTAGCAATATCATACAACGCCATAATTGACGGCGGATTTTGTAGCATTTCATTACGGAATCTACCATCAAATCCATGTCTAGTTCGACGTTTGTTCCTTTGCACTGAATTTAGTGCTGCGGTGACTCTACCAGAAAATGGCTCAGATGGTAATACCCTTGAATGCTCAAATGGATAGTTCCGCAAATTATCGAGTTCATCTTCGGCAAAGAAATTGATGGTTTTTTCTATCAGCTCGCCGCTCATATTCTCTTCTTGGATTTGTTTTGTTCGTCTGACAAAATCTTTCAGCAATTGCGTTGCTTCGTTAGTTTTTTGATTACTGGCGGTAAATGACACCCTCAAGTAAAGTTGGAAGCGTTTGGTAATCGCAGTTCTTAATGCAGGTTGATTATCGAGTAAATCTACCGCTTCTTTCCATTGCTCGGCGTGCGCTAGATGAATTATCGACTTGCGGTATAGAACCATAGAATTTTCAAAGTCGAATTCTCCGCTTTCTGCTACCCTTCTATATTCTCTTGCCGCATTTAATTCATCGTTATTTTGGGCGAACAGCGCCGCTCTAGCGAGCGTGTGCCATGGTGAAAGAGGATTATTTTGCTGATACCAAGTGACTAATTGTTCCAAACCAATGTCATGGTCGAATACCAATTGTCTAACTGAGCGAACCAGTCTAGTTGGAATGTTGGATCCCACCACTAATTGATTCAAAGTGGTAAATATCTCGTCATCTGCGTCACCATGTTGTAGTGAAATAGTTGCTTGGTTGAGATTTAATGTTGCAATGAGTGTCAACAATAAATTTTCTTCGAGGGTAGAAAGTTCAGCCTGGTCAAGACTATTTTGAAGATGTTCGATGTGAGTTCTTGAGGCGATTCCAGTGCCACCTTGTTTGAGGGCGTTTCGTGCTTGTTTTAGCGCTTGATAGCCCTTTTTAGGTAAAACCGTGAACGGGTCATCATCTACCCTATTACCCTCCATTAACATGATCAGACTTTGTGCCATTGCAGAGAGATACTGTGGAGGCTCTGTGCTGTGGATCGAGGTGAGTGCTTGTCGCCTAATGTCAACAAACTTATCCCACAAATCCTGTTCGCTGTTGGTCGCTAAAATATGATAACATAATAGTACTTCATAGGGATGTGAAAGTGGTGCAAGGTCATTTTCTGTGAGTATCTTACTAAGTCTTCTTATCTCTAATTCTTGGGCAAAAATCTCGACTGCCTGAACCGATGATTCTTCCCAAGCCTCTCCACCAATGTCTTGAATTTGTTTGTAGCATTCATTCTTCAGATTAAGCGAACTATTGCTATGATTGGCAATATACTGTAATGCACCTTCATCCAACAACGTCATTTGATCGGTTAACCAATTGTTGACTGCGGCAGAATTCAATGAGCAAATTAACTCATATAATTTTTCGATTTCTATTGAGTGATCTAAGGTGTTAGAGATTAGCAAATCAACAGCCTGCTCACTATCCCCCGATTTAGTGAGTGCGGCAAGATAAAGCCACTTAAGGTTTTGAATTTGTACTTGAGAATTGGGAATCGACTCGAGAATTTCAAGACCGGTTGCAATCTCCTTTGGAGGAAGTTCGCTTACAGAATCAGGGAAATTTAGCCAAGCAAATCTTGCTCTGGCACTTGCTAACCCGTTATCTCCTGCACTTGTGCTGGCCTCCCAGTCTTTGACTTCACCGCCCATTAAGCGTGTTAAATCTTCAAATTCTTCCGCAAGTCCCTTATCGATTTTGGCTAATTCTTTAATCGGTTTAACAGATTCATTATTACTTGCAATCGCTAAAATAACTGAAATAATTGATGCGGAACCAGTTAATTCTAGAAGATTCTTGTTGACCTCTAATGGGCGTTTGGCTGAGAGTTGCGATTGGACTTTTTGAATTGCAATTTGTTGGCTAGCATCGACACAGAGCGGAGATAATTGAGCGATCACATCGGCTAATTCTTCATTGTTAAACACGTCAATTCTGCCAATCGATATGTCGACTTTTTTACTTGCTTTAGATTTCTTCTTGGCCGTTGGGAACGCAACAAATTGCGCAAGCAGGTCTGTCTTCTGCCCTAAAGTGTGCCAAATTGCGTCGACTCCATTAGTTAAGCATTTTTCTCTAATCGAATTCTCTAACGCTGAAAGTTCATCACTCCAGTCACCGCGCTTCAATTGCTTATTAATTAGTAAAACTGCCAATCTAAAAGCATCTGATTCGGTACTATCTGACGATATTGTCTCGTTTTCAGGTAACCAATCAATAGAGGTTTTTGAGCTGCTGCTGCGACCCCTGCGTCGCATCATACGGTTGGCTCTGGGCGCGCTCACTTCATCATCATCGCCTGGAACTTCGGCTTCATCCAAGGCTAGAGTTAGGATACTGCGCCATTTCTTTTCCATAATCTGCCAGTCCGGAGATTTGGCTACTTTCGCTTTACGCTGTTGTTTAGGGATGTTTGCTTGATATGCAATATCCAAACATTTCGCCATGTGTTCTTCTTGCATACTAATCACCTCCTACATATTACCCGCCTAGTAGGTTGCTATTCAATTAACCGGCAAGAAAACCTATGAAACTAAAGATGTTAAGTTGACAATGAGGCTAATATTCAGACAAAAGTTCACATGGTTTAGGATTTTTTCATTCGTTTAATGAATCTTTAACACAGTATCACGATCAGCCCACATATTGAGCCATTCAGCTAGGTTATGGTCTAACCCCGGGTCTTGAACTCTACAACCACAAGCATTCATATGGCCGCCGCCATTTGGGTCGAAACGCGTTGCTAAGCGCGATAAATCATATTTGCCTTGACCATTCATGTTGAACGAATTAGCGTAGAAACTAGCTGATAGAGGTGGTCTGTTTGCATCATTTATCTCACCATCACTGTATCCATGAATTATGCAACATGCGTCAACAGAATCACCGAATGTTGCTGTGACTAAGTAGCCATTAGAATAATAGCCAGTATTTTCGAGATGGCATATGGCTAACCGATTGATTACTTTGGTATTTTCAATCACTAACTGCTGTAAATGCTTGCGGCTTTCTCTTTGAAATTTTAGTTTGTCAACAACCTCTGGTAAAATCATTATTTCCCTAATCGTTAAGCCCGTTGCTAACAGATTAGCAATATCAATCATATACTGAGATTCGGTCTGTGACAAAGTTCTACTAAAACACATTAAGTCGCCGTCGTCGATGAATTCCTGTAATGTTATGCCACCAGAATCCAGAGCATCAACAAAAGGCATTAATTCAATAAAATTAGCTAAATCTGCATGATTTTTCGCCCGCTCATATGCAAGTCTAGCGGCCGAAGGCGTTGGTTGCCAATCAATAACTCCACCGTTTTTTTCAAATACGCTTAACTGTTCTGGAGTAGGTCTATTCGTCTGGTGATGATCGAGATACCATCCACAATTCTGATGGAATGGTAAATCGACAATCACTGTTTCACGATCGATATAATCGTCCATGCTTCCATTTCTTATCTGCGCAGCATGAGTAAATATTATCTCTGCTTCGGGGTTGTATTTCTTAAGAATTGCTGCACCACAAAGACCATCAAAATCTGAATCTGCGACGATTCGAATAAATTGAGGTATCTGTAACTCACTCACGAGCCTACGGTTAGAAGTTAGAATGTATAACTTCCGTTCCTATTAGAGCTAAGTCATTGTAAATATTTCACTGCAGTCACATTAGACCCAATTTTATCGATAGCGCCGATCGCTTCTACTTCATATCCTAGCTCGACAAAATGGTGCTCATACAACGATGCTGCATGTTCTTCATGGGGATTTCCATGTAGATGGTGTTGTGGATAGATACCCCAAGGGGCGCCCAAAACAACAGCTTTTTTGGTGATTTTTTCCAAGCCTCTTAGCGCTTCTGGAAGCTCTTCTTCTTTGATGTGCTCAGGTCCATGCCACCAGAACGCATAATCAAATTGGTTCTCTGAGAAATTATCTAATTTGCGTACGTCTCCTTGAATTACAGTTGCCCAAGGACAGGCCTCTCTCAAATGCTTGACATTTGGTTCGAAAATTTCCAAAATTGTGAACTCATTTCCCGCTTCTTTCAATTCATTTCCAAAATCCATCCTGTCATGTCTAGCTCCGACATAAAGTAACTTACCCGGCTCAGAAAAAATCATCGGTGCTAGTTTTCTGACCGACACCAATCGTTCAGCTTTCATGTCTTTTCTCCAAAATAATTTTTGTTTCAGAAAAGCGATAAAAGAGGTCATATTTAACCCATTAATCTCTAATATATAATTGCTAACAAATTTGGAATTTTTTCATTTTACTATTACATATTGTCAAGATTTAATTGGTGACGGTACTACAAATATACTACGCCATTTAGGATAAATAACTTGACCAATAACTTACTGCGTGTAGCATGGAGACCTCCTGCGGGGTTGTTTTGGTCAACTTTGACACAATTCTACTACTGCAATATCCCCAAGGCCATTGGGACTTGCCAAAAGGCCATGTTGAAGATAGTGACGAAGATAATCTAGTGACCGCCGCTAGAGAATTAGGTGAAGAAACTGGGATTTCCGATATTGAATTTATCGATGGGTTCGAAGAACGTACAAATTACAGTTTCAAGCACAAGGGAAAAAAGACCAATAAGCAAGTCTTTTGGTACTTAGCAACTACTGATAAAATCTCAGTAAGTCTCTCAAATGAACACAGGGACTATATGTGGCTCGACTGGGAACATGCCTTAGATTTAGCAACTCATAACGAGACAAAGACTGTGATTAGTAAAGCGCATGAGTTTGCGCTACAAAATGGCTTATTCTAAGTTGTCAAAATCTTGCTCATTAGCATGGAATTTCTTTATCATCCCTGAGACATTGTTAGATTCTTGGCGTTTTGCCAGTGGCGTCCATAATACCTCACTCTCACCTAGATTTTTTGTGACCCAGCGTGCAAAAACAAAGAACCAATCCGACAGTCGATTGATGTAAACTATCGCCTCGTTTCTTACTGCATCCTCACCAGAATCGTCTCTTATTGCAATGAGGCTGCGCTCTAATCTCCTAGTTACACATCGTGCATGGTGAATGATTGGCTCAGGCCCAATTCCAGAAGGAAGAATAAAACTAGTTAGCGGATCCAAATGCTCAATCCAAGCATCCATTTCATCAGTCAAGGAATCACATTGTTGCTCGCTAATCAACTGCATGTAATCGGGTAAATTTTCTGGAACACAAGCAAGTTCAGCGCCTAAATCAAACAATTCATTTTGGATTCTATCCAGCGCGGCTGCTGAAATTTTTTGAATCCGACCAATACTAGCGCTGTTGCCACCATCGGCGTGGTTTGGCAAGGAAGCGCATTCGCGACGAATAATTCCAACTATCGAATTTAGTTCGTCACAAGTGCCAACAGCGACAAATCTTGGATGGGACTTTCTATGCCTTGAGCCATCCACAAATGCCGATGTTCCATTATCTCCAGTCCCAGTGTACACTCGATTAATCCTAACCATCCTTATCCCGCCTGTGCAGGCCTATTTCATGCTTCTATGAGTGGTTTACGGCAAAGAAAACTGGAATTAATGGCATGATACCACTCAATATCTTCCTCACCCTGAGCCCATGAATATGACACCAACTGCCCATCTACAACACCATACCACTCCAGCCTTCCTGGATCTAAACAAGCCATTCTGGCTCCAGTTTTTTCTAATTTATCTACTACTCCATGCCAAGAATGAATCATGCTCGCCAGATAATCAGCCAACTCACAAACATGATCATGGCTGGAATCGTAACTCTCCAAGACAATATCAAGTTCTTCTGTCAAATCTGCCGCATTGTCACTAATTGACTGTAGTTCAATTAACAGCTTCCTTGCAGTTCTCAAACTTATTCTCGCTTCTTCGATGGTCACGACTCTAGCCCCTGAAGGCACCTCGTCTATGGCGCTTTCAAAATCTATTAAATCAGTAATTTCCATAGGACGGCCTGAATAATTTCGTATCTCGGACATATCAGACATGGATGTCTTTGAACGAGAAGGGTCTTGAATCCATCGTAAGAATTACGCCATGGATGTGGTTTTTGATAGCTCTCCAGTATTACCAATTTCCCTGTTCGAGTGGTTTTGCGTGGCGTGTTTAATTAATTTACCAATCAATAATCCAGATAGATATAGCCATAAAATAAGTTCAATGGCAATAATGAAATAATAAATTTGGCCGAGTGAAGTCAACATAGCGACTCCATCATATGGAGTTCCATTGATTGAGATATATACTAATTGCGATAGTAGGTTAGCGACAAACCAAACTGCAAGAATTACTATCATCAAATTTGGCATCCATCTCTGTTTAAACATCTCCAATCCCATTAGTAGTATATGTATGTTAAACTACATAAAACGTTGTGTATTTTGCTCTTTTTCGGCAAAAAAAGGCCAATACTTGGTATATTCTAGTCATTCTTCTTCAGCTTCGACTGGTGTGTAGCCCATCGCTGACAAGCACTCATCGATCGCAGCCAGCCATTCAGCGGCTACTGAATTATTCCCGCCCGATTCTAAAAAAAGGTCCTTCCAGTGTTTTGCTTGTTCAGAGTCATTAAGAAATAAATTAATCTTGTACAGAGCAGAATATGCCATTGGATTTAGATGTTCTTCGTCGGCATCCCACGCCTTCTCGAAACATTCTATTGCACCATGAGAACCGTGTAATTGGCCGCGGTGGAGTGCAACCATACCAGCCTGACTCCAGGCAAGTGGCAGCCGCCCAATTAACAACCCACGGAATACTAACCATGTTTGGCCGCCAGCAAGTACGACTAGCGCTAAGAAGCCTGCCCAGTGTTCTAATTTTGTTAAATCGTCCCATGTTTTAGTAATAAGACCGGCAACTCCCACACAAAACAGAAATCCAGACATTGGAGCCACCAAGACTTCCCGACGCGTGTTCAACATATGATGAATACCCGCAACCAAACCAAAGGCACCAATTACTGATAATATCCCTAAATGAGCCTCCAGACTTGTTGGGTTTGGTGCAGATTGTCCGAGTAGCAATAAGCCTGTAATAATCAAAATCAGTGTGCCAAATCTCTTTGCAGGGGTAGGAAAGGGTTGGCTTTTGGCTCCAAAAACCAAGGCCACGCCAATGACTGCATCGAACACTAGAAGCATCCAAACGACGGTTGATTCAGCGATAATCATACTATCAGTAACACTCCTAGCAATGGGTTCTCTTTGAGCATTTGCTCAATCCCTATGGTAATTACTCCCTTTGATAATTTCCGTTGCGCGATAAACCTGCTCGACTAGCATTACTGCTGCTAGTTCATGGGGGTAAGTCATCTTAGATAGAGCAATCAAGTTTGTGTTTCGGTGTTTGTATTCACCCCAGCCATCTACAGGTCCAATTGCTAAACTTACGTCTCTATTGCTTACCGTCCACTGCTTTATCGTTTTTGCGAAGTCTCGGGATGTATACTCATCGCCATTCTCATCTAGCAAATATAATGCTGAATTTTTACTGATGGCATCAAAATAATCATCTAACGATTTTTTGCTGTTATGGAATACTATGTCAATGCTGCACGATTTTAGCCTATCACCGTAATTTTTCAGCATCTCTGCGTAGGCCTTTTCTTTCGCTAACCCGTGTAAGTGTACAGATATTCTTCCCATGTGTCGCTCAGTAGACTTATACTATTGAATCATATACCTAACTGACGGTTATCTTGAACCAAGTTCAAAAAGTACTACCTATGCGGAAGTTTATGGGATGGTGGCCATTCTCAAGAAAGAAACCTTCCGACAGAGTCATTGAACCTATTACTAAAGACGGTCGGACATGGTTACTAGAGCTTCGAGACATGTGCGAACGAAATTTTGACAATCCTGAAGAGGCTAAGCGCAGAATCAGGCAAATGCAAGTTGAGTGGCAAGAATGTTTAGACAATGGATCTTTATCACTGGTGAATAAAGAGGCCCTGGATAGTAGAGCAATTCGATTATTGTCCTGCACAGACATCGAGTGGTTAAAGTGGCTAGACGATCTAGAGTTTTGGAAGACTGGATGGAAGCCTGTACCGGATTCAGCAGACAAGGTTTGAAATGGGTACTATATTTCGGATTGACATGGCAAAAGTGTCATTACACATGTTGCACACCTGTCCTTTCTGTTGGAAAGTTAGAGGAATCATAGAATATCTCAAACTAGATGTTGATTATGTTTCTGTCAATGGCTTGAAAATAAAAAAATCAGTCGCGTTCGCAGGAGATTGGGGGAAAGTTCCCGTGTTTACCGACGAAAATGGCCAACACCACACAGATTCAACACCGATAATGAAATACATCGATAATAATTACAATGCTGGGAAATTACTCTCCAACGGCGATGAAGAACGAACTACGAAATGGCTCGAATGGGCTGATACAAAACTATCCAAAGCAACTGTTCCAATTTTGTACGGCACATTAGGTTCGGCATTTAAGACCACTACTAGGATTTCAAAACTTGAGAATTTTGGCTTTATTTCAAAGCGATTATATGCCTGGGCAGGGTTTCCCATCATGTGGGGGATAATTGCCAAGAAAAGGGTCAAGAAAGATGGTCGGAAGCCCAAACAGTTGTGGCATGATCTGTTGACTGAGTTCACTGATGAACATGAAAACCAAGACTACTTTGGAGGTTCTGAACCAAACTTAGTTGATTTTTCTGTGTTTGGCTACATGCGGTCAATATCGCCGTTTCCACAATTCTCGTTACTACAAGATCACGATAGTGGGATGGCTTGGTATAAGCGAATGGAAAAATTAATCGTATAGGGTTCATTATGAAAGAACTCAAATTTGCCGGTCTCGTATTTAGCCATGTTAAAGCCGGTTCTGTTTTTCTTGGAGAAAATAAAGGTGGTTGGATTTACGCTGGTCAACGACCAAGGCACGAGGTTAGGTGTCCAGATTTTTTCATTACCGAGGAACCGCTTAATTTATCACAGTTATCGTCAATATTAGATTCAGAATTATCCCTTGGCGATGAGATGATTTGGAATAAGCAACGATTGACTGCGATAATTTCGCTTTTGAATGAGAATATTGCTGAGCTTGGGGATGAATTCGAAGGTGACTGGGAAGTACGCTGCCCGACTCAAAGCGAGTGGATTCACGCAAAAACTACTGATAAAATAAAACCCAAATCAGGTACTAAGGAGATTCTAGCGGACGCGGTATCTTCAAACTACAGAGGTGCGATGATGGATGGGCGGCCACGTGTATTCGACGGTCACGGGCCTATGCAATGGCATACTGCGACCATGGAAATCCATCCGAGCAACAATTCGATACACGCATTATCAAGCGCTCCCATGGACAGAGACAGTCATGGATTACTACTTCGTTTAGTTATTACTCCAATAAGAAAGGGTCCTGCAGTAATAGTACCAAAAAAAGCTGATTATGGAGCAAATATTCGGTCTGAGTTATTGTGGACAACCATGCTTGGAGTTTTTCCCTCATTCGCAATTCCTTGGTTGAGAGGTATGGGTGATTATGTTTACTCTGGATGGTTTAACCTGCTATTTGGCGGTCTGTGTGCTGGTTTCGTCACCGGTGCTTTTTGGCGACCGAGGCGCCCTGTAATTATGTTTGAAGACGGAGAACATCAATAATTTCTAGGTTCTAATGTTGTCGAGATGCAGCCTTCCAGCCGTTAAAAACTAATTAGAACCACTAAAATTCTGCTAATCTTCCTGATTTGATGCTAGAGTTTCCCAATATGAATCCTGCCTTATCGCGTCTGCTGCACATATTGTTGCCATGTTGACGATGTGTCTAACCCCATCTGAACGTGCTACTAATTGAACTGGTTTATCCATCCCTTCAAGAATTGGCCCAGTCATTTCTGCTCCACCAAGTTCTTCAAGCAATTTGTATGCAATGTTTGCGGCAGCAAGGTTAGGTAGCACCAAAACATTTGCCGGGCCTTGGAAATTCATGAATGGATAATCATCTTGTACGGATGGATTTAATGCGGTATCTGCTTGCATCGGCCCGTCAATTATCAGTGTTGGATCTATCTCTCTAGCAATTCCAATAGCCTCTTCAATTCTTGTTGAACGTTGCGCCTTTGTGCTACCAAAATTGGAGAATGATAGCATCGCAACTTTAGGTTTAATACCAAATCGCCTAGCGATTTTAGCCGTCTGGATGGCAATTTCAGCAAGCGTTGGGCTGTCTGGATAAACATTTACAGTGGCATCTGCCAAGAAGATTGTCCTGCCCTTCACATTTACCATGTAACAGCCAATCACGCAATGTGCTGATGAATCCGAACCAATAACTTCTATTGTTGGCCTCAACACATCGGCATAATTTCTACTAACGCCGCCAACAAAACCATCAGCATCGCCACTAGCGACCATTTGGCTAGCAAAGTATGGACGGCTCTTCAGTAATCTTTCTGCGTCCTCTAATGTCATTCCCTTGCGCTGTCGTCGTTTGAACAGTGCCGGGGCATATACTAATTTTCTACGATCGTCATATCTTGGATCGAGGGCTTCATACTCGAAATTCAAATTTAACTCATCTGCAATCGAGTCTATCCGCTCTTTTGAGCCGAGGAGAATTGGTTGACATATCCTCTGCTCAACTAATTGTGCTGCCGCTCTAATCACTTTTTCATTATCGCCTTCAGGGAATACTATTCGCTTACCTCGCCCCCTTACTTGATTAATCATATGACGCATTATCGAATATGATAGACCGAGTCTGGATTCCAATTCTTCTCGATACTTTGTCAGTGAAAAATCTTCCTTGCCGATCTGAGTTATCCCCTCATCTACCGCTGCTTGGGCAACGGCGGATGCCTCCCAAATCAAAACTCGCCGGTCGAATGGTTTAGGAATTATATACTCAGGGCCAAATTGCATAGTTGCCCCGTCATAGGCTTCGGAGATATAATCTGGAACCGGTTCCTTGGCTAACTCGGCTAGCGCTTTTGTTGCGGCCATCTTCATGTTTTGAGTAATGTCAGTGGCTCTTACATCTAATGCGCCGCGGAATATGTATGGGAATCCTAACACATTGTTGACTTGGTTCGGATAATCAGACCTCCCTGTTGCAATTATTGCGTCTTCCCTTACTTCTCTTACCTCTTCCGGGGTGATTTCTGGTGTTGGATTTGCTAAGGCGAAGATTATCGGTTTTTCGGCCATGCTTGCAATCATTTCTTTTGTTACCAAGCCGCCTTTTGAAAGCCCTAACAGAACGTCTGCCTCAATTAGTGCGGAGGCTAAATCGCCTTCTGCGATATCATGGGCAAAATTTGCTTTATACTCGTTCAGCTCATCATTCTGCAACCGTTTCTGAGTTAGAACGCCTTTGCTATCAACCATCTTTATGTTCGTTCTATCAACACCGAGAGCAACATAATGATTCGCACATGCTATTGCTGATGCTCCAGCCCCTAGCACTACGACTTTTATTTGATTCAACTGTTTATTTTGTAGCTCTACTGCATTGATTAAGGCCGCGCCTGAGATTATAGCCGTCCCGTGTTGATCATCGTGCATAACAGGAATATCGGTTTCTGCAGCAATCCTCTTCTCTATCTCAAAACATTCTGGTGCCTTGATATCTTCAAGATTAATACCACCAAATGTTTTTGAGATATTTACTACAGTTTGGATGAAGGATTCTGTGTCTTCAGTATCAACCTCGATGTCGAAGACATCGATGTCTGCAAAGGTCTTCAATAGCAAGCCTTTGCCTTCCATCACTGGCTTGCTCGCCAATGGCCCAATATTACCCAAACCTAAGACTGCAGTTCCGTTTGAGATAACTGCGACTAAGTTGGCTTTGGAAGTATATTTGTAGGCTGATTCTGGCTTTTCAGCAATTTCTAAACAAGGATAGGCCACTCCTGGTGAATACGCCAAACTTAATTCATGGGCAGTTGAATGTGGTTTGGTCGGTACAACTTTGATTTTCCCGTGGGGTTTAGCCTCATGATAATCAAGAGCATCTTGCTTGAGTTGTCGCTCTCTCCTGTCCTCCAAAATATTCACTTCCAATACATCGAAAGGCGATTAATGTTTGATTGTTTGGGGTATAATCTCTTGTTCCATGTTGATTTCTTGGGTGATTTTTTCTCATCGGTTCCATGATACTTTACTGAACGACGGAGGGCCGCGTTCAAATACTGCAAGATGCGCCAATATAATTATGAACAGGCCAAGCTCTTCCGCTTTTGCTTTTGGAAAAGCGCGGAAAGCAATGCTGTTAACTGTGTTAATGGTGGCAACATCGCTTAGCCCACTTCTAATCTTGTCGCCAGTATCTGCTCACATGACTGAGAACGATGTTGTGTGGCCCAAGCAAGCCAGTAATGATACGGGGTGGGTACAATTGGATGCTGTCGGTGCAGACCCCTTTGCCGGTTTGCAAGCAAGTGCAAACTGGGGTCTGGAATTTGCTCCTGGTGCCTCGCTATCAAATGTCACGATGGAAGTGCGAGTAAACGGCAGTAGTGATTTACTCATCGAAGAGCCTGTTATCACTGCGAGTGATGTGGGAATCAATCTCTTTGATTGGTCTGGACTCGGTATGCTGGGTTCTAGCGATTCGTTCACCAGTTCGAATCCTCATTCAGGGAGGCTCTCACCTAATAGCGACTCTGGAGCATACTGGACGTTACCATCCGGGGCTGAAATTAATGAATTAATAATCGAAGCATTGGCGCCAATTGATCCGGCTGTTACCTTTGAGCCGGTCGATCTTGATATTACTGATTATGCAGTACACTTTGTCGATGGGCGTTTGTATTTAGCAATCAGCAACGCACTGCTAATTATCGATTACAATAATGATCCGAAAATCATAGACATGGTCACCTATGAGGCTGCCAACTCTATTGTTGACTTGGAGATAGATGCGGCCAATCTTGCTCTGCACATTTTAACTGATAACAATTATTTTCATGCGCTATCATTAATCGATACCTCGGTTGTTAATCCTTTACCAGAAACCGTTGCTGATTCAGATACTGTTGAATTTGTTCAATTCGATCAATTCACGATAGCCAGTGATGGAACACCGTACGCTCTAAGCTCAGACAGAGTCGCTGTATTTGACGGAGTTGATTGGAATAATTTGTTCTTCAAATCCCAAACTAGTCAAGGGCTGGATATTATTGAAGTCAATGGTATCCTGTATTTCGCTTCTGAAGGAGATGGTGTCGAGCGATGGGATTTATCGAACAGTCAACGTCTCAGCAAATGGACTACGGCAAATAACTTACACTCTGATTCTGTTACCTCTCTCTATGCTACAGGTAATCAGTTATTGCTTGCCTCAGAAGATGCAGGTCTAGCAAGATTTGATTGGAATACTGGCTTTTGGCTATCGACTTGGGACGATAACAACTGGCTAAATTCAAACAACGTGGCTGATGTAACTGTATCAAACAACATTATGGCAATTCTCAATGGTAACACCCTTCAGACCTACAACACCCTAAACGGCGTATTCGTTCAAAGTTATGACCTGCAAGATTTCGGCCTAGTCAATGATGGAGAGATGCTGATTGTCTGGCCAAATATCGGTATTCGCTCACCAACAGACGAGATTATTTTGATAAGTGACGGCGGGGGTGACTTAGCGACCATTGACACAGCTTCCACACCTAATTATGTCGGAAACATGTTGCTTGCTAGCGGGCCGACCTCGGCAGACATGGACGATGCTGTAGAATTAGACGGCGTATTGTACGTCGCTGCAGACCGCATCATGAATAGATTTGACATTCAACAATCTAGATGGTTAACTCCTCAATTGATTGGTGATGATGTTAACCAACTAATCACTGACGGAACCTACATTTACATTGCATCTGACAACACCGGAGCGCACAAGATGAGTGAAAACGGCTCTATTGTTCAGACATGGGATACTACCAGTGGCCTCGCCTCTAATTCTGTTCAACGCATGGCAATCAATAACAACCACCTGATTACAATAAATTCAAATGCAGCAATGTCGATTATTGACACATCCACAAATTCGATATCGATATATGATTCATCCAACGAATTAACCTCAAGTGGATTAACTGACGTGGTAACTTACGGAAATATCGCATACATTGCTACTTTAGACATCGGTCTAGCCAGATTTGACCTATCTAACGACACATTCCTTGCGCCTTGGGGCTCTACTGGGATCAATAACGCTGATAATGTGCCATTAGAGGTTTACAACGGCGTGTTACACATGGGGCTACCAGGATACGGTGTAGTTAGAAAGGATTTGGCATCCGGTGAAATTCTGCTGCCTTTCACCGACTCAGGCGGTGGGAATTCAAACCTAGACTTCCTGCCTTCTGATGTAGTCTATGCGTTACTTTCCGATGGCTCAAATCTCTACATAGGAGGCGAAGATGGGGCAGTAAGCTGGGATGGCTCACAAGCGATTGATTTCCAAGGAAGAGGGGGTAGTTGGGTAACTCAGCCTGACACATTTTACGATTTTGCAATCTCAGGCGGTGACATTTATGTTGGAACTGATAGAGGAGTGTGTAAATATCCTCTCAATACCTTACAAGTAGATGATTGCCTGAACGTATACGACGGTATGCCAGACTGGGCGACACGCACAGTGGCTACGGATGGCTCGGAAATATACGCTGGTACAGACGATGGCGTTGGTATTTTAACAACAAATCCATTTGATGTTATAGACACTTGGGAAGCCGGGGAAGATACCGACAATGCACCAGTTGAGGTAATCGGTGATGTGGCCTATATTGGCCTGAATGGTATTGGTGTGGCAAGATATGAGATTTCAACAAACTCTTGGTTGCCTACTTGGACCGAATATTCAGGGAGCCCTAGTGGAACTGAAATTCTAGACCCTGGTAATGGTGATGTCACAGGATTAGTTGCTGACATTAATCCAGATCAACTTTGGATTGGTGGTGAAGATGGTTTCCAATTAATCGATGTCACAAATGGCAACGAGATATATGATATAGAGAAGAATAATGCATTGTACCTAGGAAATGGTGAACCATATCAAATGGTAATTTACAACGGTGTTATGTATTATCATCAAGGCGATGATAGCAATAGCGTATATCGAATCGATGTCGTGAACTTCAATCAGTTATCAAATATCGATGCTGGCATCCAACTTGATGACAATAATGGCCCTGCTTGGGGCATGGGGCTAATCGATGGCGTAATCATGGCGAGCGTTGCATCAAATGGCGGTTTCCCAAATTATTATGATGGTCGAGGTGGTATTGCGCAGTGGGATATAGTAAACGATGACTGGGGTGAAAATATTGAGCCAAGTGGTCAAGTTGACAGAGTAACAGCATATGAAACCAACTCGGGAGAAATGTGGGTTTCCTGGGGAGAATTGCGTCTTGACTTATACGATTCCTCAATGAACTTTGTTGATTCATGGAACAGCGATGATGGTTTAGATTTTCCAATTAGAGAGATAGTCGAATACAACGGTGAAGTATTATTTGCTACTGAAGATGGTGTGGCAAGATATGATCGCACAACCAACTCGTGGTTATCTACTTGGGAGGAGAATAATGGGCTGCCGGGCAACTCTGGAAGTGAGTTTTACGAATTATGGACAAATGGCGTGGATCTAGTTCTCGGGGGCGGTAATGGGCAGAGTTTCCAAGGATTCCAGGGTGGAGCAATTTCACACTGGGATGGTAACGACTGGAATGTCTACACACAAGGTGGACAAAATGGCATTCAAAGAGGCTATCCAATAACAATGTCATATTGTGGAGGCCTACTCAATGTCGGTATCTATGACTCTAACGGAGGTATTGAGCAGATTGACCTAGCAAGTGATACGATAGTCAATACCCTCACTCAAGCGTCACTAGGTGAAGGAAGAGTTTCAGGGGTTGCTTGCGATCAGTCAACTGATACACTATACGTCACTTTTTATTCAGATGAAGAACCAATAAAAAAATACAGTATGAGTAGTGGATTATTCCTCGCTGACATCACTACTCAAACCCATAATTTGCCAAGTGATAGGATTTGGTGGGATGCTATCGATTATGGCAATGGGGAACTGATTGTTGGTCACGGCCTAGGTCAATCTGGGCCCAATGTAATTGGAGGTGGATATTCAATTATTACTACCACCGGCGCAATTACAAGCCAGGTTAATTCCAATGCAGAAGGCTCATCAGTCACCTCATTCCAATGGTCTGGAACAGGTTGGTTACTCGGTCAAGCGGGTGGTTCATCGGGTTACAGCCGTGTAGATCACCTTGACTCTATTGGTCAAACCACGATCCAAACTCTGCCCGGACTCGTAAGTGGACAGGTAACGACAATGACTGGAAATACAACGCATCTCTGGGTGACGACAATTGGGGAGAATGTCGGATTCGGTCAATCCACAGGTGCCGGTATTCTTCAAGGCGAAAGACAAGCGGATGGGACGATTATTTGGCAACAAGGATGGACATTACCAGCAAACTCTCAAGCTAATGATTTAGAATTGGTCGGGACCGATCTATACATCACGACATCGCCCTCCGGCCTTATGATGTTGGATACCTTATCTGCCACTTTGACTCAAATAAATGGCGCATTGCACAATAATATGGACGGTTTGAAACTAGTCGGAACTGACTTGATTATCGGATTACAAGGTAATTCCGGCTCTTCAGCAGGAGTACAAGTCTACGATACTCAAACCAATAGTTTCACTAATGGCAGATTACTTGCAGGTTTGCCGTCAAACATTGTTAATAGCATAGAAGTTACGGCCGATGAAGTATACATTGCGACTAATGGTGGTGTTGGAAGATGGTCACTACAAACCAATGACTGGTTAAATCCACTAAGCACCACAAATGGATTGCCGTCTAATCTAATTCAAGATATTATATTCGATTCGCCATACTTGTGGGTAGCGACCCCATCAGGCTTAGCGCAGATGGATACTTCGACTAATTCGGTAAATGTGATAACTACTGCAAATGGTATGCTAGGAACATCCTCATGGGGCCTTATCAGCACTTCAAATAATGCTGGAGGAGTAGAAATACATGTCAGTCACGATGGCGCAGGAAGCGAAAGGCCTGGAATTACCAGCATCGACGGCATTACCGGCCTGGTCACTCAAACCCATCGGTTCGATCAGTTACCATCTAACACAGTTACTGCGCTAGCTAGCGACTGGTGGGGCGTGCATGTCGCAACTGATGTTGGACCAATGACTCACTGGAACGCGATAAATGGGCAATTTGAGGATGGTGCTGCTGCATTCCAAGTACCTAGTTGGCCTGTTGAACGGTTGATAAGTAATGGCAACGAGTTACTTGCATTAGGTAAAGATATCATAACAATTTCAGAGGCAACTACCCAATCGCACTCGGTAACTAAGGTATTTGTTGTACCTGATGTGAGCATCACGAGTGGTACCATTAGTGATGACTACCTTTGGATTACCACTGATGATGATGGTTTATTCGGGTGGATGAACAATCCTCAATGGACTCCTCTAGAACGTTTTGAGTTGCGTCGCGCAGAGCCCCTGAATATGGGATTCAATTTAATTAATCAAGACATCACTAACCTAACTCATCCTGGGTTGCAAATTCCTCTAGCAACTACTCTCAACCCGATAATACTAGACTCCGATGCGGGCACACCTGGAATACACAACATACTATTCCAAGGAACTCCGCTGGCATTCACGTCACCAGTAAGCGGTGCGGCGACATGGGCTCAGTCTAACAGCCTCAAATATGCAGTAACATTGAACCTTTCAGACGACCCTCAACTATCAAGCACGTTGCAATCAGCCGTAGATAATGCTGTACAAATTAACGGGACTAAATATGTCCAATTAAATCTAAGATCGCCAAGTAATGGTTCCCTAGAAGTCAGAATAACCTATGACTACATCAAGCTTGAAACGCCAATAAGTCTGACTGGTTTGATAGATAGACCTGATGATGGTGGCGGGGCATTAACTGCGTCGTGGACTCTGGTTCACGACGATGATTTCGCAAGATATCTAGTATATGTCAACGAAGGGCCCTTCACTGGTGCGTCTGGAACATCTGTGATAACTGCTGCTGACCTGACAGGTAGGGCTGTCGACAAATCAATATCTCTTCATAGTCGGCTGCAAAGTGAAGTGACTACTGCGAACGGCCAGCCTCTTATTGATGGAACAGAATATTATGCTATTGTTGTAGTTGAATACGATGATGGTAGATTAGGCATACCCTCAGCCCAGCTAGGACCTGCAACTCCAACCAACGAGATTCCATTATCCCCTGTATGGGCAACGGCTGGACCTCATGATGGCGGTCAAGATGGTGACTTAGAAATAGAATGGGCAAGATGTACTGCTCTTGATTTGAAGAGTACAAAGATATATGCGTTAACTAGCGAGTTTAGTGATGTTCTTGGACTAACCCCAGAGGTAGAATTACCACCAACTGAAGGCAATACAACCATTATCCAATTAAATCCTGGGAGGCCATATTGGATTGGCCTGACATGTGTTGATTTGACTGACCAAGAAGACATTCTTAGCCCAATTGTTATCGGACCCGTCGTTCCAACTGGCGGATTAAATGATTTGACACCTCCTCCTAAACTTGAAAATGTAACTGCGATTGATACCCCTGATGATGATGGAGGAAGAATAACTATCTCTTGGGATGAAAGCACCGCTAATGATTGTACATTTTACGCTGTTTGGGTTAAGTTGGATGATGGTCAGCCAGACCTTACCGTGATTCAATCTCTCGAAGAGCGTGGATTCTCACGCTCAGTGATTATTGATGATTGTAGCACAACCAGCACGATTATTGACGAATACGATGGCCTAGTACTACAAGATGGTCAGCCATACCTGCTTGCGGTAGTCGCTTATGACGATTGGTTAAATGTTGATTTAATCGATGTAGATGTGGTCTCTGCCACACCGTTGCGAAATACAATAGGTAGTGGAGGAACTCCCGATAGAATTGGTTCAGTGAATGCTTATGATCATCCGGATGATGACGGTACGGCAATTGATGTTGTTTGGACTATCTCAGACGCAGATGATTTCTCACATTACATCGTCTGGGTCGCTGACCAACCAGTGTCTGAGCTTGGTGGAGCATGGGCAGCATTCGGTGACGATCCCGACAAATGCGGTTGTTTGATGATTAACAAACAGTGGATTGATGAGGATAAAAATCCGATTGAGTTGACTATATCGACTGCGCTTTATAGTCCGCCCTCGAACATGATGGACATTACTATGGCTACTCCTCAACTTATACAGCCCGACATAGAGTTATTTGTTACTGTCACTGTCCATGATGTCAAGGGTAATGTCCATTTGACCAACCTTCCACAAGCAAGCGTCATACCAATCAACAACAATGCTGATGTTGAGCCACCTGAGCGTTTGACGCAAATAGAACTTTACGATCGGCCAAATGACGATGGTTCTGCCTTATTACTGGACTTCGAATTAAGTGATGCTAGTGATGTCGGAACCTACGAGATATATGCCGCCTCTAATTCCTTCACTAATGTATTGCCTGGTGGAGGGGGGCCGGTTACGCCAATAGCAACACTAGATAGAAATCCAGAATTGCCGTTACTGATTGAAATCGTTGCGGGAGATATGCCCGTGGTAACAGGACTGGAAGTTTGGGCTACGGTTGTTGTTAGAGACACCTCTGGCAACGCCTACTTGGATGATTTAACCGTGGTTTCTAGTCAAGCCAAAGACGATGGCTTTGACGATTCTGGCGATTACATTACTCCTGTGGAAGATTTATCCGCTGATTGGATTGATGATGGCATACTAGTTTCATGGAGTGGAATTAATTCTGGAGAAATTAGAGGCTACAAGATATACATCTTGCAAGAAACCTTCACCACTATTACCGATGCTCTTGAAGTTGGGGAAGTGATAGCGTCAACCAATTTTGAGATTACCAGCGATATATTTGAACAGTTAGACAACAAAACCACATGGTATGTTGCTGTTTCGCCGTTCGATGACTACACAACTAGAACAACTGTAGAGGCTATCGAGGTATTGCCTAAGAAAGATTCAGGAAGTGCAGAACCTGTTGAGTCAAATGAAAATACCGACTTTACATCACTATTGACCACGCCAAATCTGTTGGCAGCAGGCCTACTATTGGTTGCACTATTGTTGCTGATTGGCATAATACGAACTAGGAATAATAAGAAAATGCGGGATAAGAACTGGGAGTTGCAAGAAGCAACATGGGGCATTCAAGACAACCTGGGGTGGGATGATGCCCCCGAATTTGGCGCTACTACACCAATATCCCCGCCGCCACAAATAACGCCAAAGGTTGAAACCGATATCTACTCTGCAGCTCAAAGAATTACGGCAAATGACCCATATCAGAGGCAAGTATACCAACCTCAACAGCCAGTATTACAACCGCAAAATGATGTGTTGTTGAATGAGTTGAATGATGATAAAAGAACACAGAAGCCTAATATCGACACATCATTCCTTGATGATTTGTTGTGAGGTAGAATTATGGCTAAGAAGCCAAGAGATGCAGTATTTACTACAGTCTTATGGGACGGTGACTCAAAAATTGCTCATTTTGATAATCACCTTAGGCGTCTTAGGAATCATGCTGAGAGACTAAGGATTGAGTTACCAGAGGCTTCGGAACAATTAATTGCTCGAATAATACTAAATGAGACAAACAAATGTGATGGGAAAAAATTGCTCACAATCAGGTTTGATTGTGCTCTCCAAAAATTCGCCGTCAAGCCTCGTGATTTACCGAAGTTAAGAAATTGTAACTTGGATGCCATGACTATCCCGATGAAGAAATGGCTAGGCCGAGTTACAGGAACAAAACATGGAGATTGGCAATATTACCTAGATGCAAAGGATGCTGCAGAGCGAAACGGCGTCGATATTGCGCTCTTGGTTGACGAATATTCGATTATTGATAGTGATCGTGCGACTATCATTGTAATTGATGAGGATGGTGTGGCATATTCCAGTGATAGTCAGCAAGCAGTTGAGGGCATTACTCTTGAGGTGGTAGCGAGTCATTTTGCTGAAATGGGAGTGCCATTAGTTAAAGCGAAATTAAACGAACGTCTAGTGGCACGATGTAGCGAAATTATCGCCTTAGGGACCGGAATTGGATGCTGTAAGATATCTACTATCGATGGTGAAGAGATTGGGCAAAATAGTTCGGTTGTTTTTGATAAATGTCATACATATCTCGCTCAACATTATTCAAACACCGATAACTGGAATGACCTGTGCGAGTACACGAATTAGGCGGCATTAGCGCACTTGCATCAATCTTGATAGATGCTAAGTTTTTGGGCGCAGGGGCGATAAAGTACGGCTCTCCAGATTTAGTTTTGCTTAATTCAAGTGGGCCTGCTAGCCATCTTGCTAAAAATTCAATTCTTTGTGGGCCAAGTAGTACCAGGGTTATTATCAAGCAATCCACTATACCTCAGGGCAATAATGGCAATAATGGACTAGAAGGGAAAATAGAATTACGCCCTGAAAAGCCAAGCCTGACCGCTGAAATTGAAGAATGGAAACATGGTTGTTGGTATCATGCGAATATAATATCAGCAGAGAGTTTAGGCGATTTACTGAACAGACTCAAATCGTTAACGCCAAAATACGAATTCAGTGATAACAATGAACACCTCCCTGGTGGAGCGTTTTGGGCGGGTTCTATCGCTTACGACATGGTTCAGTTCACTCAGCCGATATGCATAGATAAATTACCGCCAGAACATGATGTTTTAACGGTTCTTTGGTTAATAGAAAATTATGTAATTCACTCGGTAGATAATGATGATTACCGCGTTTATGG
>CAYPPO010000025.1:0-27805 GCA_964412625.1 uncultured Candidatus Poseidoniales archaeon
GAGTCAGATTTAGCACAAGCTGCAGTCAATCTCGTAATCTGGGTTGAAGCGGTTGACGGGTCAGGCTCGCCGATTGAATTAGGCGGCAATCTTCTAGACAATGGTGGTGCGTTGGGTATACAATCTGCCGACCCCAAGCATCAATCAACATATTCGTTGATTTACGAGAAGGCCAAGTTTGAGGTGAGAAACCTAAGAATCACTCCTGAATCCCCGCAAGTCGGCGATAGCTTGAGGTTGGAAGTTGAATTGATTAACACAGGTTCTATCGCAGGTTTTGCCGAATTGGAAATCAAATCTGTAACGAATAATGGTGTGCCAATCTTTGAAGGATATATCAATAGTGAGGAGATTGGAATATTGCAAAGCAATTGGGTCTCCCTAGATCTCGAAGAATTTACCACAGCAACGACGGGAATGTACTACATCGTTTATGATAACGAAACGGGAGATGTGCTGTTTAATGGTAAATCTGAAGGAAAAACATTCAATGTTAAGGTTTCAAGCGATGCGGATAGCGGTTTCTCGACAAGTTTGATTGTCATCATACTTATCGGTGTAATTGCTATACTTGCTGTAGTTGTAGTGGTAATATCTCGTAGAGACCGTGGCGATGATTTTGATGATGAATTTGAAACGGATTATGAAGAAGATAAATCATATGCCTCCATTCCGCCACAAACCCAGTCTTACGCCGCTCCTGCAGCGGCTGTGAGCCCAGAAATGGCTGAGGCATTGGAGAAGTTCAACTTCTGGACGCAAGAAGAGATTCAAGGATATTTCGATCAAGGATGGAGTGTCCAGCAATTAGAAGAGTGGCTAGAAAACCAATGAGTGAGTAATAATGTCCTCTAGGATTGGTTGGGACGATCTCGTCTGGGAAGATCCGGAAGGGGGTAAAATAGTACTCCATGGGACTATTCCCACCGTAGTTTATCCTAGGAAGTTACGCCCATCCTTGGAATGGCATGGACTAGCCCTTCTAGAGTCCGATGAGGTTGTAGATCTGTGGGAGCAAGAGGAGAAAGATGAGGCAGAATCTAACGGAGTAAATCTAGCTCATGGATTATTATCTGGTGGAACAATGGGCATTTTCCTTGAGGAGGTTACGCAAATTGACGATATTACCTCGGGCCGTTTCCCCGATCCCGAGCCAAGAAGAATTCATCGCTTAGCACAGCGACACGCTCGTCCAATATTCTTCATTGAGCCTGAATTGGATGACGAAGACTGGGAAGCCCACATGATTGCTGAGGCAAAAGAAGTATCGAGTTGGAAGAAATTATTGGGCTTAGTTACCATCGGTAAGAAGTGGCGTAAGAAAGTGAAAACCAATATCTTTGAGGCGGAAAAGCCACCAAAGGGCGTGACTGCAAACCTATCATCTGCTGCGGTGCTATGTGCAACATGGTGGGATCTAAATCAGTGGTTAATTGGTGATAAGATTGCTAAAGCTAGAAATGAAAGGTTCGCATCTAGACTTAGAGGAGCCTTGAAAGAACTCAGAACGGACTTTAGTAATGATGCTGTGTTGTTAGTGCCACTATTTTTGCCGTGGCGTAATTCAATTTATCATGAGTTGACAAATTTACCAGAATTAGAGGAGAATTCATCAAACAAGACCTCTAGGCTTACCACGGAGGAAGAGTGATGGCAGTCGGTGGGATTGATGTTCAGGTAGAAAATCAACTGGTTAGATTTGTCCCTAAGACTCCGGTAATTCACGATGCAGTCGTGTCACAATTAGCCGGTCAAAAAAATGGTAATATTGTGATAAAGGCCTTAGAAAAACCGCGTGCGACTATCATTATTGATGAAGAAGGAAGGATTGTAGTTCACGGCACTCACAGAGTAGAGGCTGCACGTGCAGCAGCCAAAGAGTTGCTGCTTCGATTGGGCTTAGATGAATCAGGACTTCAAACTGAATTAGGCCCCGTAATTGCATCGTTTAATTTCGAGGCCGGAGTTAATGTCGAAGCGATGAATAAGGAATTTACTGGAGGTTCAGCGACTTATGATGAAAGATTGGGCTGTGCGGTTATTCAAGATAATCGGCACAATTTGAAATTATATGTTTGGCCAAACGGGAAGTGTGTTGCAAGTGATGCTAGACACCCAAACATGGTTGCGATGTCAGCAGTTTTTTGGAAAAATCAACTGCAAGAAAATCAGCTCTTGTTGTGAGTGAGATAAAATGTCAAATCAAGGACTTGCTTGGCAAGGACCAATACTAGACAATCACTTCCACTTAAATCGTAACGGCCGATATTTAGATGCCGCCAAGGATTTCAAGAATGCTGGGGGAACAAGCATAGTGCTCGTTCATTGTCCAGATTTTTCGGCACCACCAACCACCAGATTAGGCCATAGAGAGTCATATCAAAACACCATCAATATGGCAAAATCGGTAAAAAATGAGGTAGGTCTTGGAGTAAGAGTAGTTCTAGGACCTCACCCTGCTGCGTTTGCCCACCAGTTCATCAAGTGGGTTGAACAGGATGGTAATTCAGGCAGAGAAAGAGCGATACAAAATTATCGAGTTAGTGTTGATGAAGCAGTAAGATTCTATCACGATGGAGAAGCTCACGCTGTGGGTGAAGTAGGCAGGCCCCACTGGAGAGTATCTGATGAGATCTGGGATTTGTCAAACGAGCTGCTCTTGGATACCATGAAACTTGCTGCTAATGATGGCTTTGCATTACAGTTACATGTTGAAGGAGAGTTGGAGTCCACTTACTCTGATTTGGCGTCCATGGCAGACAAGGCCGGCTTGTCAAAAGATCGCCTCGTAAGGCATTATTCTCCACCAAATGTGTCCTCTGCAATAACCAAAGGATTGACTCCAAGCGTCCTTATCGGCAAGGGTGCTTTAGAAACATTGATGCAAACAGCAGAAAGCTGTAGCCACGGATTCCTGCTTGAGACTGATTACATGGATGATCTTCGCAGGCCTGGCGCGGTGCTTGGTCCAAAAACCGTACCAAAGAGAACGCATCAATTAGTATCAGCAGGAATCGACGAGGAACTAATGTGGAAAGCCCATGTGGATTTGCCTAACCGCTTGTATGGCGAAGAGTAGTGAAAAAGTGTACATTCTTCCATCACATTCATGAACGGAACTCTCCACCGCATGAATGGTTGACAATGAGGGGGAGAAGTCTAGCAGTTTTGATGGCGGCAATTTTTGTTTTGCCACTATTGCCAGCAACTGACGCACAAAACCCAATCTTTGGTGTCAACCTAACCTGTGATGACCCAGCAGAAATGGACGTCAGTCCTTCGGGTTATGAACCGGTAGAAATGGTTTGTACAATCGAGAATACTGCGACAATTGGCGCAACTAAAATTGAGATTACCAATGAATGGAATGGAGGCGCAACTGCGGACATGCTAGGAGCAACAGGCGAGTACAGCATTGAGGCTGGTGAATCCGAAGATTTCACCGTCACATTTAGCGGTACCACAAAACAACCTTCTAGCAATAGTTTTGATTTTGAAATATTCGCTACAGTCGTAGAGTGGAATTCAGTTCCGCTCAATGAACCACTGCCAAGAGAGAATGACTCTTATGCGAACTCGCTAGAAATTGCAACCTATGGAGCGGTTGAGTTGCTATTATCAGATACTAGGACGAGAGATGTTGAATCTGGCAGTGAGTTTACCATTACCTTTCAATTTACCAATAAAGGTAACGACAACGATAGAGTTAGAGTTGATCTAGCAAATCTCAATGAACTAAAGCAAGCCGGCTTCAGTTTTATTGGGTCAGAATTCTTCGCTGAGGACTTAGCTATGGGCTTTACATCAGAGCAGAAGGAAATGAAGATTCTAGCACCTAGTGATATCGACTCAACTTTGAATTTTGATTTACGATTCCAAGCAAGTAGCACAAATGACCCAGATGCTCCTCTAAGCGAAACTGTGGTCCCAGTTTCGGTTCAATCCAGTCAGTCGTCTGGCTCTTTGACCGAGGGAATAAGTGAGGTTGGTGAAGACGACTTGATTCTTTATGGCGCCATAGCAGGAGGAGTAATTCTACTGATTTTGCTATTGGGAGTGGTCTCTCGTTCCGTCAAAAAGAAAAACGCCAAGCAGAATGCTGAACAAGAAGCAGCGATTGAATTAGACGACCAAGAAACCCCGCCTCAGCAGGATGAATTTGATGATTTGTTCAATGATTTAGATAATCTCGAAATAGAAGCCGATGAGTTTGATGATTTGTTGGATGAATTTTGATTTAGTATAGCGTTTGGCTATTATTTCATGCTCCGATTTTGGCTATTTTCCATCACTTTTAATGGTAACAGTCAAAGAGCGAGTGTGGTCTGCAACACTTAGTATAGGTGGTCGCGTTATGTTAAACCTCAGTGGAAAAACTGCGTTTGTCTTTGGAGTTGCAAGTGAAGATTCGATTGCATGGGCCATTTGTAAGATGTTAGCAGATAATGGCGTGAACCTCTACCTCGGTTATCAAAAGAGGTTTAGAAGCCGTATTTTTCAACTCAAAGACAAGCTACCTCAAATCGCTGGCTTCTATCCGTTAGATGTCTCAACAGATGAAGATACGAAAGAATTCTTTGATGCTTTTAGCAAAGAGAATCCAGGAAAAAAAGCTGACATTCTGATTCATGCCATCGGATTTGCACCGCGCACATGTTTTGATCGACCGATATTATTTGTCGAAGATCAAGATATCAATACGGCGATGACAATCTCAGCCAACTCACTCCAACGCTGTCTAAAGTTTGCCTTGCCTTATCTAAATCCTAATTCCTCAACTATTACTCTTACTTATGCTGCATCGAATAGGTATGTACCATCTTATGGTATTATGTCGATGGCTAAGGCCGCATTAGAATGTTGGACTAGAGAGCTTGCTTGTCATCTTGGACCAGAGGGTCACAGAGTAAATGCAATTTCCTCTGGGCCAATTAGAACAATAGCTGCATCTGGAATTCCGGGCTTTGAAAACATCTTAGATCATGTAGAAAAGAATGCGCCATTGAGAAGGAATGTAAACCAAGACGATGTTGCAGGAGCAACATTATGGCTAGCAAGCCCCATGTCGAGTGGAGTGACGGGACAATGCATCTATGTCGATGCAGGGTATTCAATTACGATGGTCCCGGAAACCATAATGAATAATTGAGGTGGAAATTTGAAACTTACAACAGCAGATGGGAAAGTTGCTGAAGGTTTGGAGCAGGCTCCGTTCGAACCAATAGCGGTGATTGGCCTTGGTGCATTGATGCCAGAGGCCAAAGATGTTGATGCCTTTTGGGAGAACATCAAACAAGGCAAGGTCAGTATAAAGGATGTTAAGCCGGAGAGATGGCCAGGAAGAATAGAAGACTTTTGGAAAACTGGAGGTCCTGGTGATATTGATGAAGGTTTTACCTATTCAAAAATAGGGGCATTTGTGGAAGATTTCGAGTTCAATTGGCGTCGCTGGCGTCAACCACCTGGGACGTTAGGACAAATAGACCCATGCCAGTTGTGGGCTGTCGAGGTCTCAGCAGCAGCACTTGCGCACTCCGGTTATGATGGGGAATCGAAAGAATTTGACCGCGCTAAATGCGGTGTCATATTTGCTAACGCGTTAGGTGGCGAAAATCGTAATCTATCAAACATTAGAGTGTGGTCTAACCACACGAAAAATGTGGCGCTACGGCATGGTTTACCCCAAGCAAATGCCGATGGCTTCTGCGCCGAACTGGTTGAGCATAGTCCACGAATTGATGAGGATACGATGCCAGGAGAACTAGCAAATGTTGTTTCTGGCAGAGTTGCTAATCTGTTGAATCTACAAGGCCCAAACTATGCCACAGATGCAGCATGCGCTTCATCTATGGCCGCGATTTTGGATGCTTGTAGGTTGCTGCAGAATCGGCAGGTCGACCTCATGCTTGCCGGTGCATCTGACCGCACAATGGATCCAGCAACTTTTGCTAAATTCAGCGCCATCGGAGCATTATCACCAAGCCATTCCACGCCTTTCGATGCCAAAGCAAATGGCTTTGTAATGGGTGAGGGAGCAGGCGCCTTAGTATTGAAGAGACTCGCTGATGCTATTGCTGATGGAGACATGGTTCATGCAGTAATTCGAGGAGTAGGCGGCTCGTCAGACGGCCGTGGCAAAGGAATCACGGCGCCAAGTCAAAGGGGGCAAATTCAAGCCATAGCAAGAGCATACCAGCAAGCTGGATATGAACCCTCTACAGTAGGATTGGTCGAGGCGCATGGAACCTCAACAAAAGTTGGGGATGCGACTGAGTTGTCATCGCTATCAACTCTGTGGACCGGCTTATCCGGCGGGGATCATGTTGCAGTTGGTTCAATTAAGTCGCAAATAGGTCATCTAAAAGCGGCGGCAGGGATTGCCGGAGTGATGAAAACGATACTCGCTCTACATAACAAGATTATTCCACCTTCGGCAGGTTTTGTCACGCCAAACCCAACAGTCGATTGGAGCAATATTCCGTTCTATGTGCCCACAAACGCCACCGAATGGGAAGATCCGCCAGAACACCCTAGGCGAGCTGGGATTTCCTCTTTTGGTTTTGGTGGCACTAACTTTCATATCGCTTTAGAAGCATACGAACCGAATTACCATGGTGAACTCGTCAACCAATGGTCAGCAAAATCACGTGATTCAACAGGAAAATCTGTTAAAGTAGCATCAATATTCGATAACAATGCAAAACCAAGTTTGACTCATGATGAGCTAAAATCTATTGAAGGTGGGCTGTTATTGTTGTCATCAAATAATCTCGATGGGCTAATTTCAAAACTCGAAGGGATTTCTTTTGAGGGTCCATCATTTGATGAAGACCCCTGTGGTATAAGACTTTCAAGTGAACTATTCAAAGCATCTCAATACAATAAATCCGACTCACATAGGATGGCGATAGTTGCGACGAAATGGGAAGATTTCAACAAGCGAATAGGGTTAGCAATAAAGGCAATTGATGATAAAGCCAAATGGGGCTTTTTGCAGTCACAAGGCGTTATGATTACCGATGAGCCTATACTGCCATCCGAAGCTAAAATAGCTCACCTATATCCTGGACAAGGCAGCCAATATGTCGGTATGACATTTGATTTATTCAAACGCTATTCGTCTGTCAGGAAGGTATGGGAAAAATCCGACGAAACAATGGTGGATGTGCTTGACGGTGAGACACTATCAAGTTTCGTTTTGAGAACTAATCTTACCAAGGAAGAATTGATAGAATCCGAACATAAACTGAAGCAAACAGAATATACTCAACCAGCAATGCTGACCGCTGATTTAGCAATAGAGCGGCTATTGAATGCCCATGGCCAAAAGCCAGATATGGTGGCTGGCCATTCGCTGGGTGAGTATGCTGCATTGATGTCGTCAGGAATACTCAACATGGATGGAGCACTTCGGGCTTCGGCTGCTAGAGGGACAGAAATGGGCTCGGTTCAAATCGATGACAAGGGTCTGATGGCCAGTGTCACCGCTCCTTACTCAGAGGTTGCTAAGGTTCTAGAACAAACCGAAGGCTACGTCATTGCGGCCAACAAGAACTCACCAAAAATGACTGTTATCGCCGGAGAAAGTAAGCCGGTCAAGACTGCAATAAGCGCTTTTGAAGCGAAAGGTTTCTCGACCACGCAATTAGCTACCTCGCATGCATTCCATTCGCGAATAGTTGCGCCTGCTAATGAACCACTGCGCAGGTTCCTCGAGACTCTTGAGATTAATTGGCCGCAAATTCCGATTACCGCTAATTATGATGGAGCATTTTATGCCATGGATGGCAAAGATTCGAAGTCAGCAGTGCTTGAAAAACTCGCACCCCAGATGGCCTCACCCGTTGAGTGGACCTCACAGATGGAAAAGATGTATGATTCCGGTGCTAGGGTATTCGTTGAGGTTGGTCCTAAGCGTGCCTTGACTATGTTCGCTTCACAAATATTAGAAGGTAAACCGCATCTTCCAATAATGACTAATCATCCAAAACAAGGCGGAATTGCCTCATTCCTCAGCGCTTTGGCTGGAATTTATCTCGCTGGTAAGGATTTACAATGGCCTGAAGATACTTCCGATGAATTATCAGAAGCATTCAGGGCAGGGCCGATAGAAGCCCATGAGTCGCGAACTGCAGTTTCACTTCCAACTGATGTTACCTCCACCGCCCAAGCAGTGTCACTGCCCGGTCCGGTTTCAGTGCCAGCGAGTGGTAATGGAAAAGCTCCTGCACAAGTTGCGGTATCCGTAGATGAGGCAATCGCAAATTATGTCGGAGATTGTTTAGCGCCAATCACGGGTTATCCAGCAAAATTTTGTCGTGGCATGGTCAACCTTAGGACGCTACTTGGACTTTCAGATCAACAGATTAATCAAGTCATCAGCAAGATTGCTAAGGAGTGTGAAGTAGACTCACAGTATGATGTAAGTCAAGCAGAAGTTGCTGCTGATTTGTCTAGATGGATTAAAAACCCACCACAATCATACCTTACAAAACAAACCTCCACAGTTGTAGTCGCTTCAAAACACAGCAATACATCAATTGTTGAGCCTTCATCGGATGCAATAGTTATCACTGGCATTTCGCTTGGCCTTCCCGGTGGCGAGAAAGTATTCTCGGAAGATGTGTTCGAAAGATTGGTCAAAGGTGAAACCTGCATATCTGAAGTAACTGACGAGTATAAACAGCGATTGTTAGACAAGAATATCGTTCGTTTGATTAAAGGTAGAGATGGTTCAGTAAACATGGAAAGTGCTACGGAATTTAGCGATATTCCACAGTTAGCAGGGGTCAAAGGTGCCTTTGATTTGGCGAAGGAATTTGGCATCGATGCGAAAGTCGTCATGGCTTGGGATATAACGACCCAGTTAGCGGTTGCCTCTGGTTTACTTGCCCTGAGGGATGCAGGGATTCCACTCACTCCGGTAGAGCAGGTAGGTAAAGGTGGCTTGCGATTGATTACCAATTGGCAAGTTCCTCAAATTCAAAGAGACCGGACAGGGATTGTATTTGCTTCATGCTTCCCTGGTTTGCAGATGGCAATGAAACACGCCAAGCACAATGGTGATGACGGTGAAGGGCGGTTCGATCGTAGGTTTTTGTTCCAAACTTTGAATATGGGCCACTCTCAATTCGCTCAATATACTGGAATAAGGGGCCCTAATACTACTATCAACCTTGCTTGTGCTTCGTCTACAGCAGCCTTTGGCGTCGCAGAAGATTGGATAAATACTGGCAGAGCTGACCGCGTAATAATTATTTCAGCAGATGACGTTACTGGTGATGATTTGTGGGAATGGATTGGAGGAGGCTTTGCTGCATCTGGTGCTGCGTCCACTCATAATGTAGTTGAGGACACAGCACTACCTTTTGACAGAAGAAGAAACGGCTTAATTCTCGGAATGGGTGCTGCCGCGTTTGTAATCGAGAAGAATTCACAAGCCAGTGAAAGAGGTGTGCAACCAATTGCAGAACTATTGGGTACGCGAATCGCTAATTCAGCCTTCCATGGAACACGATTAGACGTCGAGCATGTTGCAGAAACAGTTGACAACTTCATAACAGAAATGGAAGAGAAGTGGAGCTTAGATAGGCATAAGATTGCCCAAAATACTGTTTTCTTCTCGCATGAAACATACACTCCAGCCAGGGGTGGCTCAGCGCAATCGGAAGTCAAGGCATTGCGAAGTACTTTTGGCAACAGTGCGGATAAACTGGTAATTGCCAATACAAAGGGATTCACTGGCCATCCAATGGGAGTCGGAATCGAGGATGCAAGCATGCTATACGGTATGCTTACCGGAAGAATTCCACCAATTGCCAATCACAAAGAGCACGACCCTGAACTTGGTGATTTAAATCTGTCAAAGGGTGGTGATTACCCTAATCTAGAATATGGCTTGAGGTTTGGTGCCGGATTTGGCTCGCAAATTGCACTGTCATTAGTACGTAAATGGAAGATTGATGGAGCACGAATAGATGGCAACAAATTCATGAAATGGGTCTGTGGCCTTGCAGATTCTAACAATGTTGTATTACGCATATTAGATGGGAAACTGGTTTCGTATGTTGAAGGTAACGAAAATCTACACGGTGGTATTCAAGGTGATGCTTGGCAGGTAACTGAAGATTATGAAGGACAACGCCATGTTGTTGAAGAACCAACGGTCCCACAAATTATCACGGAGGAAAGCAAAGAGGAGCAAGCAATCCTAACTGTGCCTGACCAAGATATTCCTCTATCAAATGACGCAGCAACACAAATAGCAAGCGAAGGAGAAATTGTGGATACTGTCATTGAGGTTGTAGTCAAACACACAGGGTATCCAGCAGACTTTGTTGAATTAGACCAAGATCTAGAGGGTGAACTTGGTATTGACACAGTAAAACAAGCAGAAATCATGGCAGATATTCGTAGTAGATTCAATCTACCAGTTGACGAAGATTTTGTGCTCGCTGACTATCCAACCCTCAATCACATGATTGGATACATAGAACAAATGTCTGGTGGGGTAAAACCCGGCGCTCAAGCCGTTGTAACTCCGGTCGTTGCGGCTAAAGAGGTGGTCGAAGAAATAGTAACAAATATTGATGCTGCAACTTCTATGAATCAACCATCGAAGAGCACTGTTGTTGACGACTCGAGTTTGGTACAAACCGTAATCGACGTTGTAGTTGAGCATACGGGATATCCTGCTGATTTCATCGAATTAGACCAAGACCTAGAGGGAGAGTTAGGCATTGATACAGTGAAACAAGCAGAGATCATGGCAGATATTAGGGCTAAGTTTAGCCTGCCAGTCGACGAAGATTTTGTTCTGTCTGATTATCCCACACTTAATCACATGATTGCTTACATCCACAGGATGACTGGTGGGGATGGGTCAGCAACTTCTGCGCCGATTGTTGAGCATACCAAGCCGGAAATTGAGGTCGAGACACCTCCTCCACAAGCAGTATCAGCTCCGGTTGGTTCCGGTAACGAGGTTATTGAATCAAAACTAATCGATGTCGTAGTCAAACATACCGGATATCCAGCAGATTTCATCGAAATGGATCAAGATTTAGAGGGTGAATTAGGCATAGACACGGTAAAACAAGCAGAAATCATGGCGGAGGTGCGCGATATATTCTCCTTGCCGGTAGACGAAGATTTTGTCCTAAGTGACCACCCAACGCTCAATCATTTTACCGCATATATCGTAAAGATGAGTGGCCAAGATAGCGATCTTCTAGAGCAATCACCGCCTAATGAGGCGTCAATCTCACCCGGTGAGACAAATCAAGAAATGCTTGCTCCAGCAAGCGCATCACCAATCGTAATCGAAGAATCTTCAGTGACATCTGGTTGTCGAAGATGGCAGGTAGAGATTGAGGAATGTCCAGGTGCTGATGAGCCAATGGAATTGTCAGGCACTGTTATCGTGACCGATGATGGGTGGGGTATTGCTGAAGAGATTTGTTTGATTCTAGAACAGCGCGGCTTAGATGCCATTAGGGTTGGTTTTGAATCGGAAATTAGGGATATGTCAATACAGCAAGAAGGTAAGCGGACTGTGTTGCGTGCCGATCCTGCAAACATCGAACACATGGAGCAGGTCAGTAGCGAACTAAACAAATCTAACGTTTGTGGAGCCATCCATTTGGCTGCATTGAAGCTAGCAGGCGTTGAATGGGAAGAGGATACGTATCCGTCCTCGCAAATTACTTTGGCGGCTCACGGTTGGTTCTCACTTTTGAAAGGATTAGATAGTAAATTGAGTAAATTAGATGCAGGAATAGTTGCGTCAGTGACGACTCTAGATGGGAGACATGGAAATATTGGGGAATTATTCAACTCAATCCAGTGTTCAGCAAGTGGGGTGACGAAATCCTACGCATTCGAACAGGGTCATTTGCGCAGTAGGGCACTAGATTTGCATCCCGAAATTGTATTGGATGCACCTAATGCTGCACAACTTATCGTTAATGATATTTTCAACATCGGTGGAGAGGTTGAAATTGGTATTGATAGGGATGGTCGAAGATGGGCTCTAGTAGCATTTGATGAGCGATTGGAAGCAAGCCGTGAACCACTTACCAGTGCAGATACTTGGCTTGTATCCGGTGGTGGATCAGGCGTTACTGCGGCTTCAATTATTGGGGTTGCTCAAGCTAGTACTGATGCTAACGCAAACTTTGTGTTACTGGGTCGTTCACAACTTATCGAAGAAACTCAAGCATGGATTGATTGGGATGATGAACAATTGAACTCTAGGAAGATGGCATTGAGAGAATCTATGATACAAGAAAGTGAAAACGGTAAAGTGACGATGGTTGATTGGAACCGTAATTGGCAGAAATTTACCCGGAGCAGAGATGTTTACATCACGCTAGATAGCATCGAGAAAACAGGTAATAAGGCGAAATATCACTCTGTTGATGTCATGGATAAATCCGGCATGATAGAGCTTGGCAACTCACTAAATCGGAAAATCACTGGCGTGGTTCATGGCGCTGGGTTAGAGGACTCTAAGTTAGTTGTCGACAAGGGTTATGACATTTTTGATCGTGTTGTCAGAGTAAAGTTAGATGGGTGGAAATCACTGATGGCTGCTGTGGATGCATCAGGCACAAAGGCATTGAAGTTTGCAGCTTGTTTCACCAGCGTTGCTGGCCGATTTGGTAATGGTGGTCAGACAGATTATGCGGCAGCAAATAGCGTTCTTGATGCAGAAATGGCTAGATTGACTGCAAGTGGTAAATGTCGGGCGGTTGCCATTGGATGGACAGGCTGGAAAGATGTTGGAATGGCTACAAGAGGTTCAATTGAAGCGGTATTCGCCGCAGCGGGAATCGAAACATTGGATGTTGAAACAGGAGTAGAAATTTTCGTTGACGAAGCACTTGCCGGCGGAAAGCGCAGAGTACTTGGCTGCGGCTCTTTGGGTCTAATGGATCGTTTCGATAGCTTCCGTGAGCCGCCTCTACGCCTACCCTCTGGGATGGCTGCGGTTATCGCTGATGTCGCTAGGTTCCCCTTGATTGACAAAGTAATATCAATTGAAGAAGACACTGCAATCGTAACTGAGACCACACTTTCGACCGAAATGCACCCCTTCCTCCTCGATCACGCTATAGATGGAGTTCCGTATCATCCAGGGGTCATGGCGCTGGAGATGTTTGCGGAGAATTCTCTGTTAGTGAAACCGCTTACTTGTTTGGCAGGCTTTGAGGATGTCAGTTTTGGGCTGCCAGTCAAACTACTCAAAGGCGTAATGAAAGTTAGAGTGGTAGCCAAATTAAAGGATACAGTTGATGGAATCCATCGCGTAGAATGCACTTTAGTTTCAGACTTGATGAATTCCAAAGGCGAGATATTTGGTGAACGAGAACACCACTCGGCAATTGTAAGATTAGTTGATAAGAGTGAAGATTTGACGGCGTTCCTGCACTCTGAGATTGCGGCCATGCCGGCGATTGGTACGCCACAACTAGAAGATTTGATGATAATGCCGTCATTCATTTACCAACGGTACTTCCACGGACCAAGATTCCAATCTCACGGTGGCGTAATCAGAGGGGTTGGTGATGAACAGATGCCGGGTGCAGATGGTATCGCATTAATGCGCAATCAATTGCCAATAAGGGAGCAATTTGAAGTTGAAAATAATGGTGATGAGGTTTTGTTAGAGGCTTTACCAATGTTAATTGAAGCAGGTTTCCAGAATGCAGGCTTCGTAGCAATGGAATCCGAGGGATTCTCATCATTACCAATTGGTATTGAATGGTCGACTAATATTCGTGTACCCGAGCGTTACGAGATATTGCGAATGAGAAGTTTACGTGTGGCAGTTGAAGATGGAGGAGTCACTGTTCACGATGTGGTGATTGTTGGCGATGAAGATGCGCCGGTACTGGCAATGAAGGGTCTGAGGTTGAAGAGTATGGCACCGGTTCCGGATGAGCAAAGGTTCATTCTTGAACGGTGATATAATGCAATCAATGTATCAGGTGCCGGTTAACTTCGGTCCAAATGGCCCCCGTTTATCCTGTTGGATGGCAGAAATAGAAAGTTTGGATATCTCGCAAGTTCAATTGGCAATCAACGATGAGGTGGCAAAATTTGTTACTACCAAGCGTTATGATGAACATCTCAGCAGTAGATTGCTATTGGATGAGGCCTTGATGAAATGGGGCGTAGATACCAGTCTGTTGGAGGTTAGAAGAAACGAATATCGCGCTCCCAGTGTCGCTTATTTGCCCGGTACATGGGTCAGACAAAGCCTACCTTCGATTTCAATTGGGCATTCCAATGGATGGGTTTTTGTTGGATTGGTTGAGGCCGGCTGGACTATTGGCATCGATGGAGAGCCATCAGATTTGGTGATCTCGGAGGGCGTCTTTGACATGATGGCAAAAGGGGAGGAATTAGCATTTTTACAGGCTAATCCACATTATGCGCTAGAATTGTGGACTGGTAAAGAGGCAGTACAAAAAGCGATAAGATTGGGAATGAATCTCAACCCCCGAGAAATCAAAATTCCAATTGGCGATAGTACAAACAATATTTCAATTGGAAATTCGATTTTTCAATTGAGAAATTTGCATTTTGAAGGGTTTAATATTAGCGTAGCGATAAGTCGCGGAGAAGGGTATGATGAAACTCCAGAGGATGAATTATTGAATCAAACATTGCAAGCAATGAATGACAATCCAGATTGGTCAATTGGTTGTAAAACAAGCCGTTTAGATGGTTAATCATTTCCAGAACATGTAACTATCTCGACTTTCTTCCCAAGGCAAATCGAGTAGGATTCCAATCTCGGTAAGTATGACGTAATTGAATAGCAAATAGGTGAGATAGCTAATAATCAAGACCAATAACGATGTATTGATGATTTTTCTTCGCTCTCGCTTGGCTTGATCGATTGTGCAAATTCCTCTACTACGGAAATGAATAATTAAGCCAATTACTGCAAATGATAATGCAGCAATCAACATCATGGGTCTGAACCACCCAAATCCATCATCACCCCAATATAGCGTGTCAGATAGTGCAGCAGCAGAGCTAACACTAGCAAGACCAAACAACACTAGTACAACGCTTGGCAAGCAACACATTGAGGCTATTATAGCAGAGCCGGAGATTAACTTAATCAGCGATTTTCGCTCCGAAGTCTCAGCACTCAAATCAACACCTCTAACAATGACTGAAATTGTTCTCTTGTATAGCATTAGTGTATGGCTGTAATTCCAGTACGGGAGTTCCATCCGACCATTCACCCATATCTCGTAGAATTGGGCTGTCAATTAAATGGAAATAAGCGAATTCCTCAGTGTTAAAATCCCCTCTGCTTCTGGCAACAACCCAATCCGCTTGCGCATCAACTCGTCGATAAAAAGCCCAGTCTGCTAGGGTGTCATGTGCTTCATTGGCCGGTATGTAGTGGGTCGCAACAAGGCGTGGAAAGCCATATTTGTCGCTGGGTACGTATATCAATAGCGAATTATTTTCTTCGATTAGGTCGAATAATTGCTGATGGTACACACTATCACACTGCCCGACAGTCATGTCATCCTCACTAACTGCCAAATGTACGATAGTAGCTTGGGGCAGATTGTCAAAATTAGGCTGCCATAGGTTCTGCATTGGCCTTGACGCAGCCATTTCAGTATTGACTACTAGTGTTTCACTACCCCAACCGAATTCTTGCACCATCTGTAATGCATTGAGTGAATAGGCGCCGCCTAAACTGTGGCCGCCGATGTAAAGGTGTTGTGGCATTATACTCAAGTTGCCTAGAACATCATCAATCTCCATACCTCTTGTATCATCACTGATTATGGTCTTAAGTAGACCAAGCGCGGAGTAGATGGAATGCAATCTAGGTACATGATGTGGCCAATCAGAGGTCCCTTCGGCTACTTTATCATCCCAATCATCACCACCTTCCGGTCTTACATCGGTGGGGTATTGAATGTAGGCAACAACCATACCCTTACCGATCAGTCGTTCGATCCAATCGGTGTAAGAATCTCTTTCAGGATTATTAAAGGCGTGAAAAATAATCGCTAAGGGCACTCCTTCTATGCCTGGATTTTGGGGTAAAATAGGAATAGAAAGATAAATTGAGAACGTGATATCTTCTTCGGTATTTCCTTGAATTGCTGACACATTATCTGGTATTGGATAGGGATAGATTTCCAAAACCTCACCAAATGGTCCGGGGTCTGCGCCGTATCCAAAAATTGGTCTGTCGGGAGGTGATGGAGCAATGCCGACAAGTGCAGGTATCCCAGGCATCATCAACCAAGCTGCAAGGAATATACCAAGCAAGTGAACTACCGAATAAAAATTATCCACCAAGGCTTTGTTTGACTTCGGTAAGATGGGGATTCCTCTCGAGCCTATGGCGCAAGAAAATAAGACAAAGCCATAAACTGTTGGCAGCAGTAAAAATGCGCCCCTTAAGTAACGTAAATCCATCACCACAAACACAGCATATAATCCTAGAATAACTCCGGAAATGAAAATCAAAAAATTTCCAACCCAATTTGGGATTGATTTTTGTTGCTGTCTTCTAATCATTAGCCATAGTCCTAATGTCAGGATAACTGCACACAGTATTGCAACAGTAGGCACGCTTTTTCTCAGAGTGAAAGTTAATTCTAGGTTTCTGATAGCCAAAGGCCAAACTGCGTTTTCTAAACTATTTCCAAGGATTAGCAGGTAAATGGTTTCAACTAGCGCAACCAAAACTCCTGATACGAATAATAATGGCGGGAAAAAGGATTTGCTAGTTAACTTGGTAAGCCTACTAACAATATCTGGGCTTACCTGGTCCATGACGATAATTAACTACTTTAGTAGAAAAAAGGTTGTTATTTAAATCAAACATCCACATTGCGTACTTCGGGTGATTGGTCAGCTAATAAGAATTCCAAAAAAGCAGCCCACAAGACATATTGTATACTCTTTTTCAGTTCCTCTGGGCCACCAACTTCTGCAATCATGTTGTCAAATGTGTCAGTCGGTGAATGATATGCACTGTAATCTTCATCATAGGCACCAAGGTGGAAAATAGTTTGAGCGCCGAGGTTTCTGAACGTAACGTGGTCAGACCTTCCAAAAGTGTCCTCATGGACATCCATTACTAGGTTGTAGTGGTCATCCCAGTGCTGATCACATCCCGCCCCATATGACCCTTCGATACGAAGGTCCATTGGCGCTTTCAATACGTCTCTGTGAACGTAATCTAAGATTGTAGTAATTGCTACATCTTGGACCTCTGGGTCAAAATCTGGTCCTGACCAAGCATGATACGGGAAATAATCTCCATTAGACTTCTTTGCTGGATAAGAGATGCCCATCATATCCATGTTAATGTAAAAACGTAGCTCTTTGTCTTGCGGCAAGCAATAATCGCAATCGTTGTTAGCAAACGCATTCGAGCCTCGCAAACCAGCTTCCTCACTGGACCAAAGTGCGAGGAAAGTATCGCATCTAACCTCAACCTCCAGAAGTGCCTTTGCGTAGAGCATAACAGCAACAGTACCGGCAGTGTTGTCATATGCGCCTTCATATGTCCCGCCACCCGGAGGGCCCGCCGGCGGCGCAATGTCCATGTGAGCACCAATTCCTTGGACACAGGAGTCATCATATCCACGCTTCCAAGCAATTACATTCAGGCTCTCTGGCTGGGTAAAACTCAGCGTATCAGTAACTCGCATCAGGTGCGTTTCGTAGCCTAATCCTTCGAAGTGTCCATGGAAGAATGATGCGGCTCTTTCAAATGCAGGATTGGGCGAACCCATCCACCGGTTGATGTAACCGCCGCATAAAGTAGAATCAGTACAAACACTGGTGATGAAATCCATCTTATCAAACCATTCAGAACCGCTAACTATTGGCTCACCTTCAGCCACATCGTATTCGAAAGATTTCCCTTTTCCGTTCGCTTCAACAATAGTGATACTAACTAATTCAGCGTATGGAATTGGCAGTAACTTTCCGTTTATCTGTTCATCATTCACGGTGGCAAAGCCGTTTGGAATGATAACATCATCAATGAACATCATGACATTATTTGGCACTGAGATAGATCTACCTTTGCCAGCAAGGAAGAATGTATGCCACTCACCACCTTTTAATTGAGCATCTTTAGCTTCGGTGAAATCAATTTGAAAACCAGCGATATCGAGTTCTTCGTCGGTTGAATTTTCACCGAAGCAACCAGCCATTGATGCACTGAACATAATCAGAACAAGCAACACACCTTTGATGCTGGAACTCTGCATGGCGCCACCTTAAGCCGATTATTCATAGACTTTGTCAATCAAACAACAAACTAACACATTGTGTAGCCGCTTTGTGTGGTGCGGATAGCGGGAGTCGAACCCACGACATAAGGTTGGAAACCTCAGATGATAACCACTTCACCATATCCGCGATATTCCTTGCGAGTCGTATTCCCTCTTTGAGTGAATCGGTTCAACATTCACTCAAATCCGGGCGGTGGTGGAGGTATTTGCCGATTTAACCCAAATTCAGCTCGGCGATTTTGCGGGGTTGCGGTTTTGCCAGCAAGTCTAGCACGCAATATGTTTTCTGCATGTTCTCGACGCTCGATATTGCGTCTCTTGTCATCCGCTTTGCCTCTCAAATACAACGTACCCATCAGCGTAAATAAAACCAGCCCGGCCAGTGCTGCTTGCACAACAGGCTGTTTGAGCAACTTGTTGATTGCGTCGGTTTGGTCATCGACAATGTTTGGTGTCAATCTAGAGTCTTGGGCATCAAGAACAATTGTTACCGAATCCATAGCAAAGTCTGAACCGGGCTCTTTTGCTACCAATGATAGCTGATACTCACCAGCATCAATAACCTCTCCAGAGAAAACTACGGTTTGCGTCCCACCTGTTTGGGGAGTGAATATTAGCAGTTCAATTGTCGTATCTGCAGCAATACCATTCATTGCTTGCCATTGAAGAATTACTCCGGCGTTGTCCATTTCTGTCACAACTGTACACGTGAACGAAAAGAAGTCTCCACCTGCTAAGTCAACTTCAATGGAAGATTGGCTGCATGATAGCGATGCCTCACCAGCATTTCGTGCGGGGTCGTCTGGCCAATGATCTAGCTTGTAAGCACCAGCCGTTTGATTATCTCCCCATCCATCACCATCAGAATCTAGCCATTGCGAATCCTCCTGTGGGAAGGCATCTTCAATATCAGCCCAACCATCCCCGTCGTTGTCAGGACAACCTTGTTTGGAACCTTTGTATGACAATCCGCTCTCGTTTGGACAACTATCTCCCATTGTGCCTGCTTCGTTATCACCATACCCATCACCGTCAGTGTCAAACCATTGGCTGCTATCGCCTAGCCACAAATCATTCAAGTCGCTAGCTCCATCTAGGTCCTCATCAGGACAACCAAATCTGTCTATTGTCGACGTGCCAACGACTGCCGGACAAGCATCAGGATTGGTTCCATTGGGATTATCGCCATAACCATCACCATCAGCGTCAGACCATTGAGTAGAATCATCCGGGAATGCATCATTAGATTGTGCGGTTCCGTCGTTGTCCTCGTCAGGGCAACCAAGTAATCCGACATAGGAATAGCCTTCCTCCGCCGGACAGTCATCAGCTTCAAATCCGCTTGAGTTGTCTCCATAACCGTCGCCATCCTGATCAGACCATTGGCTCTGCTCAAGTGGAAATGCATCAGCACCGTCGCTCACGGTCCAACCAAGTGCGCCATCGGTGGGAAGAGTTACGTCAGAGTAACCATCTCCGTCAGTGTCTGGGCAACCCTTTCTGTCTTGGGTTGAGTTGCCGGCTACTGAGATACAATTATCTTCCATATCATCAAAGCCATCACTATCTGAGTCTTGGCTTCTAGTGGGGTCATTGGGAAACGCATCATTTATGTTAGAAATTCCATCGTTATCATCATCTGGACAGCCGTTTAGGTCAGTGTATGAAGTACCAGCCTCACCCGGACAAGCATCTGGATAAAGGCCAGTAGCATTGTCTCCGTATCCGTCGCCATCCTGGTCTAACCACTGTGTCGGAGTGTTGGGTAGTTCATCGATGAGATTATCCCAACCATCGCCGTCATCATCAAGACATCCCATACGGTTACCTTGAGTCGAATTTCCTGCCTGATTCGGACAGGCGTCTGGATTAACACCGGCCAGATTGTCACCGAATCCATCACCATCAGTATCCGCCCATTGTGTTGGCTCATTTGGTTGAGCGTCATCTTGATCTGCCCAACCATCTTGGTCGACATCTGGACATCCGAGGGTATTATTGCGCCATGAATCACCCCAATCCAGTGGGCAAGAATCGATGTTATTGCCGACTTGGTTGTCACCATATCCGTCGAAATCACTGTCTTGCCATTGTGTAGGATCGTTTGGGAACACATCTGCGCCATCATTGAATGTCCACGTGCCGTCACTGTCTGAATAACCGTCACCGTCTGAATCTGGGCAGCCTTGCCGGTCTTGGCTCGAATAACCTTCTATGTTCGGACAGGCATCATCTGTCAGGTCCTCTACACCGTCGCCGTCAATGTCAGCCCATTGCGTAGGATCACTGGGAAACGCGTCAGCTCCAAGAGCCGGAGTCCAGCTGCCGCTGGGGTCTGACCAACCGTCGCCGTCGGTGTCAGGACATCCCAATCTGTCATTGATTGACTCACCGTAGTCAACAGGGCACTGGTCACCGTTGGTTCCAGATGAATTATCACCGTAGCCATCTGCATCAGAATCCTTCCACTGTGTTACATCATTAGCCCACATGTCGGCACCATTAGCGATAGTCCAACCAGCATCGGGGTCTGACCAACCGTCGCCATCTGTGTCCGGGCAGCCAAGTCTGTCTTGATTGGAAAATCCTTGATTTCCTACACAGCCATCGGGATTGTTTCCACCTGGATTATCGCCATAACCGTCAGCATCATCATCCAACCATTGAGTAGAATCAAGCGGAAATAGGTCATCGGCATCAGCATATCCATCACCATCCAAATCGGGGCAGCCCAAGGTGCCCAATTGGTTCGATGTACCAGGCACATTAGGACATATATCTGCATCAACTCCGCTTGGGTTGTCACCGTAACCGTCGCCATCAGTATCTACCCACTGGGTAGGTTCACTGACAAACGCGTCTGCTCCGTTGGCGGCAGTCCAAACGCCATCAGGATCCGAATATCCGTCGCCATCGCTGTCAACACATCCGTATCGGTCTTGGTATGATGAGCCAGTTACTCCCACACAGGCATCACCAAATGTTCCGCTGGTATTGTCACCAAAGGTATCAGAGTCTCCATCTACCCATTGTGTTGAATTGCTTGGGAATGCATCTGCACCATCACCTATTTCCCAAACTGGTCCGTTGTTACCTAATGGATCTGGGTCACTGTACCCATCCCCATCACCGTCAGGGCATCCAGACCGGTCTTGATCAGAGGTTCCGATTACCGCCGGACAACCATCGGCACCATTTGCGATTTGCCATGTACCATCTGGATCTGAGTAACCATCCGCATCAGCATCGGGGCAGCCAAATCGGTCAAGAGTTGAGGTGCCGGGGGTAATAGTACAGCCGTCTGGTTGTATGCCAGTAGGATTATCACCGTAACTATCGCCATCCTGATCAGCCCATTGTGTGGGTTCATTTACGAATGCGTCGGCAAGACCCGCCGGATGGGATAGCCAGCCGGAATCAGGGTCAGAGTATCCATCTGAATCAGTATCAGGACAGCCGTTACGATCGATACTCGAGGTTCCTGGAACTAGTAAGCAATCATCATCGGCATCTTCGACGCCGTCGAGGTCAGCGTCTTGTGTAAGATTAACCAAATCATAATCATCACTAAGCGCTAAAGCAAACATTTGGGGGCCAACCGGCACGTTAGTACCGTTAATGTGTACTTCCCATGTTCCGGCTAGTGGATTGGCAAAGGTTTGACCAATCAAGTTATCAACATTGTTTGAAAGGTTGTGCCAATTATCAGACGGGTCCTTGACGTGTAGGTCAAGATTGTTTATCAATGCGCCTTCGGTGGCTGTAGAGCCCTCTTTATCAATCCATGATAGGACAATTTGTAGAGTCGGTGCTGATGGCGGAACGATAAAACTCCAGCCTCTCTCATCGCCAGTTGTCACAGTTTCTCGGTCAACAAATGATGATTGCACTGCAGCAGTCATATTCAGGCGACCCCAACCTTCGTGATTGTTCGGTACTGACTCACCTGCCCCATTTGTCACATCATTGTACTGCCCAATCATATCATCGGCAGATGCAGTAAACATCGCCTTGACAAGTGAACTTGACGGATTAGTGTAGCCGATATTTTCTATCAGATGTTCGAGTAATAATGCGGTTCCGCCGGCAGTGATTGGCGTTGACATGCTAGTGCCTCCCATGTAGCAATAAGAGGTGTTGTAAGATGCCCAACTGCAAGCACCGGCAGATCTTGACTTTGTTGAAAGAATAAATGTGCCTGGGGCGACAAAGTCAGGCTTCACACGCCCGTCATTCACAGGTCCACGGGAGGAAAACGCAGCTAATCCAGATGAGTTATCTGACATGTGGTCGTCATTGATTGGATTGGCTGGATAGTCAGCGGGCCACCAATTGCCCCATAATGCACCACTATCTATCGCTGGCCGATAGTTTTCACTGGCTCCGATAGTCATGACATTTTTTGCAGTCCCGGGTGCCCCAATGTTATCAAGGTCGATTTCACCGTTGGAATCAGCATCTAACCCATTGTTTCCGGCGGAAAATAAAATTATCAATTCGTCATGATTGCGTGCCGCGATATCTGCTTGCATACTTGAAGTTGTATAACGGCCATTCTCCGGAGCGCCCCATGAATTAGTATGTACCACACTGCCATTTTCGTAAGCTGAATTAAACAGGTCTTCGATATTGTCGGGTATGCCCTCTAACGTGCCACTTTGTTCGATAGCGTGGACAATGAGTGAGGCTTCGGGAGCAATTCCAACTATCGCTCCGTTACTATCAGTGCCGTCACCAAGAACTGAACCAGCGACGTGAGTTCCGTGACCGTTGTCATCGATTGCCCCATCATCACAGGGCCCGGGATTGGATGGTGAGGTCCAACTGCATGAAGAGGGCGGAATCGGCCACGAAACTATGTCGGTAATGTGATCGGCGAAATCTGGGTGCATTGTTGCATCATTGATGCCGCTGTCTAAACCGCTGTCGGAGACAGTTACTGTGATTCCACTCCCGTCTAAACCGTTCCAACTACCGTCTATAGCAGACATCTGCAGAGGGTCGCGCACATCGTCTGAGTGGATGATGGTCGCTCCGACCGTATTGTGGAGGACGAAATGCGGTTTAATTTCAATCCACTCGATGAAATCCTGTTCAGCCAACCAAGATAGTCCGTCGACATCAATTTGGAAATTGGCAAACCGATTGCTATTTGAAACTAATTTAACACCTTCGGGAGTTGCAAAATCTAGGGGCAGCTCATCGCTAGTTAGCACGGCAGTAACGGTCGCTTGACCGAACTCAACATTTGGATTAGGAACTGACATTGTTTTGCCGAGTAAACCTCTAACGAGGTCAGTTGCTATTTTGTCAGATGGGTCCATTTTAGTAATTCCTGTTACCATTAACTGTTCCAGTTGTTGAGTAGTATGTCCAGCAAGGTGGCAATGAAAACCGCCCGGGCTGACATATGTGAAACAATCAATTCCTTTGCTGTTGAGTTCATACCACCACTCTGTTGGTATTGGAAAATCATGGGTTAAGAAGTACCAACCAGTCAAAACATCACTTTGGCCAGTATATTCCTGCCATTCTTCAGGAGCAATAGTTGCAGCATCTCTGTACAGCAGAAAAATGGTGTCTCTCGACTCATCTTCGGCTTGCCAACCGTACTCAGGCGTTTGCTTGGGAGTAATTCCCAGTGCGGCAAGTAGTTCCAAATCTGCACTTGTTTCAATTACCAAATCTTGTGTGTCTTCGCCGTTTGCACCAGCCAATGGAGCGATAATTTGTAACAGAAATAGCACGCAAAGAACGAGTGCTGACTGTCGGGACAGGTCCGCCATAGCGCACTACTATAACCGGACCCTCATGAATGATTTGATTGAATTTTGTATTGAAATCACTACGAGACTTCAAAAACTCACCCGCAAGCCCCGAGACATGACAAATCAATTGGGTGGGGGTATGTCAGGAGATTTGATGTCCCCATCCGCAGAAGGTGAGAAGACGCAGATTGTTGGAAGACAGATTTGGCGTGTGGTGCCTTACGCCAAAAAATATCCCGGAAGAGTATTTTCGGGAATCTTCTCCAATGCAATGGCACGAATGTTCGATTTGATGCCCTTCGTGGCAATCGGTTACTCCATTGATTACTTTACCAATAAAACCATGAGTGGGCCAAAATTCCTACAGGATTTTGTAATTGCCCTGCCGGGCAACATTGAGGTTGGTTATGGATTTTTGATATTTCTCGGTTTCTTTTTCTTGGCAATCTTCCAGGGCCTATCTGAGTACTCATGGCAAACTTTGGGATACAAGATTCAACACGATTTACGCATGGACGCAACAAAGTCGTTGATCGCCATGGAAGCGTCCTACTACGATATGCGTCAAACTGGGCAAATAATGTCGGTATTGTCGAGTGATGTGAATCAATTAGAAGATGTAGTTGCCGATTCATCGACGTCAATAATTAGAATTATTGTAACCTTTTTGACGGCATTTGTGATTCTTGTTTTGATGTCATGGAAATTGGCTGCAGTATTATTTGGACCCCTCATTTTGATTGTCCCGCTAGTATACTGGTTTTCAACTAGAGTTCAGCGTAAATATCGCCAGCAACGTGAATCAACAGGGGACATCACTGCAGTATTGGAAAATCTAATTTCGGGAATTTCGGTGGTTCAAGCCTACAATGCACAAGATTGGGAATCAAATCGAGTTGACCGGGAATCAGCCGCTTATCGTGACCAGGCTATCGGCGCTAGCCAAGACCGAAACCGCTTCGTTCCGATGATTTATGCAATCGCCGGTATTGCGTTTGGGTTACTTGTCTCAGTTGGAGGCTCTCTAGCAGGTAGCGGCGATATTACCACGGGCCAGTTAGTCACTTTTCTGTTAATCAGTACTAGAATGACCATGCCGCTATTTATCTTTGGCATTCTAATAAATCAGTTGCAAAGAGGCGAAGCCGCCGCTCGCAGAGTGTTCGCAGTAGTAGACTTGGAGCCTGAGATTTTCGACAAGGATGACGCAAAAGAATTGACAGAAAAGATACATTCACTAGAATTCAAAGATGTACATTTCACCTATCCAAACACCACAGTTCCCGTGCTTAGTGGTATTTCGTTCAAGGCTGAAGGAGGAGATTTCTTGGGTATAATGGGCCATACGGGCGCTGGAAAGACCACTATTTTGAAGCTATTAATGCGATACTATACTCCAAACAGCGGAGATGTACTAGTCAACGGAGTATCTATTACCGACTACACCCTAGATTCTGTAAGAGACAAAATCGGCTTTGTCAGTCAAGAACCATTCCTATTTTACGGCTCTGTAAAGGACAATGTAATGTATAACCAAACCGCAGATGAAGAGGAATTACGAACTGCATTAGAGTTGGCGGGCGCATGGGAATTTATCGAAGACCTAGAGCAAGGTTTGGACACTATGGTTGGCGATCGAGGAGCGAAGTTATCTGGTGGGCAACGAGCTAGAGTTTCACTCGCCAGAGCATTATTGAAACAACCTTCATTATTGATATTAGATGAGGCATCAAGTGCTTTAGACGCCGAGACAGAACGTCGAATACAGGAGAATCTAATCGCCAGTGGTAGCGATAGGGCAACTCTTGCAGTAGCACATCGTTTGAGCACGATTAGAAATGCGGACGAAATCCTATCAATGGTGGATGGAGTTGTTGTCGAACGAGGCAAGCATGATGAATTAGTAGCGGCTAATGGAATATATGCTAGCCAATGGACAATTCAAACCGGTGATATGGCTGGCTTGTGATTAGACTCTCTCCATAATCGGCCGTAGAACTGCAGTTTTCGGTGATTTTTTTGAATCATTAAGGAATTTCTTATTGCCCAAAATTATCATTGACGAGATCAAAACGAAAAGGGGTATTCCGACAATTAGTGACCACACTGCCAAACTAAGATTAGCGATGAAAATCTCCTCCAACATCTCGGCAATGACTATTATTGAGATAAAAATTAACACTCTAATTATGCCTAGAAACGTACGGATTATCATCCATATCTGTTCAGTATCATTAGCCTCATCAGGTTTATCCAATGCGGCCAACCTTTCAATAAAAGATAGGCCGCTCATATCAGTGGCGGCCACTCTCATCTAACTAAGCAGTTGCGGCAAAATCTTGGCAAAAAACCGGCTTTTCGACGTTTGTCAAACAGTACGGGTACGGTCATCAATTTGGTGTCCAACACCGGCTTTACCACCAGTTTTGCTTATCTCTCTCCAGGCTTTGATTACACCCTGCCCATATGCCCACTGGGCTAAAAATACGAATAATGGAGCAAGGAAAACTGTTCCAATGCTTTTGTGAGGGGAAGTGCCAATTGCGGCACCAAGCCAACATATTCCTACATACAGCAACATCAATCCGCCAATCCCGTGGAAGGCAATTCGAGGTATTGTCCATTCTCCTGATACGGTCAACCAATATTCATCAGCAGCTCCACCCGACAGCAACCCGTAGATTACTGCAATGACGGAAAATACGACTAGTGGTGGAAACCATCCAATTGCGGTATGGGACCAACGAGAAATCTCTGGCCAACGCTTGTTGGCAACCATCCTAGTATATCCGTAGTTGCGCATTTGTTTCATATATGGTCTGAACGGCACACGTCGGCGATGCGGCATAACATTTGATGGGTCGATGAATAACTTGTGGCCCTTGCGTTGAATTTTTGCGTCAAGCACGACGTCTTCGGCGCCAATACAACCTTCTTCAAAGAAATCGACTTCCCTCAAATTGGCCATTCTGTGAGCGCAGTTAACACCCGGATTGTGCGAAATTGGAACTAGTTCACCCTTTGGTTGGGCGCCATAGCGCGTACCGGCGGTCATGAATTTAGTACAGAATGCGACATCAGCACATTTGGCCCCAAATGAATCATCGTCTGGAGCAAAATTAGGCCCACCTACCGCGCCAACAGCGGGGTCTTTGAACCAGCGAATCAGTTTCTCCACCCAGTCAAGTGGAGGGATTGTATCATCATCTGTGAATAAAACCAAATCATGATCCATTTGTCTTAGCGCAAAATTGCATGCGTCTGCACGGTTGTTGGATGAATCATCGAGCCATGTTGCACCATATTTTTTACAGACTTCTTTGGTATGATCTTTTGATTTCGAATCCGCAATAACAATTTCAAAGTGTGGATATGTCTGCTTTGATAATCTCTCTAAGACGATTTCCAATTCGTCTGCATTGTTGATAGTTGGAATCAGTACAGCAGCTGTGTAAGGCTGACCATCATCCTTCAACAACGGTTCAACATTGGCGCCCATAGTAATTCCACCCAAGACTCCGTTATGAATCCGAGGGCTTATTTGATTAGCAAACAGCACCTAGTTCTATCATCATTTTTTGTATGGAATTCGAGTGCAATAGTCTGTATTGGTATGGTAAGTTCATAAGCCGTCGAAAGTGCACTGATTTTTAGAGAGGGGTGCTATCTCATGTTGAACGTCACAGCCCGATTAGACCTGATGAGCAAGATTTTGGATACGTTGAAAGCCGTTGT
>CAYPPO010000026.1:0-27495 GCA_964412625.1 uncultured Candidatus Poseidoniales archaeon
CAACCGCTGCCGACCTATTACTTTCTCCACTAGCAAATATACCAGAGGAGGAAAGTGAAGCCGTCCAAGAAAACATGGCTCCAGATGACTTATCTGGAGAACAAGCTGGAGCTACAATCCGATCCAGAGATGATGTAGAAAAAGTCCCTGGCGATAAATTAGAAGGTAGCCTGCACGAAATAGAAGATGCTACGTTAACTCCGGATGGTGAGATAGTGAAACAGACTGTAAAAGGTACTTTAACTATCAATAATCCATCCAGTGACGACAGAATCTACGACATAGATGTAATCTTAGACAACGCTGATTCCACTGATATTGGCGGAGATCATGTATCTGTTGACGAACTTGAGGCTGGAAAGAATTACAGCATGAAATACAAAGTCGAAGGCATGCGAATGATGGCTCTTAGAGAACGACTAGATACCAACCCTGCAAGATCACAAGAGCGGTCATTATCTGTCGCTCATGGTGATGAAGGTGGCCCGTTAGCATTAGAAATAGAAGTCGAGAATATGTCGAGCGTTACATTAGAGAACGTTGAAGTAAAAAGACCGGTTCCAAGCGAAATCTCTTTCGAAAATACTGGTTCTGCAACAATGGATAATGGTAATTTGATTTGGTCAGTTGGAACATTGTCAGCCGGAGAAAAACAAGTCCTGTCGATTGAAGGGAGAATCATTGTAAGCGGTACCAAGACTATCAAGGCTGGCTCAGCCACAGCAAGCTACACTGCTCAATCAACCCTGTCAAAATTAAACTTCAAAGAACTTGATGCATTTTGTCGAGGATTCACTTACATGAGAGTTAGAGAAGACGAAAGACCAGACAACTGGATCTGTAAGACTATTTTCGAAAATCGCTCGTCTTTTGCTGTCGATTTGACAAAGTTGCAAGTTAGAATGAAAGGAAGCAATGAGTTGTTGTTTGATATTTCGGATGTCGAACAAGATGTATTACCCAACGGAAAGTGGGAATCAGAAGATAGAACTGTGGTCGCTACCTCCGAACCAGATTTCACTTATGATTTGTCATACACAATCTTACCTCACGCAGTTAGATCTACTGAAGGTTCGATGAAACTCGAAGAGAACTCGTTCGATGTGTTAGAGGCCAAACTATCAAAGAAGTACTCGACTACCGGTTTAAGATCATACCGAAACCAAAATGTTTCCACATCAATATCACTCAAGAATGAGGGGTCTGCGACCATAAACCTGATGAGAATCACGGATGATATACCTGGATTGTTCGAAGCACCAGACCTTGAATCAATGAAGATTGTTGTCGACGGTAAAGAGCTAGAAGTGGAACAATACAAAGCAGAAATAAGCAGCGGAATTACACTGGAAAAAGAATACAAATCTCCAGATGGCGATGGACACACTTTAACCATGACAATTGGAACTAGAGGGCCGCTTGGACTACAGCCCGGCAAATCAATTAAGATAACATACGATTTAACTGCCCCCGACCCATCTCCACAAAATGAGAAAGTTGTTGCACCGCTAAGAGCCGAATTCAGTGCTGAAAGATTCGGTCCTGTTTGTGGTAGAGACTGCCCAGATGCACCATCAATAAAGGTTATTCACAACCGAAGGGATTTCTCTGCTGGCAAGCAAGCAATACCACTTGGTGGCAAAGGACGCTACGAAGTTTTGATTCTGTTTGAGAACAATGGAGATACCGCACTTCAAGACATCTATATCAATGACGTAATACCTCAAAATTTTGAAATAAAAGATTGGTACATCAAAGGAGCCAATGGTAAAAGAGATGACTGTGAGATTACCACCGAGGATATAGACATGGGAACTCAAGCAAGTTGGATGGTTCCCATGGTCGGCAAGGGTGAACGCCTAGAAGTTTGCTTTGAAATAAAAGGTAACGGTGAGGTTGATGGCGATATCTTGAACAAATTCCACGGAGTACACTTTGGCGATGAGATTGAATCTGAAGATTTACCAGAACCTGTTGTTGAGGACGTTGCTGCCGATGATGTTAGCGGCGAGGCCGTTGAAGATGCTGAAGAAAAGCCAAAGGTCACATGGAGAAATGATGTATTAGAGAGAGTTATGGGTGCACATGGGATTGATTTAGAACTCAAAGACTCATTCATTGAACATGCAGTAAACTTTGACTCTGACGACAATGGATACCTAAAGAAGGCCGAACTTGAGGAAGCCGCAAAGGCTTGGAATGCTGACAATTCATCTGAAGAATCTGAGGTTGAAGAATCCAATGAAGATGATACAAATGCGCAGCAGGCACAGCCTGAAGAAGAAGGCGAGGTTAAGGCGTGTCCAGTATGTCCAACACCATCTCCATCAGATGCAGCCGTATGCTCTGCTTGTGGATTCTCTTTCGTAGATCTATGATTGTAACTATGACGGTAGGACCCAGTTAGGCCATACTTCACTTCGGGAATCGCCTGAAATAATCACTATGACTTGACGAGGAAGGCTTGCCAGAAATTCTTCTATCGGAGTAGAAGTGGATGGAGGCATTATTCCATCCCGCAAATCAACGGCAAGCCAAGCCTCAGGGTATTGCTCCATCCACGCTCTGAGTTCAGCTTCAATACCTTGAGGTGGCACACCTTGACGCACGCTAGCTAGGAACTCCCAGCCATTTATGCAATGGCGCTCATCATCAGTCCACATGAAAACTCTTGGTTGATTGGGTAGCAGAGAAATTTGTTCAACTGCTTCCAATTGAGTGACGCAGACGGGTTGAAAAGGCATCGGCATAGGTAGTGGATGTTTCCAATTGGATTCTAAATCTAGTGGCTCTCTACGGCGCATGTTGTGACCTATGATGCAAAATGGTTTGAATATCGCGCATTAATGATTAGATTAAATTCTAGTTTTCAATGATAACCTTCATGCCCTTGCTACATTTCGCCCAACCATGGCTAATGGCAATTCTCCACCTCCACCACAAGCCCCTGGTGGCTCTATGATGATGATGTTCATGGTCATGATCCTGATGACTTTACTTATCATGAATCCGGGTATCAGGTCGACGATGGGCGGTATTGCGGATCCGATTCTGTCACCAATCCTTCCAGAAGAATCGTTTTTTATTATGACCGTATTGATACTTGGAACATTCTCTATGTTGATGAATACAGTGTTAAGAAGTTTCTTTCTTGACCCAATTGAACAAGCACACATTGGACACCGCCAAGGACAGATTAGACGTATGATGAATGATGCAAGGATATCCAGGGATCCAATATTACAAGAAAAAGCAACAATATTACAACAGCAAATGATGCCTGAACAGTTGAAGGTTCAAATGGGTGCTATGAAACCAATGATGTTCACTATGATTATCATTATCGCGGTGTTTTCATGGCTGACCACAACAGTTGAAACATTCCGAGTAGACTATGTCTCGCTACCATGGGCGTCAGAGTGGAACTTATTGTCTGATAAGTTTCTATTTTTCCCTGCATGGATTTGTGCTTATATCTGTATGAGCGCACCCTTCGGAAGAGTTGTTGATCGACACATTAAGTTGTTTCGTTATCGAACTCATCCAGCAGTTTCCTCCGGAGACAAATTAAAGGAACCTTTACTACATCTGGTGGCAAATCAAGGGAAATCCGTTGACAAGAATGCTCAAAGGCGAAGACAGAAAAGCAAAGGCCAAGCTCGAAAGAAGTCCAATTCTAAAAACAATGAGAAATCAGAAAGAGCTACAAAATCAACCAATAAAAAAACAACTTATGCTGGTGTTGAGGGTTTAATCTGCCCTAAATGTGATAGTGATATGATTACTAAGGCAGGCCCACGCAACAAGAAATGTGAAATTTGCCGGCACCAATGGGTGTGAATATGAAGAAAGTCACTATCTCAGGACATCCAGGAAGTGGCACATCAACCTTGGTTGAAGGATTAAGAAACTACTTTTCTTGGACTTCGATAAATGGCGGACAAATTTTCAGAAATGAGGCTCATGAGAGAGGAATGACTCTTGCGGAATTTGGTGATTTGTGTTCGAGTGATGAAACTGTTGACCTAACACTCGATGATAAACTAAGGAATCACATTCAAGATCGAGTAACTAACATAATTGAATCACGACTTGCAGGATGGTGGGCACACAAATTACAATTTGATTGTATTCGGATATGGCTGAATGTTTCTGAGGAAGAAAGGGCAATAAGAGTTACCAAGCGGGAAGGGATTTCCTTGGATGAAGCTATTAATTCCAACAAGGCGCGGTTGATGATTGACAATGAAAGGTATCAAAAAATGTATGGTTTGATTCCAGAAGACCCCACACCTTATACCCATATTATTGATGCTACAGACATAACCGCTGAACAAGTCCTTAATGAAGCGATTAGGATACTAGGAGATGAGTGAGTGGCAAGAGTAAAATTAAGCGAGGTATCAAAACCGTCTAATCACGGAATAGATCCTGAGAACCTTAGTATTGAACAACGTCTTGCTTCTGGATTTATACTTCTTGACAAACCACCAGGACCAACATCTCATCAAATCGCTTCCTGGGTTAGAGATTTACTCGGATTGGATAGATTAGGTCATGGCGGTACTCTTGACCCATTTGCAACAGGAGTTTTGCCATTGATGGCAGGAAAATCAATGAAATTGACCAAGGGTATTTTGAAGACTGATAAAACCTACATTGCAGTACTTAAGTTTGCCAATGAAACCAGTAATGCTACTCTATCTGATGTGATAAGTAAGTTAACAGGAAGAATATATAATGTCCCGCCGGAAATCTCGGCCGTAAAAGTACAAGTCAGAACAAGAAAGATATACAGTTTTGAAGTTATAGAAGCATCCGGTAAACAAGCGATTGTAAAAATAGCATGCGAAGCTGGAACTTACATTCGAACCATTGCACGAGATATGGGCTTACTGCTCGGCTACAAAGTTGAATTGAAGGAACTCAGAAGAGAAAATTCAGGAAGATTTGACCTTGCAGATTGTGTCACACTGCAAGAGATTGCTGACGCAGTCTGGTTATGGAAGGAGTGTGATAACCCAGCAGCATTGCAAAAAATTATCCATCCAACCGAAAAGTTACTGCTCGACAAACCTTACATCATCGTCAAAGATAGTGCAGCTAGTGCGTTATGTCACGGAGCACCGCTTCTTAGACCAGGGTTAGTCGAAGTTAGTGACAAATTATCCAGTGGACTAGAAGTTGCTGCATTTACCAGTAAGAACGAAATTGTTGGAATCGTCAAGATGACTAAGAGCTTCAATGAATTGTCTATCGAGACAACTGGTGAAATAGGCAAACCCGTAATGATCTTGATGGAGCAAGAAAGGTACCCACCCCAATGGAACAAATGACCATTTCAAGCCTCAACATACTCTTCGTAGATATATTCCTCTGTTTCTATTCTTATTTTTAGTTCTGACATGTTCCCACATCCAACTTTGTCAACCTATGTTGAACGACCCCCACAGTCTCAAAGTATGCTCTCGTTTTACGTTTCACTTATCAAATTATAGTGATAATTTGACATTATCCGACACTAGATGATTGAAAGATAAACTTACAACTTCTTTATTTTACCAGGAGCAAATGCCGTAAATAAAGCAATGACCAGAACGACTACAATTAGTGTAATAGTCCAAAGCATACCAGTTGAAATAATTGCGCTTGATGATGATTTGTCTGAGGTAAACTTGGCTACTTCAATTGTCACAGAATCTAAGTTATTATCCTCATTACTCTCTAAAATTTGGTTGGTTCGGTCTAATTCAACCGAAAGCGTTTGTGGACCATTTGCAGTCGGCCTCCAATCACAAGTCACCATGCTGAGTTCATTCGATTGCAGCATGGGAATTGACAAGACTCCAACTAATGTTGAGCCAGATTGGCATCTAATTGAAACCAAGGTCGCTTCACTATTGCCTGAGTTTCTTACATATATTTTGACGGGTACAACATCCCCTTCTGTAACATCATTTGAATCAATGATTATATCCTCAATGGACAATTCAGCGAGCGTCAAAACCTCTAGAACCAGTGTTTGATTCACACATGTAGATTGATCGCATAACGTTATGACAACTGGCACTGATGATGCCGCCGTTGGAGGTGTAACTACAATAGAAGAAGTCGACAAATCTATTGTCGCCCATGATTTATCGGTAGTGGCTGTCAAACCAGTAGAGTCAATATCGGTGTAGGAAAACTGAATAGTTTTTGCTGCACCATATTCAACGGGAACAATAGACGGGAATTCTGTCATCTCAGGTTTGTCATCAATCTCTTCAACCGATACTATGAAAGTTTCTTGCCAGGTATTACCAGCTTCGTCTGTGACAATTACAGTTACTGTTGTAGTACCATGCTGCTCCGGCATCAGCACTAGTTTTATGTCATCCTGAACCATTGTCGCGCTCACTAATGATTCATCCGCTATTGAGAATGCGACCGATAAATTATCGCTAACAGATCTATCATCTACGCACCTATCACGGAATGGAATTAACACTCCAGGTCCATCTTCAATGAAATATTGTGGCCCGATTATCTGGCATACAGGATCTTCATCCCACTGCACTTCAAAACCACCTGTAACAGTCATGGAAGTCACTTCAAGCAATGTGGTGCTTGAGGCTCCCGAAGAATCCCAATTAAACCACGCTTGCAACTTTATGCTCAGGTCTTGCAATCCATGGTTTAGATATTGTCCAATTGGGATCTCTAAACTAAAAACCGTCAATTGATTTATGCTTTGATAGGTTGCCTCCTCACCATTGACAAATACTTTCCATCGCGAATACTCAGTTGCTAAACCATCAAGCGAACCGAATACTCTACCATTAATTGCCAGAGTCGGATCGTTGTAATCCAGCATTATCGCCCCTAAACATGATTCTGATGATTTTACCATTATACGTATTATTTCACTGTCAACTAAGTCGTTGCTATCTACTGCTATGTAATCAGTAAATTCTATTCCGTTACTAGAATGTGATACTAATATCTGATAGTTTTTATCTGCACCAGTTGCGAAATGGATTCTGCCGAAACTTTGTCCGGGTTGAGCGGTTAATACCTCACTTGTCCAAACGCCTTCTATTCCTTGATTTACCGGAGACAATCCACAAGATGATATTTGTATATTATCAAAATATCCTTCCTCAAAATTTACTTGGTGAGTCGGCATATTAAATCCCTGCGAGGTAGACTCTACTGAAGCCCATTCTGTCCCATACCAAGGGTATTCTACTGTTACCGACAATCCAACCGCATCAACATCTAATTGTGTGTCATCTGTTTGACCTAGTGAAACATAGTCTAAAGTTAAAATCAGATTTTTCAAATCACCCCACGTCCAGTCAGATTTGTCAGTTATATTCTCTGACCATATTGTGCCATTCATGAAGTCAATAGAACCCTGAGTATTGACATAAGTCACAAGTTCATGGAAATTGCCGTTGTTTTCCATAGAAAATCTGACTTGATCTTGCAATAACGGTCCTGGAATATGAAATGCGATAATTACATCTACACTCACTATTTCATACCCGTTGTAAGCATCCGTATCAAAATCTGTTAATTCAATAACTGGGCCCTTGGTATATGAGTAACTCAAATCCGGAGCACCGGTAACATACTGTGTCTCCGAAGGTGATGACTGCGCCCAAACTTCCACGGTTTGGAAATTTGCTGGTCTAGAATGTTCGAAGGTTATGCGATTATCTTCCACCATTGAAGTAGTATAGTCCGCATTTTCTTGGGTGAAAGTTATTCGATTATCTAGATACCAGGAATCGGCAGTCGATATTTCCCCTTGAGGATAGATGTCAACCGTGGCGGTTGAGTGAACGCTTCTAGCGACTACATTACTGCCAATAGAGCATAGTAACAATAGAAGAATTACCATGACTTTGATTGCAACGCTACTCCTTCCCATATTTTGGGGTAGAGGTGATATACTATAGAAATAAAGGTATTAAAGTTCATTAACAATGTTAATTATTACAACTATCGAGAATCGCATTATTGAAATACCACACTACTTACGACAACCTACCCTAGATGGCTGTGGTGGTGTAGGGGTTAGCACGAGGGATTGTGGTTCCCTCAGCCCGGGTTCAATTCCCGGCCACGGCCCCATCTATTCTTCTAACTCCTGTTTATCTATTGAGTGGCCCATGCGGTCGACTTTGGTCTCTAGATATGAACGGTTAGATTCACCAACTCCGACAACTAGTGGCTCACGATTTACCACATCAATACCATAAGAACGTAGTTGCTCAATTTTGTTTGGATTGTTGGTTAACAAAGTCACTTGATCAATTCCCAGATTGCTTAACATTTTTGCAGCTATTTGGTAGTCTCTAGCATCGCCAGGATAACCTAACATAAGATTTGCATCTAAGGTATCTGCCCCTTTATCTTGGAGGTGGTAAGCCTGTATTTTAGCGTGTAAACCGATGCCTCTACCTTCTTGCCTCAAGTATAGTAAACAACCCCACCCTTTTGCACGAATTGCATTTAGAGCGGCATGCAACTGTGGACCACAATCACATCTAAGACTACCGAATGCGTCACCAGTCAAACATTCAGAATGGGCTCTGACAAGTACTGGGTCTGGTCCATTCATGTCACCCAATGTTAGGGCAACATGGTCAAAACCAGTTGCGTCCTCGTGGAATACTTTAATCACAAAATCACCAAATGTGGTCGGTAAGTTTGCTCGGCTAGGTATCTCAGAATAATCTCCTGTTACCTCTGAAATATCAGTCATTTTTTCACCTCGATAATAAAATAAAATTCACCAGACTCACGAACGATATCTCTTAGAATATGCTCAGTTCTTCCCAGGTACAATGGTATGTCATGAAGTGTTTCAGGGTCATCTGCTCTAACACCAATTACATCACCATTGGATAATGATTGAAGGGCCTTCTTTGTCTCATGTAACGGAATAGGACAATAGAATCCTAAAACATCTATTTGGTGAGTAATTTGCATTCCAAAAACACCACCAAACATCACCGTTTCAGTTAAAGCAAAAGGTGTTGATATACAAACAATGCGATTGCCTCAATTTACAGAATAGCGTATATTCATGTGTGTTGACCTACACGGTGCATTATGACCAAGTCAGTGAAGAGAGTTTCAAATTCTCGGGACATGTCTTGGAGCGAAGTTTTGCAGTTGTCAAAATCATATCTAAAAATACCCTTAGCGTTGTTGTTTGTTGAAGCGATTTATTGGTTTATTACTCAACCATCAAACACTCTTGTGCCTATACAGATTAGCGAGGCGTGGATTTGGAGTGAGATTACCAATTTAATTTACGGTGAGGGGACGGCAACCTTAACAACAAATAATGGTTGGATGACACAAGTAAATTTACACGACCAAAATTTCCCTGGCGTGCTAAATACTGTGGCACTTTATGTCTCAGACGAATGTGCTGGAGTACACGAAATGTTATTCATATCTACTTTAATCATCATGACTGATGGAGTTTCTCAGAGGTTAAAATTGCGGTCCATTGCTGTCATGTGTGGGATAGTCTACATTCTAAATATTGTAAGACTTGTTGCATTTTATCCAATTGCTGTCGATTCATGTGCGACAGACCCTAATAATCCAAGTTGTCTTAACCCTGTATGGCAATATCACGAAAATATTTACAACTGGGGTTTTCTAATTGTCTTAGTATTTATGTGGCTGATATGGTTCTGGCAAGTTAGAGGTTCGCAAAGAGCATTACCATCTAAACGACGCAAGGATAAGTATCAATTTGCGTTCCGAAAGTCATGGACACGATTTCATGTTGTGATTTTGTCCTTTGCTCTGCTGATGTTAATTTCTTCTGCGTACTCTGTAACATCTAACGAACAGGCAATGGAAGCCAAAGAAATCCTAGATTTCTGCTCATATTCAAACATTGCAACCAATCAATGTATGGCCGCCCAAAACAACTGGGATAATGCCATCGATACCGCATGGTCTCTCGCAAGTATCGGATTAATTATGGCGGCTTCTGTAATTGTTCATATTAGTAAATTAGAAGTGAAAGAGTCACAAAATGGGGAATCCGAGTCTGAGTAATCAAACATGAGCAGATAATTTGATCCCATCGATATCATATTTTTCTATTGCTTTCAAGGCAAGTGAAACCTTAGATGAATGTACATTGACGACAACTGTGTCTTGAGTAAATTGTATTTCTCCTATTGATAATTCGTCACACCGCATTTTTTCTGCCAACCAGTTAGCAATAACACGGCTAGAGAATGTTAAATCATTGTTGGAGGTTAATTTAATCGGGACGAAACCGAATACATCTGCAGATTCCATGAAATCATCCTTGTACGCAATAGCGTCCTTGTTAACTCCAGAAGGCAAATCCGGAACTGCAACTGATGCAATATCCAAGCCATACGTGGCGATTATTTTTGCCAATTGGCCTGAGTCGCTTTTAGACACCAAACTCCATGCCTGGCCCTCTCTACCGATTCTTCCAGTCCGACCTATGCGATGTATGAAACTGTCCATATCATCAGGAACATCGTAGTTTACAACCATAGTGATACCATCTACATCAATGCCTCTTGCTGCTACATCAGTTGCGATTATTGTCTTTTTATTACCACTCTTGAAAGATTGGAGTATTTTCTCACGTTGATTTTGCGATAAGTCGCCATGTAAGCCGCTAACCTCAATCCCTGCCCTAGATAATTTTTGAACCGACAAATCTACCATTCTCTTTGTATTACAAAATACGATAATTTGATCATCTTCAGTGGTATTTGCTAACAACCTGGATAGTGCCCATAACTTGTTAGCTCTGCCTATATTTAGCGCGTACATTTCAATTGGCGGTAAATCAAGTTCCTCGGCATTAGTCAATACAAATTCCGGGTCAACCATGAATTCATATGCCGCATCAAGAATTTCTTGAGGGAAGGTTGCAGAAAATAGTAAGGTCTGAGATCTAGAAATCATCTTATCTATAACCCATGTGATATCGGGGAAAAATCCCATATCAAGCATTCTATCTGCTTCATCGAGACAAAAGATTGTTGGCTTTGACAAATCGATATATTCTCGCTTTGTCATATCCATAACTCGACCTGGCGTTCCAACAATAATATCTACTCCGTCATTCAGCTGACGAGCTTGCTTTTCTAAATCGGTACCACCATAAACAGTCACAATTTTTAATCCACTATCACCTTGAATACTATTCATTTCCACGGATACCTGGTTAGCAAGTTCCCGAGTTGGTGTTAGAATTAACGCTTGAAGAGTGCCTTTAGGCTGGCATGCTTCGATAATTGGAATGCCAAATGCTCCGGTTTTACCTGACCCAGTCCTAGCTTGTCCGATGACGTCATTACCATCAAGGGCAATTGGAATGGTATCGCGCTGCACCGGTGTTGCATTTTCCCACCCTAGATTCTCAAGTCCAGATAAAGTAGATTGCTTTAGTACCCAGTCGCTGAATCTTTGATTTGTGAACATTCTCTCACCTCCGCCCAAATAGTAAACAGGTCACCGGGCGGTGGTGACCTCCCAGTAAATCAAAAGTTGTCTTGCTCTGCAATCTCTTGTTGAAGTATGCCCATCCAATACTTTCGGGCATTCTCTCTGTTCAAGGATCTGCGAGTTTGGCGTACATGTTCTAAGATATATTGTCTGAATTTCAGCGCTTTAGTTCGGTTTACACCTTTTGGAGTAATTCCATCCCAAAGTCTGTCAAATTGTTCAGCCTTGTCGTTAAACTGTGCATCACTCATAACTACACCTTATGCAGGTTGGCCAACAACGGCCCCTTCTTAACAATGCCGACAGAAATAACTTAACTTCAGTACTCGTAATCATCATACCCCATCATTTCGTCTTGTGATACACTTCGGTAGAGATCTGTAACTTTGGATTTTTTGCCTGCGTTATTTGTTACTTTCTCGGGATTTTCTTGTTGCACCTGTTTGGACGGAATCGGTTCCAGACCTACACTCTTACCTGCAGCTTCTGCAACTTCACGATCAATCTTTGGCACAGCAGGAGCCGGTGCTAGGAAACGATTCTTTTGTGCTTCAGAACCTTCTAGTGAATCATCTTTTGCGTATTGATTAAGTGATTTTATCAGTTTATCATCGGTCTCTGTCTTCAACAAATCAATTGCGATTCCCCTCAAGACATCCTCGCCGTATAATATTGGTAGCATTTCAACACAGGCGCGACGCACCAATACATCATCTGCTGAAGCGCCCTTCAAAATTAACTCCCTTGCTCTACCACTGTCTTTATCAAGCGAGCGGATAGCTTTGACCGCGCTTATTCTAACTTGCGAGTCGAGGTCTGATAATGCCCTTTCTGAAAAAATTGTGGCAATCCTTGTATCAATCTTTGCTAGACGTGGTAATGTCTTGGCGGCTGCTCTGCGGACCCTTGCATCGTCATCATTCAATGCCCATGAAACTAAATCCCATCCAATATGGCCAGCTTTGGCTAAGACCTTACTCAGCAACTTAGCACCTTTCAGCCGTAAATCTGCATCAGTCTCTAAAAATAATTCATCAATGTGGTCACAAGCAACCTCCGGCCATGCTTCACACAGAGATTCTAGACCCTTAAAGGCAGATTTGCTTCTATTAGGTTCAAAAGACCGTAATTCATTGTGTATTATGATATCAACTCCCGATGGAAAGACCGGTGCTGAAATAGCAAGTGCCTCACTTGCTGCCCTCCTAACCGATAAATCGTTATCATCAAGCAATACCGAGAGCCAATCAAATAGTTCGTCTGATTTCTGCGTTGCGACCTCTGGTAAGGATTTCAATGCTGAAACTCTGATACTAGGACTATCATCCTCAAGTGCCCTTAACAAAGATTTGTGAGCCTCAGCAGCTCTTTGACCTTTAATTCTGGTGAGTCCGATTATTCCATCTTCCCGTTGTAATTGATGTTTTTTTGAACGCCAAGATACTTCATAGCCACTTATTTCTCCATTTGCTAGAGGAATAATATCGGAATCATTAATTGCCAACCATGGACCTTCTCGCGCTTCAATATACTGTTTTTTGGATTTTGCTTTAGCCACGTTTAGTGGTTTTCCGGTTCTGGGGTCTCTAGCGATATATTCTCTACTCATTGCCGACCCCCCGATAACTGGCGCAGGAAGACAGAAGCAATGAATCTGTTGATTTGGTGACTATCATAGAACAATTAAATTCAAATCATTCTATCGATTGTTGCGAATAATGACGGATGAGGAATATGGTGATGTCCGTCGGGTCATTTCGCTGTCCTTCAGAGGGCAAGATAGAATCTCTGATATTGACCTTGAAAGAATTTTATCCTTTGACATGGAGTGGCTATCACCAGAAGAAGCCGAAATTGCAGTGAGCAAACTTATTGAGGCCGGTTGGCTAATCGGTGATAGAGAAAGTCTGTTTCCAGCTTTTGATGTCAAAAACATCGCTACTCCTATCGGTTGGTATCCTCGACCATCTAGGCTATTGCAACCGATTGAATTTAAACAGGTTGAGGACTCTGATAAGGTGTTAAACAAGACGATTATTACGCCAAGTAAAATCGCAGCAAAAGCAATACAATCGATAAGTTCGGAAATAAATGATCCTAGAGAAAAACTTGCTAATCGGCTAAAGAAGTATATTTCACGACAGACACAGATTTCCGTCGACGAGATTCAGCGTAGATCTGAAAGGAAACAAAAAGCACTCAATTATGCCTCAAATTGGCTATGCCTAGCATTGATTGCTCGAGAACAAGGACTTGAGATGGAGCAAATAGTTTCATCACTGTCAAGCTAAATCATCAAGTTGTGGTTCAAACTCTTTTTCTACAACTTTTTCCTCTTTGCTTCTTGCAGATAATTCCATCAAAACTGGCAACAAAACTAATGATAATAATAGTGAAAATATAACTGTAATCGCGGTGATTAGACCAAAGTCTTGGATAATTGGCATCGGTGAAAAGATTAGTACCATGAATCCCAAGGAGGTTGTTAATGCGCTCATTAGTAGCGCGACACCAGTTGTTGATAATGATGCTCTAAGAGCGTCCCAATGATTGTTTCTTCTTCTAAGTTCAACCTCAAATCTTCTCCACATGTGAATTGAATAGTCAATCCCAATACCTAATGTTAACGCTGTCACCATTACAGTCAAAACATTCCATTTTAACCCTATTGCGGCCATTGAACCGACGACCCACAATGTCGCAATACCAACTGGGAAAAGTATTACAATCGCTGGCATGATTCTTCGAGTCAACGCAAACAGAACCAAAAACGAAACCGCCAAAGAAATCAAAGTTGATTCTACTTGGGAGCTTGACAACCCATCAAGCACTGTTTGTAACATCGCCAAATCACCGGTTACATACAACTTAGCATTACCAGCAAGGTTGTACCTCAAAGTGCCTGACTTATCCACATCTCCGAGCATATTCTCAAATTCTGCCACTACTTGTTCAGATTCAGCTGATGTCGCTGCTTCAACTCTTATTTCATTTCTGAGATTCACTACATTACCATTCTTTAGATGTACACTGTTAGTGATCCTTTGTGACCATGTTTCGTTTGTGAGAGCATCTGCGACAGAGTTATTCGTCGATAGTGACAAAAATGCTGCAGACAAATTACAAGGTAAGTCGTAATCTTTTACATAAACTCCTCCGTCTTGAAAAACCTCTAAGTTGTGAGCGATACCAAAATTCGAGTCCCGCAAAATTGCATCTCTGAGTATCACGTAAGGACCTTCATATGATGGCGAAGGGAATGTGTCATCGGTACCAACTACATCATGATTTGATTCTAAATCCTTGTGCAAACCTCTTAACTCTGTCAATAAATCTTCATCAGCAGTGATTTTGTCTTGACCGTTTTCTGGTTCAAGCAAGACATAAATTAGTTTCCAACCGGCACTGTCATAATTGTCTACGAGATCTTGTCTGACATCCATTATTTCCATTTCATCATCAACGAAATCTGCTAGGTCAAAATTTGTCTCTAGAGATGCTGCCCCAAAAATTGAGGCGCCAGATAAGAACACCACTACAAGGAATATTCCAACTTGCTGCTTCTGTTGTACTTTTACTAAATCATTAGTCAAATTAGGTAAAGTAAACGGCTTGGGTTTCTTTGTGTCGTTGTTAATTTGGATAAGAACATGTAACGCACCAACCACTAACGTTGAGGTGATAAACGCGCAAACCACACCTATAGCTAGAGCTATTCCGAAAGTTTTCAACGGCGGCAGAGGGGAAATCATGTTGGCTAAGAAGGCTGAGACTGTTGTTATGACTGCTAAGGTCAAAGGTACTGATAATTTAGCACAAGCCCTTAACCAAGATTCTGCTGGATCAGGATATTGCTCACGGAGCGTGCTATTTGCTCGTTGCAAATGAATCGCATAATCTATACCTAAGCCTAGAACGAGAGGAGCAACGGCAACCTCTAATGCGGAAAATTCAACACCAATCAAGTTTAGTACCCCGTATGTCCATATCAGAGCGCTCGTTAATCCAATAAGTGGAAATGTTACGTCTCTAACCGACCTAAAGGTGAATATTAGTAAAACAATAACCACTAGAAGGGCCAAAACTACCAACAGGGCTACATTATCCAAGGTTCTGTCATCAATGTCATTGGACAGCAAGTCGAGGGATACTACGCCGTAATCTAGCGAAGATTCCTTAGAAAATTCGCCAAACAAATCTCTAAACTCATTTTGTACCACTTTTCGATCTTCTTCAGATAACTCTGGATCAATTTCAAGGACCCAAAGCGTTGATGATGCGAAAGGAGTGCTATCACCAACACCTGTCGAGAGATAGTCGCATGTAGGATTGATGTCTAAGTCTTTGTTAAGTAGGGCAGAGGAAGCATAGGTTGCTGCTGATAAAAATTGGTCATCGCTAGTTAGTCTACACTCAATTTCATCATCAATAATCAAATCGACTAATTGATTCCAACTTTGAATAGATGAAAGTTGGGTCTTATTTGCTTCTTCGTTTAGTGCAGTCTGTAATATGCTTGGAGTTGTTGTCCATACAACAACCGAATCTCCTTCTGTAGCCGAGAGATTGAGCAGCGCATTGTAATGTTGGAGCATCAGTTGTATGTTTTCAATTGTCAAAACGTTATCTCCACCATCGGCCTCCACATTAACAAACATAGGACGTGATTCATTGGGAAAATTCTCATGAATGCGATCATGAGCATCACTCGCTTCTGAATCGGGGGTGAATGCATCTAGATCGGTATTAAATGTTGGAGGATTATAAATCAAATTAACCAGCAGTAATCCCGTAATAAGCATTGTAACAATTACAATCGCTAGAGAGAACTTACGGAAAGTTTGTGACATCCCTGCCATGGACTCCTCTAATTTTGCAGTGTCCATAGACCCTCCACGTAGATTAGGTAAAAAAGTAAGGCGGTCATTAGATAACTAAATGGTTGAAATATTATCGAATTTTTGACACAAGGTTCAAAACGATTTGGTCGGTCGGAGGTTTGTTCGTCATGCCAGTTAAAGTACTAATCAAGGAAAAGAATGAACTCCGATTGAGAATTATTGGTGAAAGCCACACAAGCTTGCAGATGCTTCGTGAAAGGTTAAACAACAGTGCTGATATAGAATATGCAAACTATTTCCCGGGCCATCCCGAACTAGATGACCCTGAGTTTTACATTAGAACCTCCGGTAAGAAATCTGCCGATAAGATTCTTAGCGACTTAGTGGACTCAATATCTAAAGAATTCTCCGATGTCAGTCTTTGAAGGCGATTCAAATGACTGATTCAGACCCTGTGGCTAAAGCCATAGGACTCGAGGGTTACGCTACCGAGACAACTGGCATTGGTGGAGTCCTAAAGGCGCGAGTTACAGATTTTCGCGTTGATGAGATTTCAACCACTGTAAGTCTCGATTCAAGGGGCAGATTCACGGTTGCTAGAATAACACTGACAAATTGGGAGACAAACAAATTTTGCAACTATCTTGCCAAGCGGTTAGGTATTTCTCGAAACAGAATCTTCTTTGCTGGGACCAAAGATAAGCGAGCAGTAACTCAACAAATTTTTGTCATAGACGCAACTCAGTATAAGATTGCAGAATTAGATATCCCAGACGTTGAAATCGAAATTATCGGTCGAACCCATCAAAAAATAGGCTTTGGTAACCATCGAGGGAACAGATTTACTATTATTGTTAGAGGATGCTGTCACCCTGACGGAAGCCCGATGAGTGAGGATGAAGCATTAACCGAGGTAGAAAACATCAGGACAAAATTACAACAATCGCTCGGTGAAGGCCTGTTTCCCAACTGGATCGGTCCACAAAGATTCGGTTCTGGCAGACCAGTTACTGCTGAGGTTGGTAAGCATGTATTGGGGGGAGATTTTCAGCAAGCAGTATTGACTTATCTATCAATGGAAGGCTATGAAGAAAATGAGGATGTAGCAGCCTTTAGAAAACATATTAGGGATAACGGACCGTCTGAAGATGCTCTAGCATTAGCACCTAAATGGCTAGGATTTGAATCAAGAATGCTGGAACATCTAATCAACAACCCTGATGACTATCTAGGTGCTTTCAAAAAATTACCCAATAACCTGCAATTAATGACAATTCACGCTGCTCAATCAATAATTTTCAACAAATCACTACACTCAAGGATTAAATCAGGATTGCCAATTTCAACACCGGTTGTCGGTGACTATGTTGGACGTATTGATGAAAAAGGGCAACTAAACGTCAATAGTTGTGTAATAGTCGAAAAGAGAACATTACCTAGAATCTCTAGAAATTGTCAACTTGGTCGTCTTGTTAGTACAGGACCGTTGCCGGGTAGTGAAATTTTTGTGGCTGATGGACAGGCCAGAGATATTGAATTAGCCGCGATAATGAATTGCGGCTTACAGGAAACCAGTTGGTTGGTTGATGAGATTCCAAGATTATCCTCCAAAGGAACCAGAAGAGCGTTAGTAACGACTTTTAACGATTTTTTCGTTGATTCTGTACCAATTGCAATGGATGATTCATTGGGAGAAAAATGGAACAAAGGTCCACAGGAGAATAGTAGATGGCACCCAGAAGGTGCATGCCTAAGATTTAGGTTTTCACTGTCGTCAGGAAGTTATGCAACTACACTTCTAAGAGAGTTTATGCAGTGTCCATTGAACCAACTGTAATCAAAGTAATCCCATAGATAGAACTTCGATTTCGCCTACGCCTTCCTTGGCAGACATCAGCGACTCAAATTCGTCTGTTAAACCAGGACCGTCATTCATAACTACGTGAACCTGAACAAACTTAAGCCCGAAAGCTAGCGGTTTAATCTCGACAGATTGGACATCGTAAACGTCATTAGCCAAGCCTCTAACATATTCTGCTATAGCATCGGTGTTGATATCTTCAACATCTGCATCTGGATTTAATTTGTAAGTCATTGCTACCATACCCATAACATCACCTCAGGGACCTTGATAACCGCATTCTGTGCAGTTGTATAATACTCCTTGATTCCTACATCTAGGGCTTCTACCAATGGATACAGTGTCGCATCCTGGACATGGAAATGAGGTTGATCCTACCTCAACTAGCGGCACTCCGGATGCTGTACAATTTGTTGCGCTCTCACTCATATCTATGCCTCTCTAACAACCTGCCCACGACCTTCCCTTCTTTATGGTTGCGTGAGATTAAACATTGAGTATTTATAGTTAAATTACTCTTCATCTGTCGATTATTCGCAATTTTCCATTTACCCCAGTACTAACAATAATCTCTCCATCACGCATCTGACACCACCCTGATTCAAATCGTACGACGTCACCAATTCTGATATTGTCAATTTGCTCATTCCAAAGAACAATACCGACTAGACCACTTTCGTCTCTGCCACATGCTGCGGCAACTGGGCCAGAATATGTTTCAGAGTAGACTAGTCGTCTCGGGTAGACTCTAAGGATGATTAAATCCAAATTTCTAATCGGTCGGTTTGGTTTCAAATCCTTCACTAGTAGCCTACCTTGGCTCGATTTCTTTTGGTATTTCCCTGTTCTATTCTTGGTATTCATAGTTTAGTAAAATAACATCAATGTTGATAAATGTAAACTACTTTTTCCTTCTAACAGTAAAAGAGGTGAATACTTGTTCTTCAACAACTGCTTCCTCAGGGTTTAGTCTTTGATCAAGCAGCGATTCGTAGGTCTCACGGATTGTGGCCGCTTTTTTAATCCACGGCATGTGATTTCGACAAACTAAGTAGACCTCAGATGAAGAATTTCGTGAGGCCATTGGGGAGAATCTTTTGACTTCTGAAAAATATGGCTTTACAGCCTCAATCAACTCCTCGACACCAACACCTTGGAAAATCTTGGTGGTAAAAGAACCTCCCTTGCACAGCAACTCCAATGAAAAATCCAAAACATCAGCAACTAATGTCATTGCCACTGCTTGATCAATATCCCAATTGCCTGTTATGTCCGGTGAAATATCGGATACTATTGTATTGATAATTCGACTATCTAATTCGGCGAGAATTCTCTCTTGGGTAGAGGGTTCAGTGATGTCGCCCACCAACAATAATGCCCCCTCGACCGGCTGACATGGCTCTAAATCGACACCAATAACAACGCCATTTTCACCGGCCAATTCTACGGCTACTTGAGACCATCCTCCAGGATGGCACCCGACATCCAAGACAACATCTCCGTCCCTAATTAATTTGAATTTGTCTTGGATTTGTAACAACTTGAACGCGGAGCGAGCCCGGTAACCGCTTGATTTAGCCTGACGACGCCATGAATCTCGTTTGTGATTCTCAATCCAATGGTCAGCCATGGCACTCCCACCCAATCAATGCTTAAGCATCTGACACATGAAGTTAGCCTAATTGAAGGAACATATAATGAAAGAGGTGGAGGTATTCGGCCTATTCATGGCGCAGGGAATTTATTCAACAAGTATGCGACAACCCATTGCCATAATCATTCTAGTTTGCTTATTGCTACAATCAACGGCCGGAATAACACAAGCAGAGTTCAAAAATTATCAAGATGACTGGAATGAAGATATCACAGTTACTGGTGGAAGAACGATTCTGGTTGAGGAATTAAGTACCACCTGGTGTACAAACTGCGCCGAGATAGATCCGTACCTGCAACAAGTGGCTGATGCTCACGGGTCAAGAATAACTATCGTAACATATCATCCAACAGATGGTGAAGACGCATTTCAACCCCCGGCTGCTGACTATCGCATTCAGCGTATGAAACTAGTAAATGATCAACTTGGCTCAACCCCAACATTTGTCGTGGAGAGTGGACTATTGAGAGTCGGCTCTGAGTCGTGGCCTGATGTTCAAAAAGATATTCTGAAGGCTGAAACTAGTCGGCAAGAAGTGAGTGAAGTTGCGTTCATCATCAGCCAGGAAGGGGACAATTATTCAGCTTCTGTTAGCACTTCTGATTTAATGGAAGTTACTTATGATACCCAGTTGACATTTATGCTCATGGCTCACGGCATTAAGGTCCCGGATGGTTATATTAACGTCGGAGAGGAGTATCGTGACAGAGTAGTAATTTCCACTGCATCTTGTAGTTTAAACTCTAGCGCCATACAGAATATTGGCTTTTCAAATTCTAACACAACAAATTGTGCCGAAGATTTTACTGTTAACTTTTCGTATCAAGGCAAATTCAGCTTAGTTCTAATCCATGAGGCAACTAATGAGGTTATAGAATCTGATAAAAACTTGGCCACTACGCTCGGAGTCGTGGAGTTTGCTTACCGTGATATAGATATTGAAGATCAAGTAAATCTCATGCCCATAATTTTCATCACGACGATAGCGATTGGATTTATTTGGGCAATAATTAGCAAAAAAGGGTATTGAAAAGTCCGTAAAAAGATAATTAATTACCTAAAATTGGTAAATTTCTCAAACATATAGGGAAATAGTTGATAACCTATCACGTCAATGTATTAACATGGAGGAATCTTGGGACGACGTTACATGGGAAGATGATGTGCAAATGAAAGAATGGTATGTGGAATATATAGCAGTTGTTAACGAACAAAAATATCATCACATGTCTATACTTTACGGCGAGCATATGCAAGATGTGCAAAGGAGCTTGCTTCATGAAGTTAGACGTACTTATGATTCAACTGACAGGATAGACATAACTGTGGTCAAGATGAAAGAAACTGAGACACACACCGACGCAGCATTATTTGAGGGAATTTACGTTCCTTAAGATTTCGATTGGAAAATTATGGCAATTTCTTTACCGTCTACCAACAGGTATTCATCAAATTCATTATTCACGACACCATCTACCGTCATGATTAGTTCATGGGTATTGCTGACCCTGTAGTCGAAGATCCCGGTTTCATTAAAATGCACACCCCATATATCAAAGAACACTCCTAGTGGCATGTCAACATTGGCCTCTGTCTCTATGTGTAGTTTACCCGTAGCATCATGGGTGTGGACAGTGTGCATATTTCCGCCTGCTTCATTGCACATGTCTGTATTTATACCCATATTTTCAGGTACCAACCTTTCTTCACCGTTGATGTAAATTGATAGCATTGAATGGTCATGTCTTCCTAAATTCATCTCATGTGTTACACACTCATTGGACAGAGGGTCCGGATTATCTGCTGTACTACTAAGAATCACTGATTCGTCAGACTCACTTGACTGGGAGTTGAATAATCCATCACCGTATTCTTGGCCTAATAAAACAAGCAGAGCAGCAGTGGAAATTACTGTTACTACACTCCAAATCTTGGTACTTGCATCCACCTTACTCACCTTGATTACTTAGATTTTGCATTCCATGCAGACTTATCATCAAATAATTTCCCAAGTCTGAAAAATCCGACCAATGCAGCGATATTTGCAATGTGTGCTGTGGTGCAGTAAAGACAGATCTTACTTTCTTGAATCTCGTAAGAAACCAACAGAAGCACAACTAGGATTCCCGCACCAGTTATCAATTTACCAAGCTTGATAAATCGCTCAGTATACTCCCCACTTGGTTCGTTTTTGATTACTAAGACCATAAATAAAAGGAAGGCATTGACCATCATACCGATCATACCCCATGATAGCCCAAATATCGGGTCTACATTGAGTTCATTGTTACCAATGAGATCATCACAATTGAAAACATTTGATGATGCACAAAAGTTCCCGCCCTCGCTTATTTTCGAAGAGATCCAGAAAGTCTGTGCTGAAACAGCAAATCCAAAGAAGGTAATTAGTTGCAAACCTGCTGTTACTCTACCTCGCTCCGTAGCCATAATTTCGAAGCGACTAGACAAATTGTCACCGATTGATTTTCCAAATGAAGTGACCAAGAAAAATCCGAATAATGTTGGGATAAGGTATGCAGCAACCAGTAGATTATCTATCAATTCAAGCACCTTCCCTGGGGGTTATTCTTTGGATTGCTTGTGAAAGGTCTTCGCTCGTATCGTCAGATACCCAAGCGATAATTCCGTCCGGTTGGATCAAAAAGTAATTTGGCGTTCCTGGTATCCCCCATTCAGCCATATTGTCTTGGTCAATATCGTCAATGTAGGGGAAATTGTGCCCATATTCTGCTCTAAAATCCTGTATCTCTTGCCTACTTGAATCATGACCTTGGATATTGAGTTCGGTTGCACTGGCGATGAAGTTTATCTGTGGGCCATTCCAATTTGGATTATTTGCTGTGTACGTACTTGCCCAATCTGCTTGGCTGCTAGCGGACTGTTGACAATATGGACAGTCTGTATCCATGAATATTAGGGCAACCCATTGCCCCGACACATTACCCTCTTCCCAAGAACTATCAAAGTAGCCTTCAAAGTCAAACTCAGCCCAAGTGGTGCCATTATATGCCTTACCTTCAACATCTGGTGCGCGTTCTCCAACATCGGTACCAATTGCGACTGGGTTTGCGGTTAACGCAATTATCATTATCGCAATAAAGAATAATGATGCTACAGATAATGCTGCGCTACCCACTGTTCCTGCGTTATCATCTTGTGTTAATTCTCCGTTCATATTTTCACATTCCTATTTCTTCAATCAAGCACCTAGCGGTGTGTCTGACCGCTGCCTCACTGTTGTAATTGACATCATATCCTGTTGAAAGCATTTTTTCAATACTGAGCATTGCTTTTGGGATATCTCCCGCCCATCCTCTGTCGCCACCGGTATATTCTATTGAAGCGCCTGTGCACGCTGTTTCTTCAATCACAATTTCTGCGATTCTCGTTACCGAACACGTATCATGACTGCCGAGATTGAACAAGTTAATTGGTTCGGTTTGAGTATTATAGATATGCATCATTGCTTTGACACAATCCTTTACTTCCATGTACGATTTTTCTTGAAGACCATTTCCCAAGACCTCTAATTTAGTGCTATCTTGTTTTAATTTGTGAATAAAATCAAAGATTACTCCATGGGTTCCACGTTCGCCAATGATATTAGCAAATCTAAATATCCATGCTTGTAGACCAAATGTCCCCACCCAACTGGTGATAAGTCCCTCAGACCCCAGTTTACTAGCACCGTACAGAGAAATTGGTAGGCAGGGTCCATGATTTTCCGGTGTCGGCATAGGTGCATTTTCGCCATAAACTACAGATGAAGATGCAAAAATTATTTTATCGATCGAATTAACTCGCATTGACTCTAAAATATTGTAAGTTGCGATTGTGCCTTGTTTGAGATCTGTATCGGTGATTTTTGTACCTAACCGTATATCAGGGTTTGCTGCCATGTGGAACACGCAATCGATATCTTTCGATGCTTGCATAACATCTTCTATAGAAGTCAAATCACCACGGAAAAATTCGACATTGTCCGCATCAAGTTGGTGCTCAATAAGGCTTAAACTCCCACTGGAGAGGTTATCAAAGATTCTGATTTCATAGCCAGCTTCAATTAATTCATCAACTAGATGTGAACCAATAAAGCCAGCACCTCCTGTAACCAAGGCTCGCATAGATTAACCAAATGTCCCGCCCGTATAAGACAAATGGTTTCAAAATCACTCTTAGGTTTGATATACATAGACGATAATAACGATATTTACTGCACAAGCAGTGAGGTGTTAATATGGCAAAGAATAGCAAAACAGAAAACAATATGAGTGATAATGAACAAAGCAGTAACCTAGTTGGTTATGTTAGGAAAAGTAATGCAGGTGGCGCAATAAAGGTGTCTATCAATAGTGATGCTTTTTCTGACTGTGAAACATATGTTACTAGTGATGGACAAGAATATGTTCCACTTGTGATATCACTAAATGCGCTAAACAAAGTGCTCAATGGTGAAAGAGTGGTAACAACTATTAGTCAAATTAATGACTGATATCATTAGTTTCCATAATCTAGCACAATCTAGGTGATCCTGGATTATACTCTCCAGCAATTATGCTTAATGTTGATATTAATTTTCGGATTAGTCTCAATAATTTATAAAAATTGTATATAATAACAATACCCATAAATAGTCTCAATAGCACGGAAAATCGTGAAAGATGGGGATTCACAACCTGGGGTGGGGCCGATTATCATTGCAGGTATGCCAATGTACAACGAAGAAGAAACCATTGGTACAGTGGTAACAATGGCCCTAAAACATGTTGATGCTGTGATTTGTGTTGACGATGGTTCATCAGATTCCAGTGCTAAAATTGCTGAGGCTTGTGGTGCTATTGTAATTCGGCATAGAATCAATAGAGGATATGGTGGGGCATTAAAATCATTATTTCACAAAGCTAAGGAACTGGGGGCAGATGCGTTAGTAGTTCTCGACAGTGACGGGCAACATGAGACTGCAGACATACCAAAATTACTAGACCCAATCGTCAATGGAGATAACGACTTTGTAATTGGTTCAAGATTTATTGAAGGTGGTGGTGGAACAGACATGCCTGCCTATAGGAGGCTGGGAATCAAAGTGATTACTGCGGCAAGCAACCTCTCAAGAGATATCTCCATCAAAGACACACAATCTGGGTTTAGAGCGTTTTCGAAACGTGCCTTAGATTTGCTTAGGTTTGACAGCGAGGGAATGGAGTTATCATTAGAAATGCTCGAAGACGCCCATGAAAAGCAATTAACGATCACCGAAGTTCCGACAATGGTTAGATATGACGTCCCTAAAGGTTCTAACTTCACTGCGGTGTCTCATGGATTCACTGTACTGTCATGGGCATTAATCTCACTTTCCCATAAAAAACCGATACTAGTTCTTGGACTACCAGGTTTAGGATTGTTCGCAGCAGGCGCAGCAATGGGTTTGAATTTGGCACAGAATGTAACTGGCCAACTAGATAGTTATATCGGATCTGGTTTATCTGCCGTATGGATTGGCGTTTTAGGCCTCTCATTAATGGCAACAGGCTTGGTATTACAGTCTGCTCGGGGATTTTTGAAACACCTAATTGTAAGGGAATTCGGTTTAGATTAAATCTTACAAAACTGTTTCAGATTAAATCCTGAAACAGGATTATTCAAATCCCTAGCATAAATGCACATACCATGACCGAAGCGCCCGGCGATAATAATGGGCCGCTTGTGGTTGTCAAAGAAAAATATCGTAAAGTCAAAGATGCAGCATCAAACAAAACCATGCAAGGCTTAGACAATATGTACAGCAATGTTTTGAGTTCTCCTGCTAGTGTTGTTGTTTTGTTGATTATAATATCAGCATTTTTTGCCCAACAAGGTATGGATTTTCAGTCACAAATAGACGATGATGTGGAAATATTCCTACCTGACGGCGCACCTTCTACAGATCTACTGCTTGAAGTTAGAGAAGAATGGTCTACAGACCTAACAGTAATCTACATCAGAACTGAGAATGCTTTTGATATGTCTAGTGACGCAAACATAACCGATAAGGAAATTCTCGATGTGATAAGTTGGGTCGAGGGGGATGCAGATAACGTCAATGGAGATTCAATCAGCAGAGGAATTGATTACGACAAAAACGATAACGGAAGGAATGATGGTGTTCTATGGATTATATCTCCAGCACAGGTTATCAAAGAAATCAATTCAGCAGACGGTAGATTCAACAACTCCCTTTGCGTTCACGGCATGAATACTCGTATACCACTGCTAGATTTACCGTGTGATAACATACCTGGAGGCGGTGAATATGCCATACCCGAACAGGAAAGAATTGATACAATTATTGAACAATCAAATGGTAGTTTTGATGACCTAATCAAAGATACCAATAATGATGGGATTTGGGATACCACAGCAATTATCGTCGGGATGAATCAGAATTTTAAGGAAATTGATGATTTCAATAATTTTGAGGAATTACTGACGCACTTTGAGAGAGTTGTCGAAAACAGACCTAGTTCTGAAATAAGTGTGATGACGGTAACCGGTTTAACCAAAGTACTCGAAGATATTTCAGCAGCAATTTACGAAGACTTATTGATGATTTTGCCGTGGTCTATTTTATTCACTGTGCTGATAATTACTGCCTTGCATCGCTCCCTAAAGGTAGTAGCAATTACCGGAACTCCGATTGTGATGGCATTGGCGTTTACTTTTGGTTCGTCAGTATTACTTGACATAACACTGACGCCAATGATTGTTGCCACCTTCCCGATACTAATTGGCCTTGGTGTAGACTATGCACTACACATGGTGAATCGTATTGAAGAGGTTAGAAGGAAAGAATTACAAAAAATGCAGGATGAAAATGTACGACGGAAAAAACGTGGTGAAAAAGAGATTAAAGTCCCTGATTTATGGGATTTTGATTTTTATAAAAAATGTGTTTTAGAAATGGCCAGTTCAACCGGTGTTGCAGTGTTTCTTTCCGCAATCACTACGGTTATCGGTTTCTCCGTACTAATCGCTCCACAAATCGTTCCTGTTGCTCCGATACGTTCCGTCGGTGTGACGCTAGTATTGGGTATTGCCTCAACATTAGTCCTAAGCATAATATTAGTTCCAACGATTGCATACATGCTGCGTTACAACAAAAGAACAAATCCAATGATGTGGAAAAACATCGGCAAATTTCCGGTAAAAGTATTTTTACCCATCGTCATAATCTTTGGCTCTGTCACATTTTACGGGATAATAAATTATGATTCCATGAATGAGCCAATTACTGGTTCTTCTGAAGCACCAGATGGAATTGATTCATTAAACTCACTGGCTGAATATTCCGAATTCTTTAGCGGAGGCCAGACATCTCTATTCATATTCAGTGCAGAGGAAAGAGGTGACAGAAACGAAACGGATGCCATCAGAGATCTACCTGTTTTAGATGTTATACATGACCTTGAGCAGCGTATTGGTGATGTCGAAAGAACAAATACCACCAGCATTATCACCTTTTTACGAACTATCCCTGTCACTATCGGGCTAAATGATGATGTCGTTTTGTATCAAGGAAGCCTGTGGGATTTATTGCATGAGCCATGTTGGGAATCTAATGACCCAAT